>JBBQWG010000004.1:0-178180 GCA_038210825.1 Verrucomicrobiales bacterium
GTACAGTTGAGATTGACTGAATTGCTACGGGGGAGAGAAATTAGTCAATCATTTGCAGCCAACCGCGTCGGACGGCATAGACTAGGCGATCGATGAGGGTAATTTCTTCCTCACTGAGGTCCTGTTCTAAAAGGGCAACCTTGATAAATTGCCGATCGCGTTGGGTAATGCGACCAACGGAATAAATATGAGAAAAAACATCGGTTACTGTCAGGTTCGGGAACTGGTAAATCATATCTATGATCATCATAATAATTTTTCAAAGTTTCAAACTTTCTATGGGCATCTGAAGCTACCATAAACGCGATCGTCCTGATTCAACCACCGCAGATCTATAGAAATCGAATCTCCGTAATTTCTCGGATATTCGGATCCGTGTATTCTCGTATTTCCAAAGGCAGAAGCTAAATAACTTAATAAACCGCCGATCGCCGGGACTCTGCTACCCCACAAATGGCCGCGAGGATCAACCATCCCAAGATGTTAACCCGAGAGTCAAACAGGGTGACATCGAAGAGGTGAAATAAGGTACAACCGGCAAAGGAGAGGAGGTAGGTGAAAAAAATCAAGCGATCATTGGTCATCACTCCCCGGACAGAGGCAGTTCCCTCGACATTTCTCTCTAAAGGCAGATCGGGCCAATTCTTGAACGCTAAGACCCCTTTTGCGAGGACCCAACCGACTAAACTGGACAATAACAGCATTCCCGGAATCCCGGTTTCCGCACTCAGCATCAAAAACAGGTTGTGAGGATGACCCATCCAGACTTGAGTTTGAGCTTCGTAGAGTTCGCTAAAGCTTCGTAATCCCCACCCGGTGATGGGGCGAGTCTGAGTCAAATCCCAGGCAAATTGCCATTGCGTCTTGCGGAGGGTTGCCACCGGGCGATCGGGATATAACTGGTCCGTGATTCGCATCCAAAAATAAGCCGGAACGATCGCCTGTAAACCTTGGCGCAGGGGGTGAGGAGCAAAAGCCGACCCCAACACCGCAGACATGGCCCCGATAACGAATAGTAGCAACCAACGCCATCCTTGGTACAGGATAAACACCACCCCCGCCATTGAGGCGATCGCCCAACCATTGCGGGAATTGGTCAACACCAAGGCGATCGCATTCACCAACAGCGCCAGGGTCAAAAACACTAACCCCCATCTGACTTTTTCTTCCTCTCCTGTCACCGAGAGGTCAATGGTTCTCACCACCCGGGGATCACGGGGATCGCGGATTTTTTCCTGTTGTTTCGGCTGTTGTTTCAGGGTTCGCCATGCCTGAAAGGTCTCAACCCACAGTCCTAACCCCAGAATAAAGGTCATTAAAAAATAACTTGCCAGGACGTTGGCATATTCAAACACTGACGCCATCCGTCCCGGAGGTGCGCCGGTGGCATCCAAACGCCAATCTAAGATTAATCCTAATTTGACGGGTCCCTCCCATCCCCAAAAGAGTTGACCCCAGCCAATCACGGCGATCGGGACCGAGGTGGCGATCGCAATCCAAGCAATTCGCCGCATCTGTGCCGGAGTCTGGATCAGCAGACTAAAGGTGACAAATAAGGCAAAGAAGGGCAGAAAATTAAATAATCCCAGGAAGGCACTGAGGCGATCGCTGGCAAATACTGTTGTCAAGACTAACCACAGGGCCAGGACCCCAAATCCTTGATTGAGCGATCGCCCTTGAATTTCCCGATACCGTTGTTTCCAGGTGCCAAACAGGGCCAACAACAAACCCATCCCACCCAGTAACGGACTCATGGGTAATAACAACAGTCCGACTTGGGCGCTATTCCACCAGAGTTGTAACCGGCGATCGGGATGGCAAATGGTCCGCAGGGTTAAAGATTTGGTCATGGACAGAGTGCAGGATTAAGGATGACGTGGCAAGGATGAGGGAAATAATGAACGGGGGAAACGACTTCAGTCGTTACTACAAACATCGGATAACGACTTCAGTCGTTACTACAAACATCGGATAACGACCATTTTCCCCATCTTCCCCATCTCCCCCAACAACCAATGACAAATGACCAACAACCAATGACCAACAACCAATGACCAATGACCATCAACAAATGACCAATGACCATCAACAAATGACCATCAACAAATGACCATCAACAAATGACCAATGACCATCAACAAATGACCAATGACCAATGACCAATGACCAATGACCAATGACCAATGACCAATGACCAATGACCAATGACCAATGACCAATGACCAATCTCCAATCTCCAATCTCCAATCACTAATAACCAATAACTTCTCGCCCGCCCCATGCACCCGCCCCAGCTCCCCGCCACGGTCTTCGACCCGCCGCCGGTGGCTTGTCCCGGATGTCATCTTTTGTTAAAAGATCCTGCGCCATCCTGCCCGCATTGTGGTTACAACGGCTGGACCTGCGTCGAAAAATTTCCATGGATTCCGCCCGCCCTGAAAAGGGTCATGGATGTCGACCGATGCCTCTCGCCCTCTGACCACCGCCTGCTCGACAAGGCCATTGATCCCATTGAGCAGCGGCTGCCCCAGGTCCGCCTCCACGTCTGTCTCGGCCGGCTCCATCCGGATACCGATCCCCGCGAGTTTGGCTTCTGGCTCCTGAATGCCAGCGTGCCGCCCGACGCCGAAGCCGCCAGCCACCGGCCCTGGAGCGTGCTGCTGGTGATCGACCGGACTTCCTCGCGGGCCAGTCTGACGATTGGTTATGGGCTCGATCCTTTCCTCCGCGACAAAATCCTGACCTCCTGTCTCGAAGCAGGCCAGCACGCTTTCAATAAGGACCGGTTTGGTCCCGGGGCCGCCGCCTGCCTGACAAGATTGCACACCGTCCTCGCCGCCGCCCAGCGGCAGGCCAGTGCGGCGGCGGCCAATTTCCGCGCCCAGCGCAGCGCTACTCCCACCGCAAATAACGGAAAGCAGGACGGCCACCGTCCGGCCCGCCGCAGGTCCACCTGAACCCGTGGCATAGGTGTGTCGCAGACCACCCGCGGGCATAGCCCATGGCTGGCATCTCCGTGGTGGACGGGCTCCCGCCCGGATGCTGCTGGAGGCCTTCCGGACGATTTGGAAACCCCTCCCCTGCCCAACACCTGCCCTGGATACCTTCCTGCCATCAGTTGATCCGGTGCCTGCCCCCTACTTCTCCCGGTCGGCCAGTTCCCCGCAGGTCACCCCTTCCCCTGACACCTCCCTGCAAGGCACGTCATCGACCACCACGGCATCGCCGTCCGGTGCATCCATCGCCCCGGGTTCCTCTACTCTTGGCTCCTCTGCGCCCAGTTCCGCTTCTACCGATTCGTCCTCCCCGTCAGTTACCGCTCCTGCTTCCTTCAAATCTCTGTTCACTTTATCAGCGGGACTGGTGGTCACCCCGCCGGCGGGCGTTTCTGCCGGCGCGGGCTCTGCGGGGGGGTCGCTGCCTCCCCCGAGGAGGCGGGATACTTCCATCTGCACTTCCTCGATCTGCGCGAGCTTCAGCTCCGGATCGCGGATGATATAAACTTCACCGCTCTTCTGGTGTTCATAAACGAGGAAGGTGGCGTCCTCGGTTTCCCGGGTGCCGGTTTGTTTGAGCTGTTTCTTCCTCTCCAGCATCACCGCCAAAATATAACGGGTGTTTTCCGTCATGATGGAATCTTCCTCACACAAACGCCTCAGCAGCGTTTCGGCGGATTCTTTCTCAGTAATTTCCGGACGGGCTTCCGACTTCACCACTTCATATTCGCTACGCCACACCGAAAAGGAGGATCCCAGCGTTGGTTCCACCTCCGCCCAGCCGGCCATGGAATAGTCGCGCCGCAGCAGGTCCCCGGTTTTGGCATCTTCCAGCAGCACGGTCATAAAAACTTCCCCATCCGTAAAGGGCTGCGCAGTGTGGGCGCAGCTATGGGCCCGCGACCGGATATTCCAATTTTCGTTGATAGCCATGATTTGAAAACCAACCGCCGGCACCGGCGGATGAGCCGACTGTTTTAAGCCACCCCGGCCGGCCCCTCAACCCCTTTCCGACTTCATCCGCCCAGCAAAGCTTCCTTTTCCCACCTTCCCGGCCCGGAAGAGGTTGCCCCCGACCCTTGGCTTGGTGTATGCCAGCGTGCATGACCCGCCGCCTTTTCCCTGCCACCGTCCTCCTCCTCTGCTGCGCCGGCCTGCCCGCTGCTGCTGCCGACAAGATGAAAGCCCTCATCGTCGATGGCCAGAACAATCACGACGTCTGGCCAAAATCCAGCATCATGATGAAGCAGTATCTGGAACAAACCGGCCTCTTCACCGTGGATATCGCCCGCACCCGTTTCATCTGGAAAGCCGAGCGCGAAGCCTCATGGCTCCCTCTCGCCAACGCGGGCGAATCCGAAAAAACCAAGGCCCCACAGCCCGATCCCGCCTTCAACCCTGACTTTTCCCAATACAAACTGGTCATCAGCAACTTCGGCTGGAACGCCGCCGGCTGGCCCCAGGAAACCCGCCGCAGCTTTGAACAATACATGAAGGCAGGCGGGGGACTGACCGTCGTCCATGCCGCCAATAACAGCTGGCCGGACTGGGTCGAATTCAACCTCATGATCGGCCTCGGCGGCTGGGGTGACCGCAGCGAGAAAAACGGCCCCTACGTTTATTATAACAACGAAGGCAAAATCATCCGCGACCCCACCCCCGGCAAATGCGGCCACCACGGCCCGCAAATCGAATTCCTCATCACCATGCGGGACAAGGAACATCCTATCACCAAAGGCCTGCCCGACTTCTGGATGTCCAGCAGGGACGAATGTTATTCCCATCTGCGCGGCCCGGCGGCAAACATGACCATCCTCGCCACCGCCAGCGACACGGAGGAACTCCAAAAAGCCGGCCGCCACGAGCCCATCCTCATGACCATCAACTACCATCAGGGCCGCGTCTTCCACACCACCCTCGGCCATGACACCGAAGCCTTCGAAGGCGTGGGCTTCATCACCACCTTCCTCCGCGGCGCCGAATGGGCCGCCACCGGAAAAGTCACCCAGGAAATCCCCAGAGACTTCCCCACCAAAGAAACCCCCAAAGGCCGGCCCTTTGAATATCAAAAGAAGAAGTAAAATCCTACCGACAAGGAAGGCAAGGAGCGCCACTACCTGCCGGACTTCCTCGTCCACGCCGTCACCGACGACGGGGAACCCATCACCCTCATCATCGAAGTCACCGGCATGAGCCGGGACAAACGAAAAAACCTGGACCCTCACCCAGCGCTGGCTCCCCGCCGTCAACGCCTCCCCCACCCGCCCCGGTGGCCGCCGCTGGGACTTCCTCTCCCTCGAAAGCGAGGAAGCCGTCGCCGATCTGCGGAATCTATTGGAAATCTGCTCAGCACATGACCGAAGTCGAACTCCAAACCAAGCTGCACGAACTCATCTCCCGATGGGAGTCGGAATGCGTGGAGTTCAAGGAAGCCACTGACAATTACCCCACGCCGGAAATTGGAAAATACTTCTCCGCCCTATCCAATGAAGCCGCCCTCCACCAGCAGGCCCGGGGATGGCTGGTTTTTGGGGTGCGTAATAAAGACCGTTCCGTGGTGGGAACCACCTACCGGCCCGACCACGCCCGCTTGGATTCCCTCAAGCACCAGATCAGTCAAAATACCGGCGGCCCAACCTTCCGTGAAATTCACGAACTCACCGTTCACGGCCAGCGCGTGCTGCTCTTCGAAATTCCAGCTGCCGTCCAAGGCGCTCCTGTCGCTTGGAACCGCCATTTTTATGCACGCGACGGAGAAAGCATCGTCGGGATGGCGCTGGACAAACTCGACGAACTGCGCCGTCCGCAGGAAGTGGATGACTGGTCCGCTGTCGTTATTCCCCCCGCCAGTCTGGCCGATTTGGATCCCGTAGCTTTAAAACGGGCACGGGTTCAGTTCACCCTCCGGCATTCCAACAATGCCGATGAAATCAACTCATGGAGTGATGCCGTTTTCCTTAACCGCGCGCGCCTTACCGCGGATGGTGGAATCACCCGGGCTGCGCTCCTTCTACTCGGAAAGGCGGAGTCCACTCACCATCTGACTCCGCACCCGGCTCAGATTACCTGGAGACTGGAGGGAGCGGAGCGGGCCTACGAACATTTCAGCCCTCCCTTCCTCCTGACCACCACCGAAGTCTTCCGCCGCATCCGCAATCTCACCGTCAAGTTCTTGCCTCCCAGCCAACTCCTGCCGGTGGAGCAGATGAAATACGATCAGAAAGTCGTCCTTGAAGCCCTGCACAACTGCCTCGCCCATCAGGACTACACCCGCTATGAACGCGTCGTTGTCATCGAAACCACGGACCGGCTGGTCTTTGAGAACGGGGGCAATTTTTTCGAAGGCACGCCGGATGACTATCAAATCAGCGAGCGCACCCCGCGCCGCTACCGCAATCCCTTCCTTGTTCATGCCATGGCCAGCCTGGGGATGGTGGACCGGATGGGCTACGGACTCCACGACAACTTTCTCCGCCAACGCCAACGCTATTTCCCCCTGCCCGACTTTGACCTCACCCAGGCAGGCACCGTGCGCTACGTCCTGCACGGGCAGCTCCTAGATGAAAACTACAGCCGCCTTCTGCTGACTTTGTCCGACTTGCCTTTGGCGCAGATTGTCGCCTTGGACCGCATTCAGAAGGGGGAAACACCCGATCTTTCAGCATTGAAGGAACTGCGTCAGGCCCAGCTTGTTTCGGGAAACCGGCCCCGGCTGATCATCAACGACCACGCCCTGATCCAAGCGGCCCATCGTGCCGCCTATGTCCGAAACCGCGCTCAAGACTTTGAACATTACCGGAAACTGGTCCTCGACTACCTCCGACTCTACCCCGGAAGCAGCCGCAAAGAACTTAATGAACTTCTTCTGCCCAAGTTGCCGGAGGCCCTGAATGCCAGCCAACGCAGCGACTACGTACACAACCTCCTCGGAAAACTCAAATCCGCCGGATTGGTCCGGGTGGAAGGCTTCAAACGGGGTGCCCGTTGGTTTTGGGTGCCGGAGGATTCCCGGCCTTCTGAAACCTAAAATCCGAACCTCTTCTGATGTAACTCATTCATTTTCAACTGACCTGTTTTGAGTAAATTCCATTTCGAGATTTCAAAACCTAAAGATTTACTCAAAACCCGCCCCGCTTCATCCACATCAGGGCCGTGAATTTTAGTTCATTTGTTTTCGACCCCTCCAAACCTGCCTCCCGATTAAGTTTAAAACCCAAAAACTCAAACCAATTAACCTTGGAAACACTGGAAACACTGCCCAAAAACCCATCTTTTTGTTCAATATCAACGGGTTGTGATTAAGTTTATTTCCGCAGGAAACCGGAGATTTACCCAAAACAAAACCCAAAACCCCGGATTCCAAACCTTCTCCGGCCCCCTTTCCCCCCTTCCACCGCCCCTTGCCCATGCGTGCCAAACCGCTGAAACCCGTCAAAGCCTTCAAACACAAGGGCGTCTCCCGGGCGCACATCCCTTCCGCCGAATAAGCCGGGTATGAGGATGGTTCCACCCACCATGTCAAACTCCCCTGTCATTCTCATCACCGGAGCCACCCGCGGCATTGGTTATGCTGCGGCGGAACAACTTACTGCGCGGGGCGCGCGGGTGATTCTGACCAGCCGGGACGCGGCGCGCGCGGAAGCCGCCGCTGCCCGGCTGGGGGCTCAGTCGGCCGGGTTGGGGCTGGATCCGGCGGATTCCGGAAGCGTAAATCAGGCCATGGCCAGGATCAGTCAGGACTACGGGCGTCTGGATGTGCTCGTTAACAATTCGGCCACCCTGCTCGACCATTACGGAAACCTGCTGGAGCTGGATCCTGACGTCCTCACGGAAACCTTCCGGACCAACGTCACCGGCACGCTGCGGCTCACCCGGGCGGCGGTGCCGCTCCTGACCCAATCCAACCAGCCGCGCATCATCAATGTCTCCAGCGGGGCCGGGCAGCTTGATGGCACCCCGCAGGCCTGGGCTCCGGCCTACAGCATCAGCAAAACCGCCCTGAACATGCTCACCCAGCAGCTCACCGCCGCCCTTCCCGGCGTCACCGTCAACAGCATGTGCCCCGGCTGGTGCCGCACCGAAATGGGTGGAGCCGAAGCCCCGCGCAGCGCAGCCGAAGGAGCCGACACCCTCGTCTGGCTCGCGCTCGACGCCCCGCCTTCCCTTCGCGGGTCCTTTATCAAAGACCGCGCGGTGATTCCATGGTAAATGCGGGTTGAGAGGTATGGGGTTGAGAGTTGAGAGACGGAATCGCAGCAGGAAATGAATTGCCAGGCCTTGACCTGATGGTCGCCACTCCTTGAGGCTCCCGCTCTCCACCCTCCTCCTTCCACTCTCCACTTCCTTTCAGGGATTATTGCCCGCAGGGTAACAGCCCTCCCTTCCTGGATTCCGCACGGCTTTCAGTATCCAGAAAAGCCGCTGGCAGCCCGGGCCAGCCTGCGCATGCTGCCTCCGCGATCCCCGGATCCGCCGGCGTGGCGAAATGGTAAACGCACCAGACTTAAAATCTGTTGGCCGCAAGGCCTTGTCGGTTCGAGTCCGACCGCCGGCATTCTCCTTAAATTCAACAAATTACATCTCTGTGCTGCTGGGAGGAACTAGCCGGCTGGAAAGCGGCGGGCCCCAGCCCGGTCCATTTTCCAACGGAGAGCTGCTGCAGAGTTGCCGGAGACCGGAAAAGAGATATGATGATGCGCCCTTCTTTTGATGAGGGGTTTTTGGTCGGAAATCCGCATTCTTCCTGTGATGAGTTCTCACTTTTTTCCGGTGCCCCAGGAACCCGATGACCGGGCCGGGCTGCTTTTTTTCCAAGCTCTCCAACAGGCCCCGGAACAACAGTCTTCCTTCGTCGATAGCGCCTGCGGGGAGGATCTGGCCCTCAGGCGGGAAGTGGAGTCCCTGCTTCAGGATCACGGTAAGGCGGCGCACTTTCTAACGGGAATCACCGAACGCATTCCCGCCATCGCCACCGAGGCCGGCCCCTTCCAAGCGGAGCAGCCCGGCGACCGTATCGGCCCATACAAGCTGATGGAGCAACTCGGAGAAGGAGGATTTGGTGTGGTCTGGGTGGCTGAACAGGAACTCCCGGTGCGCCGCCGCGTAGCCTTGAAGATCATTAAACCCGGCATGGACACCAAGGAGGTGATCGCCCGCTTTGAACAGGAGCGGCAGGCCCTCGCGATGATGGACCATCCCAACATCGCCAAGGTATTTGATGGCGGGGGCACAGCCCTCGGACGGCCTTTTTTTGTAATGGAACTGGTGCGGGGCCTCAAGATCACCCAATACTGCGACGAAGCCAACCTCCCGACGGCTGAACGCCTCAGGCTGTTTATCACCGTCTGCCATGCCGTGCAGCACGCCCACCAAAAAGGCATCATTCACCGCGACCTCAAGCCCTCCAACATCCTCGTGACCCTGCACGATGGCGTGCCCGTGCCCATGGTCATCGACTTTGGTGTGGCCAAGGCCATTCAACCGCAGCGCCTCACCGACCTTACCATTTACACCCAGTTCGAGCAAATGTTGGGCACCCCGCTCTACATGAGCCCGGAACAGGCCGAAATGAGCGGGCTTGATATCGATACCCGGAGCGACATCTACTCTCTGGGCGTCCTGCTTTACGAACTGCTGACAGGGCAAACACCATTTGATGCGAAACTATTGCTCGCCTCCGGCCTCGACGCCATGCGCCGCACCATCCGGGAGCAGGAGCCGCCGCGCCCCTCGACCCGGCTGAGCACCCTGCCGGCCGCGGCCCAGATCACCGCTGCCAAGCAGCGGCAGTCAGACGCTGGAAAACTAAGTGGATCCCTGCGGGGTGATATCGACTGGATCGTGATGAAGGCGCTCGAAAAAGACCGCACGCGACGGTATGATACGGCCGGCAGTCTGGCGGCGGACATCCAGCGCCATCTGAATGACGAAACGGTCACCGCGCGCCCACCTGGAGGAGTATACCGTTTCCGAAAAATGGTTCGGCGGAACAAACTTGGATTTGCGGCGTCGGCCGGGGTTGCGGTGGCGATCCTCGCGGGAAGCGGCGTGAGCGTGTGGCAGGCATTGCGCGCCTATGCAGCCTTGACGGAACTCCGGTCCAGCGCCCCGGCCTTTGCAGCGATGGCCCGGACTCTTGCCTCGGGAGAAAAGTTTGATGAGGCTGTCGAAAAACTGGACATCGCTGTCAAGCTAATGCCCGATGAGCCGGAGTACCTCCTGAACAAGGCGGACATCCTGCAATCCCAGTTTTTGTTTTCAGAAGCCGGCGCACTTTACCGCGCGGTAATGCGGATGGCCCCTGCTGAAAAGAGGGCGGAACTGAATGCGGGTTTGTGCGAAAAGCTGGCAGCGGAATTGACCACTAGGCCGCAGCTGTCACGGGCCAGCCTGGTGGAACTTCTCGATGTCATGACCTCCGAGCAGCGCCCAGCCGCAGAACTCCTCCGGACAGGCAGGCTGCTGGGCGAGGAAAACAAGCTCCTTCTCCGCTACTGGCTGGAGCGGCTCAAAGATCTGCCCATTCCTCCTGGGCTGCGCCTCGACGAGCGGTTGACGGCCGGAAATGACGGGCACCTGAAGCTGGATCTGAGCGGAACTGATATTGCGGACCTGACCCCGCTGGAAGGGATGCCCCTGGATCGTCTTTCGCTGGACGGATGTGAGCATGTTACCAACCTCGGGCCCCTCCGTGGCATACCGTTGCGGGAGCTCTCACTGAGTTACATGGCGCGTGATAAAGGAGTCGGACTGGATTTCAGGCGGAAACCCTGCCCCGTAAATGATATCACGGCGCTCAAGGGAATGCGCCTGGAGAAACTGAATATTGGCGGAACCTACGTGAGCGACCTTTCCGCGTTAAAAGATATGTCGCTGCAGGACTTGTCGTTCTTTGACACCGGCGTTATGGACCTGTCGCCATTAAAGGGAATGCCGCTTCGTAATTTGGTGTGCGACCGGATTCCAGGCGTGGATTTTTCTCCGCTCGCGGGCGCTCCTTTAACCGTCCTCTCGCTTGAGAGTACGCCGGTTGGAGACTTGTCATTCCTCAAGGGGATGCCGCTAAAAGAATTGTCTTTGGCAGGCTGTGGCGCGGCCCGTGGCTACAGTGTCTTAAGGGAGTTGAAGGAACTGGGTGTCCTCTCCTTGCCCTATTATTTCCTGGAACTACCCAAGGAAGAGGTCGCGGCCATTGAGACTTTACGCAATCACCCAAAACTGACGGTCATCGGTCCTGGGGACTTTGGTGAGAGCAGCCGGAGTTCCGCAGACGAGTTCTGGAAGAGTTATGGCCTGCTGAAACTCGCCGGCGGCGATCGTCAGCGTATTCAAAGAGACGCGACAGGCTTTAAGGTGAATTTTGATGGCTTTCCGCTGCAAAACCTCTCTCCTCTCCAGGGACTACCGATTAGGACATTGAGGATCAGCGAAACGGGCGTCACGGATTTGACTCCGCTCGAAGGCATGCCGCTGGACACGCTTTACGCCGGGTCCAATCAGTTCACTGATCTGACCCCTCTTGGGGATTTGCCTCTGACACATCTTTTTCTCGACGGTTGCCCGGCCGGTCTGGACGTTTCTCCGCTCGCCGAAATCAGCACTTTGCAGTCGGTCGTGCTTCCGCCGCAGGCCCGCAACACTGACGCGCTCATCCAGCTGCCTAGGCTCAATTACATCTCCGAAGAGTTCGAAGAAGGCTATAAACGGGCGCTGCAAACCAAGGAGGAATTTTGGAATCAGGAATGGCCTGTAACTCCCGATAGGCTGGCGAGGGCAGGAAAGTTTGCCGAGGCCGAAAAACTTCTTCGGGAAAACAAGGCGTCCACCGCCGGGGACAGTTCGATCGCACTGGCAACCGTCGTTTTTGCGCAACGGAACGTGCCCGCGTGGCAAGCGGTCTGCAGGGAATTGCTGGACCGGAGCAACGGCGATCCCCTCGACGGGGACAAGGGCCACTCCGCACTGAGAGCCTGTCTCCTGGCGCCTAATTGCGGCATCCCCGCCGCCGATATCGAAACATTGACAAAGAAGCTCAAGCAGCAATGGGGCGAGGATACTTTTTTCGGGATCACTGAAGGTCTGCAGCAGTTCAGAGCCGGAAAAAGGGAGAGAGCGCAGAACATAATGATACGCGTCCGAGACATCTCCAGCCTCCCGAATGCCAGCGCGGCGTGTACTACTGTCTTGGCAATGATCCGCTGCGCCGACGGCCAGCTCGATTACGCCAGGCAAACGCTCGACCGCGCGCGGGAGGAAATGCACGGAAAGTGGCCGGAGCGGGCCCGGACAAGCATATGGTATGAATGGCTGACGGTTCATCTGCTCCTGAATGAAGCAGAGGCTATGATCGAAAAGGCTGGGCAGGACAATAAATGATGGTTTGCTCTGCAATTGATTGAAGATTTTTGAGGGGTTCCATCCGCGTGAATCCGCATTTGGAGGTGTGGGGAAAACTGGATCACGGCCAACGCCGGGCGCTCCGGGGAAAACCTTTGCAAAACAAATCAACTCAACCCCGCTACATTCATGAAAACCAACGTCTCAATCACATCGCGTTCGGCCCTTATGCCTCCTTCCAACCGTCCCGCGTTGAGAGCCGCTCTCATCGGGGGAATCGCCTTGGCCACCGCGGGCGTCCAAGCCCAGACCTATAGTCTCGTGCCGATATCTCCGCCTGCCGGCACGTTCCGCAGCGGGGTGACTGCCATCAACAACCACGGCGTGGTGGTCGGGCACACCAGTGTGTGGTCGGGAAATACCGAGGTGTCTGGACCGATATACATGTGGTCGGCGGGCACTGCAGTGGCGTTGCCGCGCACCTGGACCTCCGAAACGCCCACCGACATCAGTGATACGGGCCTCATCGTTGGCCGTGGAGGGAGCGTGGATTCGCCGCGAGCGGTATATTGGCAGCCAGTCGAGGGTGGCGGATATGTTGCGGGAGACTGGAATGCACTCCTCCCGGCGGGCTCGCCCTTGGTTCTGCGCTCCGCCTACGGTGTTTCCCACGACGGCCAGTTTATAGTATTCGGCGCTAACAACACCGTCACGGGAGTGATGGGCGCCGTGGTGGGGCGTGTCGAAGCGCAGGGCATGACCGTATGGACGATTCCGACTATCGGGGATCCCCCGGTGAATCTTCTCCAAAGTGGGGCAACGGGCATTCATTTTGACGGAACCACCTTGCGGTTGGCCGGTTCCTGCAAACCCGAGAGTTCAAGCCTCAGCCACGCTTTTCGCTGGGAACTCGACGTAGCGACCGGGACCACTGTTATGATTGGACTGGATAGCCGCAGCACCACCGCGCGCTCGGTAAACGGCTACGGCTCAGCCGCCGGATACGCCCACAACAGTCTGGCCTGCGTGTGGTACATCGACGGGACCATGCAGCAGCTTCCCACGCTCGGAGGTGCCACCAACCAAGCCCTTTGCATCAACGACGCCGGTTTCGTCGTGGGGCGATCCACAAGGAGCGGCCGGAACTCTCTTGAACACGCGTTTCGATGGCACCCGACCACCGGCATGCGGGATCTCAACAGCCTCATGTCATCCTCGGACACCTCCGGGATTGAACTCATGGCGGCTTTTAAAATCAACAACACCGGGCAGATTCTCGCCCAAGGGGTGAAAAAGAACCGGTATGTCAACGTGCTGCTGACGCCGGTCCCCTGATCTGCTGTTCCGAGAAGATCTCATTCTGCTTGCGCGTCGGCATGCACTTGCTGGCGCGCCGGTCCTGCAGCAACCTCCGCCGTTTCTCCGCCCGTTTGCTCCGCGCCCGGTCGATCAGAATCCGCCGCATTGCTTCTGCCGCGGCGCTGAAAAAATGCCAGCGGGCAGGCTCCGGTTTACACGGTGGAGCGGGGGTGCCGCGGAATGCGTTGGGGAGTTCAGCGGCCGTAGGCCAAATCCATCAACAATGCGCGGATTGAGAAGCGGGGCACCATGCGGAAGAAGGCGTGGGCCACTGGACGGTGCCTGATCCCCATGAGCAGGTGATATGAATTTAGCGGTAAGACGGGCCAGATGACCTGCCATTTTTTGAGCGAGTGGAGGAGGAGCCCATTTTGGCGGCCGGGTTGTGGGAGAAACACGAGGAGCATGGGTTCTGTTACACGATGGTGAGGACGGAGGCGGATCCGGAGACCATGTTGGGGAAGATCCACAACCGGATGCAGGTGATCCTGACCCCGGAAGACGGCGACCAATGGATGGCGGAAGAGCCGGCCAGTCTGGCGTGGTCGCCCGGCATTGAGGTGAAGGAGACCATTGTAACCACGGATCTTTTTACCACGAAAACGGGGCAGGGCTGCACTCCCCAAAAAATTTCTGAAACTTAGTGAGGGGTTTCTCTCCAAAAATCCGCATTAAGAACTGCAGGGGTGAGCAGGCTCCCGGCCGCGAGTTTAACTTGACCTGCTGCTCGTCCGACATCAAACCACTACTAACACACCACAATGAAAAGCCAATATCACCCAGGTCAGACGCTTCGAATGCTCAGGCTGAATGTCAGCTCTTCGGGCACTTGGCCCTGTTCTGGTGATTACTGCCACGACCGGCTATGAGCTATGGTCTGCTCAAACAGGGGCCGGGCCGCGAGATGGGAACCTTTCCGAAAGTTTTTGAGGGGTTCCGACCCAAAAATCCGCATTGGGAGCTGACCGCCTTTCCGGCGCGCTCCGCCTTCAGGCATCGCGCCAGCAATTCTCCACTTCCGTCCACTTGTAGTTAGTCGATAGCCCGAAACACACGCTCACAAATCTCAAACGACTTCTTTTTCAGACTTTTCAATCCTCATGAAAACCATCTCCGTAATCACCGCCACTTGCTGGTTTCTTGCTGCGCTAACCCTTCCGGTTTCCGGGCAGAATGCCATCACCCGCTCCCTGTTCGATCCCGATCTTTATGCGCCGCTCAATAATGGAAATTCTTTGGTACTCAACGCCGGCGACACGCTCGCCATCGATACCACCGCGCTCACCATCACTCGCAACGGCGTCTCTCTTGGCTCTGGAATTGTCGGAAATACTGTAGGGCCCAATCCGCAGCCGGTTGCGCTGTTTACATTCACCAGTCTCACGATACCGGCTGGAGTGACGGTAAACATCGCCGGCAATCGCCCATTGGGCCTCTTGGCTAGGCGGGATATGAAGATTGGAACCTCCCTGAATCTCTCCGGTGCATCCGGCGCGGGGAGAGTGTTGTCCAATTCTTCGATTGCTGGGGCCACGGGACGACTGGGCGGATTTTCTGGAGGAAGCAGCGGAGGTAGTAGCGGAACGAACGGTTTAGGTCCGGGTGCGGGCCGAGGCGGAGTTGGCGAGCATTCCGGCGGCGGCGGTGCGGGCCATGCCTTGCTTGGTGGAACGGGACAAGGCGCTGCCGGTGGCGGTGGAGGCTCAACTTACTCAACTTTTTCCGTTTCGGACTTGTATGGAGGAAGCGGCGGCGGCGGCGGCGGCGGCGACTACATTACTTGGGGAACAAATGAAACCGGCGGATCGGGCGGGGCAGGCGGCGGGGCCTTGGTGCTTGTGGCACAGCAGGAACTCCATTTTTTTTCCACGGCAGTGGTATCTGTAAGAGGAGGTGACGGAGGACTTGGAAGTGGACAGGATGCCAACGGCGGCGGCGGTGGCGGCTCCGGTGGTACTATCGTCTGCGCGGCACCTTCCATTATTAATTCATCCGGTGCTGTGCTTCGCGCGGATGGAGGCTCTGGTGGATCTGCAAATTACGCCAGCTACGTTGGAAATTCGGGCTATCCATATTATTATCCATACTATAACTATTATTATTATAGTGGCGGCAACGGCGGCGGCGGGCGCGTGGCATTCTACTCTACAGGCATGACCGGCAGCGGCAGTGTTTATACTGGTACTTCCTATACCAGCACAGCAAACGAGCCATCGTTTGTTTTTCCGGCGGCACTCAGGGCCCCAATTGCGAGTTTTTCCGCTAGCCCAAATGCTGTCGCACCAAATCAGACCGTAACCTTTAATGCGGGAGCTTCCAGCCCCGCAGAGACGATTGTGAACTATTCCTGGAACTGGGGCGACGGCAGTCCCGCCGTCAGCGGGGCGACAGCAACGCACAGTTTCCCGCTTTTTGGCTCGTATCTCGTGACCCTGACTGTAACGGACAGTCAGGGATATACCGCGACGAGCACCACAACTGTGAATGTGAACCTGGGCAATCAGGCACCGTTGGCCAATGCGGGCGGGGTTTATGAAATCAACATCGGCGACCCCCTCGTGCTCAACGGAGCGGGTTCGACAGATGCGAACATCGCGGCGGGCGACAGTATCACGAACTATCAGTGGTTCATCGAAGGGACGCTCGTCGCGACAGGCGTTTCGCCCACGGTGCCGTGGGCGACGCTCCAGTCGCTGTTGGTTTCTCCGGCTGATTATCCTACAGACCCGATTACTGGCCTCCCAAATAATTCCGTGTCGCTTCAGGTGACAGATAGCTTTGGCGCGAGCAGCACGGCTACGGCGACGCTAAGGACCTATCAAAACCAGATCCTCCCGAGTCTCGCCGTCGAACCTAATCTGCCGGCCCAGAATCAATTGGTGATGTTCGTTGCCAATGCCACCTACCATGGCGACCCGCGCAGGGCGGTCGTTAGCTACACTTGGAACTTCGGCGATGGCTCGAATTACACGGAGACAGCTGCAGATGCACCAGACGGCAGCTTCGATGGCCTAACCACCCATGCGTTCGTCAACGCTGGAACTTATGCGGTTTCGATGACGGCGATGGACGACAGCGTGCCGTCCAAGACTGCGGTGGCCATCGCTTCGGTGACGGTACGGGATACGACCGCCCCCTTGGTCGACGCCCACGCCAATGTCACCGTGCCCGCGACCAGCGCGGCCGGAGCCCTGGTCACGTATGCGGCCGCCACCGCGACGGACGTCGTGGGCGTGATCAGCCTCACGTATTCGCAGGATAGCGGAACGACCTTCCCGATTGGCACCACCACGGTCACCATCAGCGCCACCGATGCCGCCGGGAACACGGGCATAGGCACCTTCACGGTCACGGTCACCAATAACGCGCCGGTGGTGACCTTGACCGGCGCAACCCCGCTCACCTTTGAAGCCGCCGCCAGTTACTCCGACCCCGGAGCGACGGCAGATGATGTGGAAGACGGGACCCTTACGTCAGTCCTTTCCTCCAACTCGGTGGTAGCCAATCTGCCGGGGACCTACGCCGTGACCTGGAGTGTCACGGACAGTGCCGGTGTCAGCGGCAGCGCCACGCGGACGGTCAATGTGGTCGATACCACGGCCCCCGTGGTGGACCCCCACGCCAATGTCACCGTGGCCGCGACCAGCGCGGCCGGAGCCGTGGTGACGTATGCGCCAGCCACCGCCACCGACGCCGTGGGCGTAATCAGCCTTACGTATTCGCAGGATAGCGGAACGGTATTCCCGTTGGGCAACACCACGGTCACCATTTCGGCCACCGATGCCGCCGGGAATACGGGCATAGGCACCTTCACGGTGACGGTCACCAATAACGCGCCGGTGGTGACCTTGACCGGCGCAAACCCGCTCACCTTTGAAGCCGCCGCCAGTTACTCCGACCCCGGAGGGACGGCGGACGATGTGGAAGACGGGACCCTCTTGCCGGTCATTTCCTCCAACTCGGTGGTAGCCAATCTGCCCGGGACCTACGCCGTGACCTGGAGTGTCACGGACAGCGCCAATGTCAGCGGCAGCGCCACGCGGACGGTCAATGTGGTCGATACCACGGCCCCCGTGGTGGACCCCCACGCCAATGTCAGCGTGCCCGCGACCAGCGCGGCCGGAGCCGTGGTGACGTATGCGCCAGCCACCGCCACCGACGCCGTGGGCGTGATCAGCCTGACGTATTCGCAGGACAGCGGAACGACCTTCCCGATCGGCACCACCACGGTGGTCATCACGGCCAAGGATGCCGCCGGGAACACGGGCACGGGCAGCTTTACAGTCACGGTGGCCGACACCACGGCTCCCGTGGTGGACGCCCACGCGAACGTGACCGTGGAGGCCACCAGCGCGGCCGGAGCCGTGGTGACGTATGCGGCCGCCACCGCCACCGACGCCGTCGGCGTGACCAGCCTGACGTATTCGCAGGACAGCGGAACGACCTTCCCGCTAGGCACCACCACGGTGACCATCACCGCGAACGATGCGGCGGCCAACACGGGCACGGGCAGCTTTACAGTCACAGTGGCAGACACCACGGCACCCGTGGTGGACGCCCACGCCAACGTGACCGTGGAGGCCACCAGCGCCGCCGGAGCGGTGGTGACGTATGCGGCAGCCACGGCAACGGATGCCGTAGGCGTGACCAGCCTGACGTATTCGCAGGATAGCGGGACAGTGTTCCCGCTGGGCACCACCACGGTGACGATCACGGCCAAGGATGCCGCCGGGAACATGGGCACGGGAAGCTTTGACGTAACGGTGCAGGACACCATCCCGCCCGGGATCAGCAGCGTGACTTCGGCAGGACTTTACGCGGTTGGAGCTTCCGCTGCGCTCAGTGCCTCCTTCTCGGATGAGGTTGGGGTGGAAAGCATCTCGTTCCATTGGGATGATAGCTCGCCCTCTACCGTGATCAACGATCCGGCCAGTCCGGCAAATGCCACCCACGTCTATACCGCAGCCGGAGTCTACCAGCCCACAGTGACGGTGGTTGATGGGAGCGGGAACTCGGTTTCCCAGGCCTACCAGTATATCGTCATCTACGACCCCAGTGCGGGCTTTGTGACCGGCGGTGGCTGGATTCATTCGCCGGCGGGCGCGTATGTGCCCAATCCCACACTGACCGGCAAGGCTCACTTCGGGTTCACCTCCAAATACAAAAGGGGAATGACCGTGCCGACCGGCGAGACCGCGTTCCAGTTCCAGGCCGGGAGCCTAAAGTTCAGCAGCACCAGTTACGAATGGCTGGTGGTCTCCGGTCCCAAAGGTCAATATAAAGGCAGCGGCACCATCAATGGCACCGGCCACTACGGATTCCTGCTCACTGCCACCGATGGCCAATCTGCTGGCGGCGGTGGGATCGATAAGTTCCGGATCAAGATCTGGGACATGAACGACGGAGACAGCGTCGTCTACGATAATACGGCGGGGAGCGATGACATCAGCGGATCGCCGACGCAGGCCATCGCCGGGGGCAGCATTGTGATCCATAATAAATAACCTCCAACGCGGGCGCTGGCTCCTGCCTGGAGCCAGCGCCCTACTCATCCGATGAAACGCCAATCGCCCTCCCCTACCCCCCGGTGGCTGGTTTTCACGGCCAGCGGGATGGGGTTGGGACTGGTCGGTTGGGGGCTGATGCACTGGGTCAGCTCCGCAGGAATCGGCATCATGCCCGCTGGCGATTTCGTGCGGGAGGGGGCCGGAAATCCGCAGCTACCTGAGCCGGCGGCTGCCATCGCCCCATTCCAAGCCCGGGGCCGGATTCGACCCGTGATGGGCACGCCGGCCGATGGCCCGGCAAAAGTCGAAGCGGGAAATCCCAAGACGGCCCTCGCTACCCCGCAGGGCCTGGTGGGGCGCCTCAGCGCCGTGGTTTTGTCAGAGGGTTCGCTGACGCGGGAAGTTACCGAAAATTGGAACAAGGATTTTCGGCTACTGGTAGAACAAGGCCCCGCCGCGCTGCCGGCGATCCGGGACTATCTGATGGCGTTCAATGACGTTTCTTTCGGCCCTGCTGGCGTGCGGAAACTGGGTTATGACTCCGCCCGGACCGCCCTGTTCGGTGCCCTTGCGGAAATTGGCGGCCCCGAAGCTTTGGCCCAGACGCTGGAGATGCTGCGGCTGACGGCAGAAGCCCCGGAGATCGCGTTGCTGGCGGCCAACCTCGAGCGGCTCGCTCCCGACGAACACAGTTGGCGGGAAGAAGCCACGCAGGCGGCGCGGGAGTCGCTGGCCTTGGCTGCCGGACACCCCACTACTGACCGGGATGTGGCCCCGCTTTTCGAGGTGCTGAACCGCTATGGAGGGGCCTCCACCGTGCCGGACCTCGAGCAGGCCAGTGGGAATTGGCGGTATTACGCGGCGATGACGCTGGCACAACTGCCGGACGGTGCCGGCGTGCCCTCGCTTGTCCAGATGGCGGAGGAGGAGCAAGGCATCATCCCGTTTCAAATGCTCGCCCAGCTGGCCGCGGAAAATGCAGAAGCGCGCACCGCCTTCCTGGAACTGGCGGAGGCGAAAGCAATACCCGCCAGTGCATGGCCCCACCTGCAACCGGTTCTGCAAGGACAGCGGTTTCATTTCGCTGACTCTGTCTTTGACGAATCGGGCGAAACCGCCAGCACTGATGGAATGAACATGGTCCATATCGCCAAGGGCAATCAAAACTATTACCTGGCAACCGATGCCACCCGCCTGACAAAGGAACATCTTGATCAACAAACAGCCCTGGTGAATGACCTGGCGGCGGTCGCTCAGGACGCCGATGCCACCAAGGCTCTCGAAGTTACCCGGGCGGCCCTCGCCGCCGCGCGCGCCGCGGTGGATGGGGCTCACCGGCGGAGTGACACCTCACCGTGACCAATTGACCAATGCCAACATTCCATTCAGGTTATGCTCGGAATGCACAAGGATAACAATAGCGGGAACCTCCTGATTACAATCTCCCCGCGCCAGGCAATACCTTAGGAATTGAGGGATCCTTTTTCCCATGGACGATCTCACACAACTTCTGAACCGGGCCAGCGACGGGGGGCGGATCACGGCGGACCAGTTGCTGCCGCTGGTGTATCAGAAGCTGCGGCAGGTGGCGGCGGAGAAGATGAGCCGGGAGGCGGGCGGGCACACCCTGCAGGCAACGGCGCTGGTGCATGAGGCGTGGCTGCGGGTGGGCGGGGAGGTGCAGGGGTGGCAGAACCGCTGGCATTTTTTCAGTGCGGCGGCGGAAGCGATGCGGCGGATTCTGATCGACCGGGCGCGGAGCAAACGGGCGGAGCGGCATGGGGGGAAGCTGCAGCGGGTGGAGGTGGAGGCGGTGGAGATTGCCGCCCCGGTGGGAGAGTCGGAACTGTTTGAGGTGCACGAATCCCTCGACCGGCTGGCGGCCCAACATCCGCAGAAGGCGGAGCTGGTGAAGTTGCGTTATTTTGTGGGCCTGACAATGGCGGAAGCCGCCGAGGTGCTGGGGATCAGTCTGGCCACGGCCGAGCGGCACTGGGCCTTGGCGCGGGTGTGGTTGTTCCGGGAGATTCAGCGGCGAAGGGAGCAGCCGGAGTGAGTGGACATGAGGTGGGTGGGGGGAAACTTTGCCCGGCTCCTCGCGGCAAAGGTGGCGTGGGAGGCCAAGCCCGGGGAGAATTCTGCCCTGCGGCAGAACGCCCGTGTCCCAAAGCGGTGGCAAGCCACACCCAGTCCAAAGCAGGGCCGGCCTCCAGGGGATGGCCCATCCGCCCGCCTCACCCTTCCGTCCCAGGGTTTGATCGACCTGCTGCCACGTTTAAGGATGGTTCCGTCCTGCAAAAGGGATGACAGCCGCCCCTTCCTGTGAGAAGACAGGGAAGCCGATGGCCGCCTGTCTGATCCAGATTTCCCCGCCTGCCGAACATCCCCTGGTGGAAACCGGCACCGTGATTGGCCGCGCCCCATCCGCGGGGGTCCGGCTGCTGGAACCTTCCATTTCCCGGGAGCATGCCCGCATCCTGCTTCATGGGGATGTCTGGCAGATCATGGACCTGGGGAGTGCCAACGGAACCCTCGTCAATGGCATCCCCGTGCGGGGCATGCGTCGCCTCGCCCATGGCGACCGGCTGAGGTTGGGCGACCAGCATTTTATTTTTCAATGCACAGCGTCCCCGGAGGAGACTGCGCCCCCATCCAGCGGCGCGACCTTCATCAGTGCCCCCCAGAGCCGTCAGGTGGTCCTGCTGGTGGCCGACCTCAAGGGGTTCACGCCCCTGTCGTCCCGGCTGTCCCCCTCCGTGCTGGCGGGGGCCATGCGTTATTGGTGTGACGAGTGCCGGCGGATTCTCGAACACCATGGGGCAGTCCTCGACAAATTCATCGGCGACTGCGCCTTCGCCTGGTGGTCAGGGAGTGGACCCATGGTGCGGGAGCAGGCGGTGCGGGCGGCTCTAGCCTTGTTAAGGATCGCCCCGCCCCCCGAGGCGTTGCTGGAATGCGGCGTGGCCCTGCACTGCGGGGAGGCCGCTCTTTGCCGGATGCCTGACGCTTCGTTTACCCTGCTTGGATCGGAAGTGAACACCACTTTCCGCATGGAATCCCTGACCCGGAAAACCGGTCATCCTCTGCTCGCCAGCCATGCCTTTGTGGAGGACTGGCCCGGAGCTCCGTTTGCCTTTGAAGACGCCGGCTGCCATCCCCTCAAAGGGTTGCCCTCCCCCGTCCAGGTTTACGGTGTGACGGCTCCGGAATGACGGCTCCGGAATCACAGGCTGTCGCCCGCTGCCGGTTCAGGCGGGCCCGGAAACCGCGAGCGGGCCTAACGCCTGTGCCAAAGCGGCCCGCCTGGCCGCGTGGGCGGTCTCATCAAGCACCGGACTCAGAGTCACCATGCCGGGCGGCGGGGGCAGATCCAACCAGGAACGGCAGCCGCCAAACTTTTTTTCGTCAGGAAAGGTCCATGGCTCACTGAGACGGAAGACCCTGAGAAAGGCGAGGCTGATGCCGGTGGCTTCGGAATAGTCAAAACGTTCACGCAGGGTGTCCTCCGTCCAAAAATGAAGACCGCTGAGCCGGACCACCGTTTCCCAATCGGCAATCTGGTGCTTGGTTTCGACCTCCGCGACATAATCTATGGTGTGGAGACCCTCCGGATGTGCCGCCATGGTCACCGGCTGGGGAGGAGTCCATGGGTATTGAGTGGTTTGCTCATGAAAGTGAGTGGGGAAAAGGCAAAATCGGTCGTGACGCCACCAAAATCCGCCCCGGCCTTCATGGATGCCGCCTTTGCGCAGGATCAGGCTTTGGGCGCCATGGCCGAGGGCAGCGCAGACGAGGGACCATTCTTTAAATCCGGTGGCAGGGATGGGAGAGGGCATGGGTGGAAGGAGGGAGAGCGGGCAGCGGGCAGCGGGCAGAAGTCAGCGGGCAGCGGGCAGCCGTCAGCGGTCAGTCACAGGTTCGAAAGCTGAATGCACCATCAAACTGAAAACTGAAAACTGAAAACTGAAACTCTGAAAACTTCATCGAAAACTTCATCGAAAACTTTCCCCTGGAATTTCTCCCGGCTGGCCATTATGTGAAAGTTCTGCTCCGGCAGTATGGTGGCCGTAGTTCAGCGGTAGAGCGCCAGATTGTGATTCTGGTTGTCGCGGGTTCGAATCCCGTCGGTCACCCCATTTTCCCGATGGCCACTCCGGCCCCACTGGCAGGCCCAGTCCACCGATTCCCCTCTGACCCAAACTATGGAGCCGCTGGAAGTGTTGATTGGCTACTCTTTCCGGAATCCGGGGCTCCTTGAAGAAGCCCTGACCCATCCCAGCCTCGGTTACGAAACCCAGAAACCCCGGCCGGACAATCAGCGGCTGGAATATCTGGGGGACGCCGTGCTGGAACTGATCTTTTCGCATCATTTTTTTGAAGCCTTTCCCGGTGCCGCCGAGGGCATCCTGACCAAATTGCGGGCCCGTATGGTCTCCCGTCCAGCTCTGGCAATCTATGCCCGGCGGATTGGACTGGGGGACTTCCTGAAAATGGGCCGCGGGGAGGAGAGCAGTGGCGGCCGGGACCGGGACGGCTCGCTGGCCGATGCCATGGAAGCCCTGACTGCGGCCGTCTACCTTGATGGAGGACTCGAGGCGGCGCGGAACATGACCCTGCGCCTCTGCGCCGATGCCCTTGCCCAGCTCCAGGAGACTCCGGCCGAAGTGAACCCCAAGGGGCACCTTCAGGAGATGCTGCAGGCCTTGAGGACCGGCAGCCTGCGGTATGTGATCCTGCGCGAAGACGGGCCCGATCATAAAAAGAACTTTGTGTCCCGGGTCGAGTGGAATGGCATCGCCTTGGGGGAAGGCGGGGGGGGCAGCAAAAAGGAAGCTGAAACTGCGGCTGCGGCCGCTGCTTTGGAAGGGGAGGCCTTGGCTCTGATTTGCGCTGCCCCATCCGAGGGGACCCCGCCTCCTGACCCTTTGCGGGCAACCTTGTGAAGAATGCGGGAATCAAGGTGAGGAATTCCATCAGGGGTGAGAATCACCCATGATACCGGAAGTCCTTCCCCGGGTTATCCCCCGGCCTTCACGCTGTGGAACTCCAACCACTACAATGAGGAACACGGTTGTGCCAGTTATTCACCGCCCTTACTATGATTGAGTTTTAAATTTGATAAAGATTCTCTTATTATATAGGTGGGCATAACTCGATGCTGTGCCTTTGGAGTTGCAGGCCGGTCGGGAATTCCTTACCGTGATATTTTATGTCGGACGAAACAGAACGATGGAACCGGGTGCAGCGCCCTCAAGGCGACCGGGGACGCTTTCAATCCAAGGCTTCGCCAGTGGCCCTGCACACCGATCCTGCCCGACGGCGGAATCTCGACAAGGAAGAAGCCGCCCGGGACCGTCTCATCTTCCGGTGGGCTCTGTTGGTCCTCGGCATCCTGACTTTGATGGGTCTGTTGATGTTTGTTCTGCCCCGATTGGGTACGGGGCCTTCGGATTAGACGTCCACCACTGGCAGGAGGTGCTGGCTTAAGCCCGGCCCCAGGGGAATGGCCGTTTATCCGAGCGCCAGACGGCCTAGAATCGCCTCGGAGGTATATTGCCAGGCTCCGAGGTAGCGGTCGACCTCCAGCTCGCTGGCGACGCCCGGAAGGCGTATGCCGGGTGGGGCGAGACTGAGACTGAAGATTTGGAGGTCAGCATTCAGGGAAAGGGGACGGGCGATCGCCTGAATCGTGGGCAGATCGGCGAGATATTCCCGGAACAGGGCCCGGATGCGGTGTTCGGAGAGCCAATCCCGAAGTTCCTTGGACGCTTGAGCCGGAGCTTCCCCTGAAGCCGAGGCCAAACTGCGGACTTCGATCTCAAACGTGTGGCCAAAATAAGCCATGCTGTCGTGGCTGCTGATCAGGTATCGCAGGCGTGAGGGTATTTCCACCAGTTCGCGGGAGGTGTCGGAGTGGAGCTTTTCGAGGCGGATGACATACTCGTGGCTGCGGTCGCCAAACCAGTATTTCGCCCGGGGAAAAGCCTCTTCCAGCACCGAGGCCGCGTGCCGGCAGGCTTTGGCCCAGAGCAGTGGGTTCAGCCAGAAGTGGGGGTCGGGTTTTCCATTGGCTTGCGGCAGGATATCCTCTTCCCCCAAGCCGTTGGCCAACACCCCCACTTTCAGACCGCGGCGGCGGAGTTCGTCCAGATCGGTGGTGAAGCGGGATTCCAAGCCAAGACCGCTGAGAAAAAAGACATCTGCCAACTGAATTTCTGCGATTTCGGCTGCGAGGGGCTGCCAGAGATGGGGATTGGCATCCGGGGGAATCAGGCTGCGCACCCTGACCGCTTCGCCCCCGATCTCCCGGATCAGGTCGGCGGCCTGCACGGTCGTGGTGAGGACTTCCAGCGGGGTGTCCGGAAGTTGATAGCGTTCGGGAGGATCAGGCTTGGAACAGGAGACCAGAGCGCCCGCCGTCAGCGGCAGAGAATGCAGAAAGCGGCGGCGGGAAAGCATGTCAGGATAAGGGAAAATACCGGTTAACCGGCACAGGTCATGGCGGGGGAGCAGGCCCGGTCGCGGCAGGCTGCCGGAGCGGCAGCGGCCGGATTCGGTTCCTGAGCCAGCAAGCCCAGATCGCGCAGCAACCGCTGGTCCTCAGCCACGGCCGGATTGGCCGCAGTGAGCAGCTTGTCGCCATAAAAAATGCTGTTGGCCCCGGCAAACATGGCCAGCGCCTGGGCTTCCCGGCTCAACCGGGTGCGCCCTGCGGACAGGCGGACTTTGGCCTTGGGAATGGCGATGCGGGTGACCGCAATCATGCGGACCAGATCAAAAACGTCCACGCCGCCGTTTTCCGCCAGGGGGGTGCCCGCCATCGGCATCAGGCTGTTGATGGGGACACTCTCCGGCTGGGGATTGAAATTGCTCAGGATCTCCAGCATTTTCAGCCGGTCCTCCACGGTTTCCCCAAGGCCCAGAATGCCGCCGCTGCACACACTCAGGCCGGCATCCTGGGCGTGCCGGATGGTGCGCAGCCGGTCCTCAAAGGTGTGGGTCGTGACGATTTTGGTATAATGCTCAGGCGAAGTATCGATATTGTGGTTATAAGCCGTGACCCCGGCCTCCTTCAAGGCTGCGGCCTCCTCGGGGCCGAGTTCGCCAAGGGTGACACAAACTTCCATGCCGAGCTTGCTGACGTCCCTGACGATGTCGATCACCTTTTCAAACCGGTCGGTGCCCAGGCGCACCCCGCGCCAGGCGGCCCCCATGCAAAAGCGGGTGCTGCCGTTGTCGCGGGCGGCCTGGGCCCGGGCCATGATGTCGTCTTTTTCCATCAACTTCTCCGCCTTCACCCCGCTGGAATACCGCGCGCTCTGGGCACAGTAGGAACAGTCTTCGCTGCATCCCCCGGTCTTGATGCTGAGCAGGGTACAGAGCTGCACCTCGCGTTCCGGCCAGTGGGCCTGGTGCACCGCCCGGGATTCCTGGATGAGATCAAAAAACGGCAGGTGGTAGCGGCGGTGGAGGTCCGAGTAGGTCATGGAATGGAGGGAAAAGGAAAAGTTATTAGATATCGTATCGGCACGGTGGCGGTTTTTAGGGGCAGGGAATAGCCGCCTTCGCTGCGCATGCACAAGCAGCGGAGTCATTTCGAAATTTTTATATTCCAGACATTAGTTAGCGGCTCTACTTGCTTATCCCCATTTGCAAGAGCGATGACAACAAATTGGTGGTAAATTTCTATACTACCTTCTCTGAGAGTAAACCAATTGGAGGATGTCCGCCCCGCCACACCTACGTTAATACTGTCTAGCTTTCCTTGTAGAATTGGAGACTTTGTCCGGCCAACCCAGTATGCCGCAGAGATGCAAACCACAAACAGCAGGGCAGTCAGCAGAGGTTTTTTAGTCATGAACTTGATGGAGAAGCAGTCCATTATATAGGAAAGGACACAGCCTACTGCACCCACCGCCCGTTCACGGTGGGCAGGGTGACGTTGTCGCTGATGGCGGAGAAATCCGTTTTGCCGACGGCTCCGATCATAGGGACGCCGGTGTATTTTTTCCAGTAACGGCTCATGAATTCGCCGGTGTGGCAGCCGTAGCTTTTGACGATGGCATCAGGGGTGAAAAGGCCGCGGCGGAGGCGGCGCAGGTCGGAACTGTGCAGATAGCAGGTGGAGGCTCCAAGGATGTCGTTGCTGTAGTCGAAGAGAAAGCAAAATTTGTTGGAGTGGCCGTAGAATTCGAATCCGCTCATTTTCCGGCCGTTGCGGTTGTTCAAGTAGCTGATGACGAAGTTGGTGTTGTTGAACCAGACGAGGCGCACCCCGCGTTCGGCGGCGAGGCCGATGATCTCCGGGACGCTGGTGGGCCAGACGGGTTTGGTGACGAGTTCCTCGCGCTGGCGGGTTTCGTAGCCGGGGCGGTGCACGAGCCAGGTGATGTTGAGGGCCGGGCCATGCTGGGCGCGCAATTGGTCAATGCGGATGCGGGCGGATTTGATGAAATTGCCGCCGTATTTGTCATGCTGGTCCTTGGGTGCGCGATATTGCTCCCACGCCCGCAGGGCCGGGCCGCCGCTCAGAATCACATATTCCTCGGCGGCGTAGTTCCGTTGGGCCTGAACCGGGCCGGGGAGGGAGCCGATGCCAAGTACGGTCAGCAAAAGCAGGCGGAGGAAGGCACGGGAGGTCATAGGCGTTAAATTTCAGGAAATCTATAATCACACCGCAGCGGGGATGCAAGGCTGGGCGCGCCGGCGCGTGAGCGGGCCGCAGTGGCTGTGGCGGGCCACTCCGGTTGTCAGGCCAGAAGGCGTCAGGACGGTTTGAATGCGGCGGCGAGTTTGGCTTTGTCACCCCGCAACAGGGCTTTGGTATCGAGGATAAGCCCAGGGAAAACCCGGCTCGTCAGGAGGCCGGCTTTGGCTTTTTGCGCGACGTAGTTTCCCTCTTCAAGGTGGAACCATTTTAGGGAATTTTCCTCCGTCACCCACACCAGATATTCCTCGAGGCCATTGCGCCGGTAGGCTTGGAATTTCGCATGGAGGTCAATGGAGGCGCTGCTGGCGGCGATTTCACAGACCAGTTCCGGCGCGCCGTGGAGATAACCTTTTTCATCCAGCCAAACGCGCCCGCCAGGCTGGGGCCGGGAGCAGAGCATGGCGTCCGGTTGGACGGCATTGTCGGCGTCCATGATCAGAGTGGCGGTGGGATAGACTTTCAGGTCAGGGTGCCGGATGGAGTAGATGCCCAACCAGAGTTGAATCAAGCCATCGGGTTCGGAATGGGCATCGGCGCGGACGGGGGAGGGCATATGGACGGTTCCTTCGATGAGTTGGGCTTTATTCAGGCTGGGCACGCCTTCATACCGCCGCATAAATTCCGGCACCGTCAGCCGGTCCCCATTTTCCATGGTCTGAAGCCGCCACACCGGGGAAGCCCCGCGGCGGGCTGTCAGGGGCTTGGGCTTGGGGGACGCGGGGAGCACTTGAGCCATGAAGCCAAGATGCCTCCGTCCAGGCCTTTCCGCAAACTGGAAAACTGCCGCCGCCCAGGCGGCCGCAGTCGCGTGCATGGGGGACAGTCACCCAAATCCCACTTGCGGCTCCCCGTCTGGCTCACAAGATGCCCCTTCCCCACCCGACATGAAAATTTACCGCATCCGCCCCGGAGCCAAGGTCAAGCTGGCTGACTACAGCGCCGACGGAGAATCCGAGCTGGCCGGGGACAAGGAGCGCGGCACCGTGCAGTTGGAGCGGCTCAAGGATGACCTGCGACTGCTCCAGCGCATGCTGTATGCGGAACGCCGGCACCGTCTGCTGATCGTGCTCCAGGGCATGGACGGCAGTGGCAAGGACGGCACGGTGCGCAATGTTTTCAGCGGCATTGATCCCCATGGCCTGCGGGTGATTTCCTTTAAATCCCCCACTCAGGACGAACTGGACCACGACTTCCTCTGGAGGGTGCACAAGGAAGCGCCAGCCAAGGGGGAACTGGTGGTGTTCAACCGCAGCCACTATGAAGATGTCGTGGCCGTGAATGTGAAAAATCTCGCTCCCCGGCAAATTTGGGAAAAACGCTATGAACACATTCTGAACTTTGAGAAGCTCCTTGTTGATGAAGGCACCACCCTGCTGAAATTTTTCCTTCATATCTCGCGCGACGAACAGCGCCGCCGCCTTCAGGCGCGGCTCGAGAACCCGCAAAAGCACTGGAAATTCAACCCCGAGGACCTCGCAGACCGCCGGCTCTGGCCCCAGTTCAGCTCAGCCTACGAGGAAGTCCTGAGCCGCACCAGCACCGAAGCCGCCCCATGGTATATCGTGCCCGGCAACCGGAAGTGGTATCGCAATGCCGTCATCGCCAGCATCGTCAGGGACACCCTCGCAAGACTGGAGCTGAAATTCCCCAAACCCGCATGGGACCTAACTGGAGTGACGGTGGAATAGTTCCCGTAAAAATTCCCTGGAATGAGGAGCGCGCGGGAAAACGTTCCCTGCCCTCCCTAACTTTTATTGGGCGCAGGTCTTGAAGAACTTCACAATGAGGGGTGGCGCGCCGGGAGGAAACCGGTGGCCGCCGGGGTGGATGAACGTCACCACCGGCTGGCCTTTGGGGGAAGGATAGAGAAGGGAGTGTTCGCCAAAGGTTTGGGCCTCTTCCTCACAGGCGTTTTGTTTCCTCAGGACCTGCATCATGCGGTCCTGCCACGCGAATTTGACCAGGGTGTCCTCCCTGCCGGCGAGGTGCATCACCGGTTTCGGCTTCAGGCGGTGAAACTCGCGCATGACGGCGGCGGACGGTGCCATCGCAGCAAATTGTTCGCCACGTTCCGCCCAGAGCAGATAGGTGAACGCTCCGCCATTGGAGTGGCCGGTGCTGTAGACACGTGTCTCATCGATTTGGTAGTCTCCTTTCAGCCGGGCGAGGAGAGCGTCGAAAAACTTCAGATCGCGGTCGCCCTCGTCACCCGCGCCATGCTGCCAGCCGCGCTTTTTTCCTTCCGGATCGGTCAGGCGGCCGGGGGTGGGCAGTCCCTGCGGATAAACGGATAGGGCGTCGGGCCAGTGGGTGTTCAAGGCGAAGCTGCGCAGGGTATTTTGCATGCTGCCGCCGTGGCCGTGGAAGACAAACACCAGAGGCAGCGCTTTCTCCTTCGCCGCGGCCGGAGCATACACCAGGGCCTCACGCGGAGTGCCGTCCACGTTCAGTTCCATCCGGTGCACTCCCGGCGGCAGGGCCCGGCCGTTCTGTGCCTGCAGGGGCAGGCAGGGCACCAGCAGGGGAAAAACAAAGAGCAGGACGCGGCGGAGCAGGGTGGAATTCATGACAGCAATGACCGGGTTTTCCGGCAAAATGTTACACGGACCTGCGGAGTCCTGGGGGAAGTCCCCCGTTGCGGGCGTGGGGAGTTTCCGTCACCTGTGGCCATGAGGCAATCGCACGAGTGGTATGAACATGATGAAGCTGCCGGAGAGCGGCGGTATTTCCGCGCCCGGAAATTCGGCGACAAGTGGGAGATCAAGACCACCCTGAAAAGTGATCCTGACTGGGAGCATCCGGATCCGGTGCCCCTGGAAATTCTGGAAGCTCTGCGCAAACAACTGGAAAACAAATATTCCCGCCGGCGCGTGCCATGGAATCATCTGGTGGCGGTGGACAAGCTGGTGGCGGCGGCCGGGGGCGAAGCCAAACATGGAAATGACAAGGGCTGATTTGGAGACCGCCCGCCTTGCTGTTGCGGAAGGCTGTGCTTCCCTGAGCCATGGAACCGTCCTATCAGATTTTCACGCAACGTCTCCAACTGACCAATCCATGGACGATTTCCCGTGGCACCGCCGCGCACAAGGAGTATTCCTATCTGAAATTCCGGCAGGGCGGACACACCGCATGGGGAGAAGCCGCCCACAACTCACGTTATGGCGAATCGCTGGAATCGGTGCGTGCCGGCCTTGAGGCGGGCATGACTCTGGTGATGGAAACCCCCGAGGATCCGGCGGCGGGCGCTGCCAGAATCCATGCCGCCACCGGTCTGCCCCGGTCCGCCCGGGCGGCGCTGGACATGGCCCTGCTGGACTTGGAGGGCAAACAGTGCGGTTTGCCTGCCAAAGCCATTCTGGGAGCGCCCGGAAAGGTGCCGCCGGCCACCAGTTTCAGCATTGGCATTGATGACCTGGACACGATCCGCGCCAAGGTGCTGGCGGCGGAGGCGTATGCGGTTCTGAAGATCAAGCTGGGGACCGACCACGACGAAGCGATTATCAAAGCGGTGCGCGGGGTGACCAGGCAAACGCTCAGGGTGGATGCCAACGAAGGCTGGAAGGACCCGGAAACGGCCCTGCGGCACATTATCCGTTTGGCGGGGCAGGGAGTGGAGCTGATTGAGCAACCGCTGCCGGCGGGCCGGTTGGAGGAAGCAGCATGGTTGCGGGAGCGTTCTCCCCTGCCGATTTTCGCGGATGAGGATGTGATGGACAGCGCGGACATTCCCCGGCTGGCTGCCGCCTATCATGGTATCAATATCAAACTGATGAAAGCAGGAGGCCCGCGGGAAGCATGGCGCATGATCCAATTGGCCCGGGAGCATGGCCTGCAAATCATGCTGGGCTGCATGATCGAAAGCTCCTGCGGAATCAGCGCGGCCGCGCACCTCTCCGGTGCCGTGGATTATGTGGATTTGGATGGCCATCTTCTGCTGGCGTCGGATCCCTTCCGGGGCCTCCAGTTAGAGGACGGCCGGGTTCGCACCAGCAACGCTCCTGGCCTGGGGGTGGAACCGGTTTGATCCCTCACCGATAATCGCCTGCGGCGCCTGGGGCGGCATCGCGAAGGGAATATATTGCCGGCCTCAAGCGCGCCGCCGCCGGGCGCAGAGCAGGAGGCCGCCAAGACCCAGCAGGGCCGTGGAAGGCTCCGGAACGGCCCCAACAATGATGGCGTCCTGGAAATCGGCCGCAGATCCTTGCGATTCGAAGGTATTGATCATGGCGTAATCATGCACCGGATCATAGCTGGCGAAAAAATCGGCCGCAGCCTTGGCGTTGATGTCGGCCTTGATGGCATTGAAAAAATTATTGCGGGCCACCTCGGCCGGGGAGGTGTTGGGGATGTCGCTGTCTGGTGAGTAGACCGAAAGGGAAGTGAAGGCGGTGTTGTCCTCGTAGACCTTGCCGTGCAGCTTCTTAACGTATTGCTGGATCGCGTAGAAGCGGTTGAAGAAGTTCAGGTTGTCATACTGATCCGTGTTGCCCACGGGATCGGCCTTGTTGTTCAGGAAATTGTTCGTGGTTTCACTCCAGGGCAGATAGGCATCGAGAATGTATTCGATGACACTCACCTGGAGCGCCAGATCGGCCTGAGCCGCTGGATTGGTCCCATTGGTAAAGCTGAAACGCTCGGTGGTCTGGCGGGTCCAGCCATACTCAAGGGAAACCACCTCGGCCGTGTAGCCTGCAGGACCTGCGGCAATGGGGCCTTCACTGCCGTCCGGCTGCACACAGAACCACCAATATTCGTCTGTTTGATCAATCTGCAGCAATCCTCCGTCCAGCCCATCGACTCCGGCACTGGAAATGTTAGCCGAAAAAGCGGGTGCCATCAACAAGCACAGGGCAGAAGCAGCAATCCAAAGGCTTTTCATAAAAATCAATGGAAGAATATAATCCCCAGAGACTACTATGACAACCCAATTATCAAGTTTTCTTAATTAACTTGATTCTACCTCCTCGTGCGCCAGCCTCCCGATCGGACCTTACTCCTGAACTGGGGTGGACGTCGGCGGCGATGTCGGCGGCACTGCCGGTCCGATAACCCCAGGCAGTTCAAGAGGCTGATCCGGGGTGCGGCGTTTGCCGGCGGCCGGGGGCTTCAGGCTGGGGGTCTCGCTGACGTTGATAGTCTGGCCGGCTGGGATGCTGGTTTGCCATGGCTGGGAGGCTCCCGGCATGGGGGCAGGAGTGATGGAGGGGTTGGAGGGGTTGGAGGGGTTGGAGGCCTGAGGAGGATTGGGTGAGATGACCAAGGTGGTATTGCCTCCGTGATGCGGGGCGGGCCAGACATAAATGAGCATCATCACGGCGGCATAGGCCCCGACTGCGGCCCACGCGGTAGAGGGCCGCTTCAGGGCAGAAAGTCCAGTGCCCACCCGTTCCCACCACAGAGAGGCGGCGCTTTGAGTGGCCAAGGCTTTCCGCTGGTAGGCGTGGAAATCCTGGAGAAAGCCCTCGAAGTAATCTTCGCCGGGTTTCTCGTGTCTTTTCAGCCGGAGGAGGCGGGCCAGTTGTTCGTCCTTGTTCATGGCAGAGGCCGGGAGGCCTGGTCAGGTGAGATAATTGGAAAGGTGGGCTTGGAGTTGCTTGTGGGCGTAGTGGAGACGGCTGCGGACGGTGCCTTCACTGACGCTGAGAATTTTGCTGATCTCGGCGTGGGGCATGCCCTGGATATCAAAAAGCGTGACCACGGCTCTGTGATCATCGGACAGCTTTTGCAGCGCTTCGTTCAAATGCCGCTGCAGCTCGTTCAGTCCTGCCTCCCGCACCGGGTCGCTGGTGGCCGTCAGTTCGAGATATTCCCCGTCGTGTTGGATCCCATTGTCCACATCATCCAGACTGAACATCCGGCGCCGGTTGCGCTTTTTGAGGAAATTCAGGGTCAAATTGACCGCGATGGTGTAAATCCACGTGTAAAATCCACTTTGGCCGCGGAAGCTCTTCAGATTCCGGAATGCCCGGGCGAAGACTTCCTGCAGGAGGTCGTGAGTGTCCTCCCGGTGGCTGGTCATGTGGTAGATCAGGGCATAGAGCCGCTGGCTGTATTTGACCACGAGAGTATCGAAGGCAGGACAATCCCCCTCCTGCGCGCGCTCCACCAGCACGCGGTCTTCCTGTTTGTCGGTCAAAGCGGCGTCGGCCATACGAAGGGGGCGGGAGGGCGCAGAACGGATGGCCCCATGGCATCCTGACACGAGAGAAGCAGGGCTGGCCACGGCATTTTTCAGGAAGCGGCGGGGGTGAAGTCCGCCGGTTGCCGGGTGAGGGTGACAGAGACCGCCCGGGTGTCCGGGAGGATGAACTTGTGCAGGCGCACGCGGACAAGGGCCAGCGGCCAGCGCAGGAGGAGCAGACGGCAGAGGTCTTCGGCCAACGTTTCGATGAGCCTGCGTTCGCAGCGCAGGGCTTCATCCCGGCACGCTACGGCCACATCATAATAATTGAGGGTCCGGGTCAAATCTTCCTGGAGGCCGGCCAGGGGATGCACCGGCCAAAGCGTCACGTCCACCTCCAAACGTTGCGGCACCGCCCTTTCCTCCTCCGGCACCCCAATATGAGATACCAGACCCAAGCCGTGCAGGTCGATGCGGTCGCGTTTGATTTTCGGAAAGTCCAAGCACCTCCATGGACCAGGCGGCAGGCACCGTTGTTCAAAAAAATTCGGTTCTTCGCCGCCCTCACGCCACTTCCTTCACCCGGCGTGCCAGCCACAGGCTGACCAGACCGGAGCCAACCGCGATCCAGCCCAGCCAATGATAGTGGTGGAGCGGGCCCGCTTCGCCGGTGCGGGTAACGATGAAGCCGCCCAGTGAGCTGACGAGCCCGCTGACAAGGTCGCGCACACAGGAGGATAAACTCATGAAAGCACCGCGCTGCGGGGCGGCGACCGCAAGGCTGGTGATGGCCTGTCCCGGCACAAACCGGCCACTGGCAAACACAAAGAATGCCCCAGCCAGCACCAGCACCGGGCCCAGACCAAGGCGCGGAGCATGGGTCAGGGCCAGCACCACCAACGAAGCCACCAGCGTGACCACGGTATAAACGTTGCGCCGTCCCAGCCGGTCCGCCAGCCGGCCGGTGAAAGGGCCCGTGAAAATGGTCAGGATTCCGCCGGTCAGATAAACCAGAAACAGCTGTTTTTCCGCCAGACCCACATTGGCCACCAGATAGGGCGACATGAAGGGGATGACCGTAAAGTGCGCCCCTACCATGGCCGACATGAAGAGCAGGGCCCACTGCACATTACGGGTCGAAGCCAGAGCCCACATCGCCTTCCATCGCGCCACCGGCGGGCCTGCCGCGAAATGCCCGTGCAGCGAAGGCACACCCAGCAGCGCGGTGACCCACATTCCCATCCCGACCGCAGCAATTAAAAAGAACGGGGTTTCCCATTCGAAGGTCTGCGCCAGATACAAACCGGCGGGCACGCCGAGGGCCGAGGCCACCGAGAACGCTGTCATCACGATCCCAATGCCCGCCGCTCGCCGTGCCGGAGGCACCACGTCGGCCACAATGGTCATTACCAGCGCTCCTGACACTCCGCCGAAACCACCGCTCAGGATCCTCGCCAGGAGCAGGGATTCAAAAGTCCGCGACAAGGCGCAGGCCAACGTGCCCAGCACAAAACCGGCGAACATCACCAGCAGCGCCGTGCGGCGGTCGAAGCGGTCGATAAAGGCGGTCGCCACCAGACCCACCAAACCGGCGCTCCACGTATACGCGGAAACCAACGAAGCAAACTCCGCCGGGCCGACCGCCAATTCGCGCATCAACTGCGGCCCCATGGGCATCATGATCATGAAATCCATGATGTGTGCAAACTGCACTGCCGCCAATAACAGCAGCAGCGCACGTTCTGACAGGGTAAAACGGGGCATGGGGGTTCAACAAAGTCTTTTGTAAGTTACTAATCAGCAAGTTGCAAAAAGCGGATTCAAACTTTGCTGGATGCTCCGATTCCGCCTCCTGAAGGCGGGACTCCAATGGGCAGCCAGGTTACTCCCCACCCCCGGTTCTTTGCTTGCTACTGGCTGCTTGCCGCCCCGCCTACTTCTTTTTGAAGAAATCCGCGAGGTCTCCAAGCTGGTGGGGAGTCGGCTCCACATCCGTGGCCCGGATCGCGGCCTTCTGGAGTTCACACAGTTCCCGGATGCCTTGTTTGCCCAAAGTGAGGAGGGAAGCGAATTCCACTTCTGTAAAAGTGTTTTCCTCGCCCGCCCCCTGGATTTCCACAAACTCCCCGTTCTCCGTCATCACAAAATTGAAGTCCACTTCCGCGTCCTTGTCCTCATAATAATTCAGGTCCAGCAGGGCCTCGCCCTTGAACATCCCGGCACTCACCGCCGCCACCAGTTTGGTCAGGGGCGAACGGAATAACTTCTTCGCGGCCACCAGTTTGTTGAAGGCCATGGCGCAGGCCACGGTGGCTCCGGTAATGGCGGCGGTGCGCGTCCCGCCGTCGGCGGACAACACATCACAATCGATCCACACGGTGCGCTGGCCGAGCACACTCAAATCCACCACCGAACGCATAGCGCGTCCGATCAGCCGCTGGATTTCCGAACTGCGGCCATCCAGTCTTCCCTTGCTGATATCGCGGGCCTTGCGGCCCTGGGTGGAGGCCGGCAGCATGGAATATTCCGCCGTCAGCCAGCCGCCCGGCACCTGCTGCTGTTTCATCCAGCCCGGCACTCCATCCTCCACCATCACGGTGCAGATCACCTGGGTTTCGCCAAAACAGCTCAGCACCGACCCCGTGGCCTGTTTGGAGATATTGGGCACAAAGGAGATGGGGCGGAGTTGGTCTGGCTGGCGGCCGTCGGAGCGTGTCATCCGGTTCCGTGGCGGGTTTGGGCAGGGAAAACAAGGGACGATTATAACGACATAGCCGGGAATTGACCAAGCTTGGCCGTAGGCACTGCGGGATCTTTCTGCACTTTCGGCAGGAGCAGCGCTACGATTCCCTCAGCTTTTCTTCTTCCTCATTCCGGGCGGCACGTAGTCCACTTCCTCCGTGGGAAATCCGGTGAGCAATAAAGTCCCGGCGGTGGAGATTTGGGTGTCCTTTCCGTCGGCGAGGTCTTCCGGTTTGTAATGGACGGTCTGGTGCGGCGGGATGCCGATGCCTTCGATGCCCCGGCCTTTGTTATAACGGGCCATGTTGCTGTGGACGGAAAAACGGACCGTGAGCAGGCCGCTGGGCACGGTGACGGTGGTTTTGGAGGACGACATGCCGGCGGTGGGGCTGTCCCCTATCACATGGACGCGGCGGGTTTCCTTGAACAGGCCCGCCACCGTTTCCCCCGCGCTGCGGACGCCGGCGTCGATGATGACGACCATGTGGCCGGTGTAGGGATTTTCCCCGGCCCCTTCGTAGCGGTCGTAAAATTCGCCTTTGGGAACAAAACGGCCGAACACGGCGGCATGGTCACATTCCCCACCGCCGTTGGCCCGGAGGTCAAGGATCATTCCGGGCACCTGACCGATTTCCGCCAGCATGGTGTCGAGCTGCTTTTCGAGGTCGCCGGGCACGTCCCGGAGGTGGATGTAGCCGCAGCCCCCCTTTGATTTGCCGAAACTCTGACGCCCCAGTTGTTGCAGGCCCTCCGGCGGGAAAACCGGACCAATGGGCGCAAAATTCGGACCTCCATTCCGGGTGCGGGTGATGGTTTTCTCGGTGCCGTCCGGTGTCAGGATGGAAAAAGCGATGGCAGTGCCCTCCCAATCCGCCAAACCCCAATGGCAGGCGGCGTAGAGCGCCTGATGATCCGTCGAATAGCCTTCCATCTCCCGCATTTCAGCCACCTTTTGATCCAGCCACGCTTTGGCGGGCACACCATCGATCGCGGTTATTTTCTGGCCGGATTTCAAGCCGGCTGCTTCCGCATCCTTGAACGCCAGCCGCACAAAAACCTCGTCCCCCATGGTGACCAAATGCACCCGGGGTCCGGTCCAGCGGCGGCCGTTCGATTCATCGGGCAGGGCAATTTTGCTTTGCACAATTCCCGCGTGGCCATCCTTCAGACGAGCAGTCAGGCGCTGGCATAACTTCAGATAGGATCCATCCGAAGCCACGCCTCTGACGGCCTCGCGGAACTCCCGGGTCACCGCCGGCCAATCGATTTTCTTGACCGCAAAAAAACGCCCGGCCTGCTTTTCGAATTCAGCCAGGAGGAAATCGATGTCTTTGGCATAAACGTCGCCGCCGGCGTCGGCGGAAGCCAGTCCGGGAAGCAGAGCAGCCGGGATGCCCCATGTCAGGAAATGGCGTCGTTGCATGGCTGAAGGGAGGTTATTCTGGCAGGCTTTCGACCACCATGCGTCCACCATGGTCAGTGGTGTCCGCATAGTCCTTGCGCAGTTCCTCAAACAATTTTTTGGCGGCGGACTGTTTCCCGGCCTGGTGTTTCATCATGCCGAGGATGAAGCGGGCATACCCTCCCACATTGGTGCCGTCGCCGTAATAACAGTCGCTGAATTTTTCGATGGCCAACTCAAGGTATTTTTCCTGTTCATCGCCCTTCGTATAGCGGCCCAGGTAGAGAGCCGCACAGCCGGCACGGTTGGATTTGGGGAATTTCTCCACCACCTGCTTCAGGAAAACCTGATTCTCCGGAGTGCGCGGGTTGGCGTTGCCTTTTTGATAAAGTTCCTCCAGTCGGGTATAATCATCCCGGCGGTATTCCTTGCTGTCGGCGGCCATTTTTTCGCGGGCTTTGCGGACGTTCTTTTCCCGGATGCGCTCCAGTTGGGCGGCAGAAACGGGAGCATCCTTTTCCTTGGGTTTGGCGGATGCGGCGGTGGGATGAAGCGTGGCGAGGGCCATGACGAACAGGGCAGGGAGGGTGGCTTTCATGATAGGTGGGTGTAGAAGTGGGTGCAGAAAGGGCAGGGCGGAAAATCTCAGTCCGGTCTGGTGCTGCTGCGGAGCGCTTCCATGACCGGAAGTCCGTCGTGGTCGGTGGCATCGGGAAAGAGTGATTCGATTTCCTGGCGCAGCCGTGCGGCGTCCGTTTGACGTCCGCGCTGGGCCCATTCCGCTGCAAGATAAAGCCGCGCCATGGCCCCCACCGAGGTGCCGTCCAAGTAATAAGCGTCCGAGTGATGGGCGATGGCTTCCTCCAGCCACTGTTCGCGGCCGGGTCCGGTGGTGAGGCGTGCGAGGCGGAGCACGGCGCATCCGGCACGGTTGGAGTGGCGGAATTTTTCCAGCAGAGAACGCAGTGCCGCCGCGTGGCGTTCCACGTCCGGTTCCTGTTTGGCGAGTTGATAGGCGCTTTCCAGGGCCGTGAGGCCGTCGGCGCTGAAGGTTTGCCGGTCGCGGTCGGCCCGTTCCCGCGCCCGTTTCAAATTGGCCATCACCATTTGGTCCCGCGCGGTTTTGGCCTCGAGTCTGGCTTCGAGCTGGCGGATGCGGGCAACCAGATCCGCGTTGGCCACCGGTTCTGCAGGGGAGGGGGATGGTGGGGCAGGGGATGTCTGATCCATGACTGGCAGGACTAATGGCGTGGTCATCCGGGCCTCCTCCATGGCCTGACGCAGGCTGCGGATTTCAGGGATGAACACGGTGCAGCATATCCCCGCTGCCACCCCCGCCCCGATCCATCCGGCCTGCCAGGTGCTGATTGTCAGGAAACCGCTTGCGGCAGGCGCCACCGCCGGATCAAGGGCCCGTGCGGCCACCGCTGCAGCCCATGCCGGGGCGGCGGCTTCCGCCGTGGGAATCACGGTCAAACCATGCCCTAACGCCGCCAGCCCAAGGCCGCCCCCACCTGCGCCGAGACGGCTGCGCAGGCGGTCCAATGCCCGCGAGACGCGTTTCTGCGCCGCGTCCTCTCCGATGCCGAGAACATCCCCCACGGCGCGTAGGGGCCGGTTTTCCCAATACCGCAGGATCAGGGCGGTGCGGTCCTCCTCCGGCAGGCGGCCCAGCGCGGCATGGACTTCTGCCACGCGTTTCCCGTCGAAATCTTCCCCGGCCTCTTCCATGGCCAACCGGTGGGCGGCTTCCCGTTCCCGCCGCCGTCTCCGCTGGTCGGCCTTGCCGTGATGCGAGGCCAGAAAAACCGTGTGCCGGTGCAGCCACCCACCCAACTGGCTGTCCGGAGCCAGTTGCGGGGCCTTCTGTGCCAGATCCATGAATACGCGCTGGGCCACGTCGCGCGCCGCTTCGGGGTCGCCGGGCAGGAGCCTCCGCGCGGTGCCTTCCACCAAACCGCCGTAGTGCTGCACCAACTCCCGGAAAGCCACGGGATCCCGCGAGTCCTGAAACCGCCGGAGCAATCCGGTGGTCGGGTCCTGATGGGTGGTGCGGATGGTAGACACGATGCCGGATTCCTCGCCGTAAAGACGCACAGGCGACGGGAATCCGACAACAAAATTCGGAATTTCCCTCCTTCCGCCAAACCTGGGCAGTCCGCAGAAGGGCGGTTGCTCCGGACGGGGCGCGGTGGTTGAATCATAACTGCCCGGCCACCATGGGAGAACGACTCGACAGCTTGGAACAATTTGGGATTGAGGTCATCCTCAACCGCCGCCGGGGATTCCGTGCCGGGATGCTGCGGGGCGTGCTGAATGGCTTGTCACGCTTGTTCCATGGCATGGTGCAAGGCCGGCTGGTTTTGTTCCGGAACCGCATCAAAACAGACCACTACCTTGGTGCGATGGTGTTGAGCGTGGGAAATCTGACGGTGGGCGGCACTGGCAAAACCCCGGTCGTGGAAATGCTGGCGCGCCGCCTGCATGCCGAGGGCCGCCGCGTCGCCGTGCTCAGCCGGGGCTATAAAAGCCGCAATCTCCCCCTCCCCCAGCGCCTGCTCCACAAATTCACCGGCCGCAGCGTGGAATCCCCTCCGCGCGTGGTCAGCGACGGCTCCGGCCTGAAACTCGACAGCCTGACTGCCGGGGATGAGCCATACATGCTCGCCAAGAACCTGCCAGGCGTCGCCGTGGTGGTGGACAAAAACCGGGTCAAGGCCGGCCGCTTTGCCGTGCGGGAACTGAAATGTGACACCCTGATTCTCGACGACGGCCTGCAATACCTCAGACTTCGCCGGCGTCTTGATGTCGTGCTGGTGGACCGCAGCGCTCCGTTTGGAAATGAACACCTGCTGCCCCGCGGCACCCTGCGCGAACCGCCCCGCAATCTCCGCCGGGCCAGCCACATTTTCCTGACCAAATGCAACGACGAACCGAATGATGCCATCATCGCGCGGCTCCGTGAATACAACCGCACCGCCTCCATCCTCGAATGCCGGCACCGCCCGGTCTATCTCCAAAACGTGTACGACCCGGAGGACCGCCAGGAGCTGGCCTTTCTGAAAGGCAAAAAAGTCGCGACCATCAGCGGAATTGCGGTGCCGGAAAGTTTTGAGAACGTCCTCGACCAGCTCGGGGCCAACATCGTGGTGCGCCGCCGCTTCACCGACCACCACCGCTATACCGAAGATGAAATCGACGAAGCCATCCTGCGCGCGGACGACAAACTGGCCCATTTTGCGGTGACCACGGAAAAGGATGCGGTGCGCTTTCCCTGCTTTGAAAAAACTTTGCTGCCGGTCTACTTCCTTCGCATTGAGATCGAAGTTCTCCGGGGCGGCGACGCACTCGATGAATGCATTGGCCGCATCTGCCAGCCCCAAGGGGCACCTCCACCCATGAAATTTGCCTAGAAGGCCAAAGGGTTCAGGTTTCAGGGTTCAGACCCGGCAGCGTGAGCCCTCCAACGCCCTGCTACTTTCCCCCTGTCCCACCATGCCCCAACCGATCGAATCCCTTCACCGTGCCGAGAATGCCGCCCTCGACCGCGTGTTGCGCCGTGCCCTGAAAAAATCCGGGCAGGTCTTGCCCATGGCCCCCTCCGGGCCATTGCAGATCCTCGATCTCGCCTGCGGCACCTGCCGGGAAGCCGGGACCCTCGCGGAGGTCTTCCGCGATTTCTCGGGCGGTGGTCGTGACGTCCGCCTCGTCGGAGCTGACATCCGCGACCGCGAACTGGAAGAAGCGGCCGCCCGCGCCCGGGCGGAAGGGATGGCCCGGGACCAATTTGAATTTCTCACCGGAAATTGTGCCCGGCTCGACAGGCACCGGGAGCTGGGCGGGGATTTTGATATCACTTTCCTGCGCCATCAGAACTTTTGGAATGATCAGACCGTCTGGCAGCGGATCTTCGAGCAGGGCTTGGGAAAACTGAAAGACGACGGCTTGCTGGTCATCACCAGTTACTTCGACCGCGAGCACGCGCTCGCCCTCCAAGCCTTGGAACGCGCCGGAGCCCAACTGATCATCACGGAGCGGAATGAAGCCTCCCGGCTGCTGGATACGCCAGGCAAGTCGGTAGACCGGCATGTGGCGATATTCCGGAAAAAACGCTGAGTGACCGCAGCCAACCGGGCGATGGGCCGGAATTTCTTTCTCAGCCACAGAATTAAAATTGAACAGGGATCCCGCAGGAGAGTCACTGACTGACATCCCATGAAACCCGCCCTGCTTCACGTCTCCTGGCTCGCCGTTGCGGCGGGTGCCTTCTATGCTGGTTCGGTTCTCAAAAAGCCCGGGGCCGTAGATACAAATGACCCCCGCACCCGCACCGTGGCTGGCGGGGCCAACCTGACTGCCGCCGAACGCGCCGGCTCCGTCAAATCCAGTGCCATCTCCCGGGATGCCTCCATCTCTGATTTTCTCAGCCGTTACGATCTTGGCTCCGGCAAGCCCCTTTCGCCGGAAATGATGCGTCAGGCCATGTCCGAAGCCCTTCGGGAAACCGATCCCGTGAAAAGCACCATGCTCTTCTCACGGCTCCTCGAGGAACTGACTCCGGAAAATGCCGGGGAGACCATGGCCGCCGTCCGGGAAAGCATTACGGGTTTTGAAATGATGCGCTACATGCCCCTGCTGGCCTATCAATGGGGCACGGTGGACGCGAAAACCGCTTTTTCCGAACTCGACAAACAGGACGGCCGCATGGGCATGATGGGCAAACCGATCATTCTCGCCGGTCTGGCCAGCAAGGACCCCGCCGCCGCCCAGGCATGGTTGGCAGAGCAGGCCGCGGACCTTCCCGGCCGCGAAATCTACACCCAGTCCATTATCAATGGATTGGCCAAATCCGACCTCAACGCAGCGGTCGAATTTGCCGCCAAGCAGGAAAAAGCCGAAGACCGCACCCGTTCCGCAGAAACCATCGCCCAGGAAAAAATCAGATCCGGGATCGAAGGAGCTGCCGCGTGGGCTTCCAGTCTCACGGATCCGGACATGAAAAAAGGTGCCATGCAGACGGTCGCCAACCAACTCGCCCGCACCGATCTCACCAAGGCCGCCGATTACGTCAAACAATATGCCAGCGAAACATGGGCAGAGGGTGCCATCGGAGACGTCGCCAGCCGCCTCGCCCGCAATGATCCCAAGGAAGGCCTCGCCTTTGCTGCCAGCATCAGCGGGGAGAACCAGCCCCGTGCCTACCGCGAGAGCATCCAGTCGTGGATCCGCAGCGGCGACGAGGGGGCGGTGCAAGCCAGTCAGTATGTGAACGATATGCCCGTCGGCTCCAACAAGGATGCCTCCGCCTCGGTGCTGGCCACCTCTATATCCCGCGAAGACCCTACCTCCGCGATCGCATGGACGGCCAGCATTGCTGATCCCAAGGTCCGCGAAGACACTCTGATTGAAGTGGCCCGTGACTTCCGCCGGACCGACCCCGAGGGGTATGCCGCGTGGTTGCCCGCGAGCGGCCTTTCCGCTGCAGCACAGGAACAAGTCAACCAGCGCGGGGGTGACCGCGGCTGGCGCGGGGGTGGTCCTCCGGGAGGCTTTGGGGGAGGTGGATTTGGCCGGGGACGTTAACCGTCTGCCACAACCCCTCGTTCTTCCAACCCGGCCCGGTATTCCCCGGCCGGGTTTCTTTTTTTGACCATGCTGTCATTGCCCTGAACCGGAAAATACCGCTGGCGCTGACCGGCCCCTCCCTTTACTCAGTTCCAATATTTTCCGTCTCCCTTTATGAAGTTCCGCATCAGCAAAGAAAAGTTTTTGGAAGGCCTGCAGCAGGTTCAAAATGTGGTCAGCAGCCGCGCCACCCTGCCTATCCTTTCAAACGTGCTGATTGAAGCCGACCGCCAGGAACTGCGCTTCACCACCACGGACCTTGATATCGTCGTCAGTGGCCGCATTGCCAGCACCGGCGACGATGACATCGGCCTCCAGATTCTCGAGCCGGGGGCGATCACCCTCCCCGTCCGACGCCTTGCCAGCATCGTCCGCGAACTGCCCGCCAGCGAAGTCGAAGTAACCGTTTCCGACGAAAACACCGCCGCCATCAAATGCGGCAACAGCTTCTTCAAGATTCTGGGGTTGCCGCCCGATGACTTCCCGCCGCCTCCACGCTTTGAGGACGTCAAGGAATACAAGATCACGCAGAAAACCATGCGCGATGCTTTGAAGAAAACTGCCTACGCAATTTCCACTGACGAAACCCGCTATGTGCTCAACGGCATCTACTGCCAGTTCAAGGAAGGCAAGATGACCCTCGTGGCCACCGACGGCCGCCGCCTTGCCATGACCGATGTGGATGTCGAATTTCCCGAGAGCCACGAAGTCAGCGTCATCGTCCCCACCAAGGCCGTCAATGAACTCCAGCGTCTCCTCAAGGATGACTCCGCCGACCTCCGCATCCGCATCGGAGCCCGCCAGATCGCCTTTGAACTGAACCAGAACCTGCTCGTCAGCAAACTTATCGAAGGCAACTATCCGAACTTCCGTCAGGTCATCCCGGGTGCCGCCAAGGAACGCGTCACTCTCGAACGCGAAGCCTTCCTCCAAGCCGCCCAGCGCGTCTCCCTCCTTGCCCCTGACAAGTCAAACAGCGTCAAGCTTCACTTCAGCAGGGACAACATCGAGATCACCGCCAACAGCGCCGACATCGGCGAAGCCCGCGAATCCATCGCCGTCAAATACAGCGGCCCGGACATGGCTATCGCCTTCAACCCGGAATACCTCGTCGCTCCCTTCCGGAATCTGGATGCTGACGAAATCTTCCTCGACCTGATTGACGAAGTCAGCCCCGGCGTCATCAAAATCAACACCCCCTTCCTTTACGTCCTGATGCCCATGCGCGTCAGCCAGTAGCCTGGGATCCCGCTCATTCTGGAGGTGCTGCCCCCTCGCCTCCACGGGCAGACCCCTCCACCCTCAGGGCAAGCAATTCAATTTGGAAAGCTGGGCACCGGCTGCTTTGGGCCGGAAACAGCTTTTACGCGGGAGCCGGCGGGACGCGCGGCGCGGCCAAGCCTAACTTCTCCGCCGCACGAGGCGGGAGAAGGTCCAGATTTTGAATCCGCCCCACGCGATGGCAAGGGCCGCGAGGACTCCCAGCACCCAATTGACGGGTTTTTCGAAGGCTTGGTAGAGGGAAGCGGCGGCGCGCTCGATGAAACCCTGCTGCAGGCCTTCACCAAAAATTTCCTTCCGGGCCAGCACCACGGCGGTGGTGGCACTGCCCGCGATGAGGAGGCGCGGGTGTCTTTCCATCCATGCCAATGCTTTGGCCGGCGACTCTTTGATCATAGCCAAAAACTGGCGACGCTCGGTGGCGGGGAGTTTGGCGAGGTCATCGGCATGGCGGCTTAGGGCGGTGGCTTGATCGAGGCTGAGGCGTCGGGCGGTATCAAGGCCTTCGGCTCCAAGGCGGCTGCCGATGGGCACGGCCAGTCCGGGGTGTTTGGCGGCGGTTTCGAGGGCGGTGCTGCCGAATTCGGATGCGAGCTTCTGCATGGCGGCCGGTTCGCGGACAAGGGCGCGCAGGCTGTTTTCCGTGAGTTCGGCCGGGACACCATCCAAGGCCCGGACCACAGAAGCCGGGGCTCCCTTCAGCGCCCTGAGGGCCAGCAGACCATGTTTTTCGGCTTGGGTGGCGACCTGCTTCATGAGGGCTTCGCCTCCTTCGCGTTCCGCTTGTTCCAGCAATTCCCGGATGGCGCGGGTGCCGCCAAATTCGGCCAGTTCGCGGGCAGACGTTTCGGCGCTCTGACCGGCCGCGCGGCGGGCCAGGGACTCCGTCAGGTCAGCGGCCGCCCGAAGAGCCGCGCCGCCTTGAGCCGATACGGGACCGGCGAGCACCAGCAGAAGAAAAAGAGAAAAGATTTTCATAGGGTCGGGAGATCAGGAGATCATTAGGATGATGAATCAGGGCACGGCAGGATGAAGCACCGGCTGGAAGGAACCCGTCAGGGAGCGTTGCCAGAGGCGGGCATTTTGTTCCACTTGAGCTTTAAGCATCGTTTCAAGACCCAGCGGGCCGGAGAGGAGCGTGGAACGGGTTTGAGTCAGGAAAGCCAGCACATCGGTTTTGACCGTGGCTTCGAACTCATCCGTCATCCACCAGTCCACCACAGCACCGACCAAAAAACCGCCGACCACCCCCACGGCAGTGCCCACTCCGGGCACCACGGCCGTGCCGCCGGCACCGCCCGCCGCCACCGCAGTGGCGGCCGCACCACCGCTGGCCATGGTGCCTCCGGCAAGGCGGACTGCCGCTTGGGCCAGCCCCACGCGCACGAGTTGACGGACCGCTTCCTCGGTGGCAATACCGGCAGTAATGCCTCCCACGCCCACCATGACCGAGTTGGCAGGCAGGCTGTCCAGCACCGTTGTCAGATGTTCGGTGTAGCGGGCCTTAAAATCCGTCAGGGCCACGTCGCGAATTGCCACGGGCAAGTCCGAGGCGGCCAATTTCGTTTCCAGCGCCCCTAACAGCTCATTGCGGTTGGCTTCAAGATCGTATGCAAACTGCTGCATCACCGCCAGCACGTCCGCCTCGAGCCGGGCATCGGAGACCACATGATGGTCAAACTTTTCCCGCACCAGTTTAGCGGTGCCTTCAGGAATGTCCCGGCGCTTCACGGTTTCGACGCCTTTGCGCCAGATCAGTTTGAAGCGGGTGCCCCACGCGGTGAGATCACGGGTGAAGGCATCCACCCCGGCCGCATAACCGGCAAACCGCGCGTCCAGAGAGCCGAGAGCCCGGTTCACCGCCGCGAGATCTTTCGCCTTGGCGGAGGCCAGAAGGGGAGCGGCTTCCCCACCCAGAAATCCGGACACCTTCCGGCGCAACGCCAAATCCGCCTCCCGGGACGCATCGGCAGCGGCCTGTGCGGCCAGGGACGCAGCGTCTGACTGGGTGCGTTGCCAAGTCTGCCATGCCACCGTGCCGCCCGCTCCGAGTAACAACAACCCCGCAACCAGACCCGGCCACAAGCGCGGGGCGGGCCGGTTGGCTGGCAGAAGAGCTGGGTCCATCAAGTAGGAATCTCGTTCACCTGCTTCATTCATGCAAGGACAAGGCCCCATTGCCGGAACGAACGGGCAAGGCCTTTCCGAAGCAGATAAAAAAGGGACTTAATCCGGCAGCAGGTTTTCCCAGCGCGTGGTTTGCCATGAAAACAGACGGGGACCCTTGGCCCCGAGATCATACCAGGCCGCCACGAGCCCCCCGGCTCCCCCATGCTGACGCCAGCGCGCCGTCAGGGCCGCCGCATCCTCCACGAACGCCGTGCGCCCGGGAACGGCATACTCAGGGGCAGATAGATAAAGCCGCCCACTGGAAGGTGTCATGGCCTGCGCCCGGACTGCTCCGACCGCCGGGGACTTCGTGGCAGTCTTCCCGCGTGGGAGTTCAAATTCAAACAACCAGCGCACTACCGGCACCCCCCGCTGCAAGGGCTCCCGCCCGGCCGCATAAACCGCCCGGCCATCGGCCGTCCAACGGATCTCCCCGATGTCCGTGGCCTGTAGCCGGCAATCAATCCGCTGAATCAGGCGCGGCGGTCCGGAAGTTCCCTGCGGTTCATCAAACAACCAGGCTTCCCGCGCCGAGGCATGCCCTTTTTGGTATAATGTCAAAGCTGGCGCCCCGGCCGGCGGGGACACCCGGTGCACGGACGGATGCCGGAACCCATTGCGGATCTCCACCACGGCGATCGCCCCCAGCAAACCCACCAACAGGAAAAAGACCACGGTCGGCAACCATGCCCCGGCCGAGTCTTCCTCATCACCCCAGTCCTCCTCTGCCTCGTCGTCCTTCCGACGGCCCGGGGCCTGCAGCTTGCCTCCTTTTTTCCGGCGTTCCCCCCGCACCGCAGGCACCCGCGCCGAAAGGGGCTGGAAAGGGGTCTCGGAGCGGAGGCGGGCCATAACAAATCAAGGTCCGGAGCTTCGCCCGGCTCGTTCCGGAATGCCCCTGTTTTTCTTAAAAATCCGCAACTTTTTCTGGCTTGGCGGCGTCTCCTCGGCTAAGTTGACATTGTAATTACCATCCACCCCACCCGCCGCCCCGCCATGGAAATCTTCGTCTCCAAAGAAAACGAGCAGCACGGTCCTTTTGATCAGGAGCAACTGCTCTCCCTCCTCAATGAAGGCCAACTCAGCCGCCGTGATCTCGTTTATTACGAAGGTCTTGGCGAGTGGAAGCCCCTCGACGAAGTCTTCGAAGTCGAGGAAGCCCTGCTCCACTTCATGGACGAAGGTCAGGAGCCCGACGTCGTTGCCGAGGTCTACCAACAGGTCACCCAGCTCATCAGCAGTCATGAGCAGATTTTCTACATCGCCCATCAAAAGCGGAAGCTCATGAAGACGAAGCCCGATTGTGTGGTCGTCACCAACGAGCGTCTCATTCTGATCCGCCAAAGCCTCGGCGGCAGCCGCGTCGAGGACCACCAATGGAAGGACATCATCAGCGTCGAAATGAAGGAAGGCATCATGGGAACCACCTTCTCCGTGCTCGACCGCAACGACCACATCATCCAGATCGACGACCTTCCCAAACCCCAACTGGAAAAAATCTGCCAGCTTGCGCAGGAGATGCGGGCTTAGAGATGCGCGCGGTCATGCCTCATAAGCCACATGAGGGATCCCCACGACGAAAGGAACTTGTAACGGTCTTTCTCGTGGGCGGGTTGCTGTTAATTTATGTAGGAAGCTACGTGGTCTTGTCACAGGCTGGGAGCTATGGGCCAGGAGTCGTCAGCAAGGGAGTATGGCTAATGTGGGAGCCTTTTGGCATGGCCGGTGGCGCAAAAAATCGAGTAGGTAAACGTTTGAATGTCCTATATTCACCTCTCCTACGACTGGATCGAAATCATTGGCATCAATGGAAATGCGTCGGGGAAGCAGGATGGCAATAAGGTTTCCGGTTTGAAGGCCAATTACGATAGGATATACTCCTTCCTTGTCCGGATCCTTTATGCCTGATGTTTTCCTGGAGAGTGAATTCTTCGCCCGCCCCTTCCTGACCGTTGCGCAGGACCTCGTCGGCAGCACCCTGCTCTGGCAGGGCTGCGGCGGGCGCATCGTCGAGGTGGAGGCCTATGGGATCGAGGGGGATGCCGCCTGCCATACCGCGAGCCGGCAGAGCAGCCGGATGTTTTGTCAGAAGAAGCCTCCGGGCACGGCTTACGTCTATCTGAACTACGGAATCCACTGGATGCTGAATGTGCTGGCCCGCGACGGCATCCTGCTGATCCGGGCCCTTGAGCCGACCCATGGGATTCCCCTGATGCAGCAGCGGCGGCGGCAGGAGAAGCTGCGGGCCCTCTGTTCCGGCCCGGGCAAACTGGGTCAGGCCCTCGGACTCACCGGCGCAGACCATGGGCAGGATCTGACAAAAGGTGTTTTTAGTCAGGGCGGAGCGGCGAGGGTAATCACCGGTCCGCGGATTGGCATCAGCAAGGCAGTGGATCTGCCGTGGCGGTTTATGGAACAGGGGAGCCCGTGGCTGAGCGTGGCGGCTCCGCGGTGAGGGTTTCATTTTGGGCGGGAGGTCCGTGTTTGGGTAAACTGGGTGATATGGGAAGACAGGGCCGCCGCGGCCGCCTGAAGGCGGGACTCCAACCCCGGCCGCTGGAGTCCCGCCTTCAGGCGGCTGCGGCGGCAGGGACGACACGCCTTGTGTCAGGCTTGCCCGGGACAGTCCAACTTCTGTCAGGCCCGGTTCCTGGCCCTTTCAGCCTCGGCTCCGGCCTCCTCCACAAAGGCCTTCTGCAGTTCATTGGCACTGCCCAGCCAGAGGGCACCGTAGGGAATGGAGGGAAAATCAGTCAGGACCAGGCGGCGGGTGCCGGCGGGAGGAGCGGATCCCGGATTGGCGGCGAGAATCAGGCCCGCCCCAAACCCCTGACTGACATAATGCCCGATCAGTTCCTGGTTGGGAACTTCGAGGCTGGGGAACCACTCCACCTTACGCTTGGCGAGCTCCGTCTGGAAAAGCCGGCACACCGGTTCCTCCTCCGGCAGCGCGATCAGGGGCAGATCGATCCGGTCGCGTTCCCAAAAGGAGGCGGCTTTGGTATAACCACTTTTCTCCGGCACCAGCAGGGACATTCCCACTTCCAGCAATTCCTCCTGACGGACGCCGGGCATCCGTTTTCCCAACAGGGAGCCCAGACCGATATCAATTTCCTGGTTCAACAGGCTTTGTTCCAACCAATCCGCGCGGCCGGTCGATAGGGTAAAGCGCATTCGCGGAAAGCGTCGTTTCAGCCGGCTGAGGATGCGCGGCATGTAATCGCGCTGCACCGTCTCCGGGGCCCCGATCCGGAGGTGCACCGGCTGGTTCCCCCGCAGCCGGGCCGTGACTTCCGGCAAGCCGTCAAAAAACGGCCGCAGGTGCGCATACAGTTCCGCCCCATTTTTGGTCAGGGAAAAGGGCCGGCGGTGGAACAGGGTAGTCCCGAGGGAGTCCTCCAGTTGGATGATCTGGGCACTGATGGCGGGCTGTTGGATGCCGTAGGGAATGTGCCGCGCCGCCGCACTCACCCCGCCATGCCGGGCCACATAATAGAAAAGCTCAAGGTGGTGGACATTCATGGGCAGAACGTAAGGACTGGCCTGAGGAGGGTCAACATTCTGTTGACCAGTGCCGCGCGGACAGAATGTCCGCCCTCCTCAACTCAATACCCCAGGATATGCAGGACGGCATCCATGCTATTCCCTGACTGCAGGGGGGCGAATGTCTGATGCTTCAACGGAGTGTCGATATCCTTCAGTCCGTGTCCGGTAACCGTCAGGACGAGGGTGCTGCCTTCCGGGATGTTGCGCACCGGGCAGGTGGGGCAGGGCTCGCGGGTGGAGTCGAGGCACTTCAGCAGGCCAGCCACCGAGGCCGCGCTGCCCGGTTCGATAAAAATACCTTCGTGGGCGGCGAGCCATGCCTGGGCGTCGAGGATCTCATGGTCGGTGACGATATCGATGGAGCCCCTGGAATCGCGGATCGCAGCTTTGGCCTGGTCCCAACTGGCAGGTTTGCCGATGCGGATGGCGGTGGCAACAGTGTCGGGCTTTTCGATGATTTTGTTATAGAACACCGGGGCTGATCCGGCCGCCTGGAAGCCGGTCATGCGTGGTTTTTTGGTGGACTTGCCCAGGGCCGCGTATTCTTCATAACCTTTCCAGTAGGCGGTGATATTCCCTGCATTGCCGACGGGAAGGATGTGGATGTCAGGCGCGTCGCCCAGTTCGTCGATAATTTCAAAGGCAGCCGTCTTCTGGCCTTCGATACGGAAGGGGTTGATGGAATTGACGACCTCGAAGTCATCCCGTTCGCCGATCTTCCTGACCAACTCGAGGGCGTCATCAAAATTGCCGTCGATGGCAATCACCCTGGAGCCATAGACAAAGGCCTGGGCCAGCTTGCCTGCGGAGATTTTCCCGGCGGGAAGCAGGACCACGCAGTCCATCCCGGCGCGGGTGGCATAAGCAGCGGCGGCGGCCGAGGTATTTCCGGTGCTGGCGCAAATCACGGCCTTTTTCCCGGCCTCGGCGGCTTTGGACATGGCCATGGTCATGCCGCGGTCCTTGAAGGATCCAGTGGGATTCAGGCCTTCGTATTTGATATAAACTTCGCAGCCGCGCCCGACTTTGGCACTCAGCCTGGGGGAGTGGATAAGCGGCGTGGAACCTTCGTTCAGGGAAACCACGGGAGTGGCCTCATTGACGGGAAGATAGGCGCGGTAGCGGGAGATGACCCCGCGGTCGTGGAGCGGCTGACGGAACATGGGCCGTTTTAGTAGGACTTCAGGGCGGGTATTCAAGCGCGGGATGCCATTGAGCAAAGAAACCATGAAAGACACCAAGATAACGAAAAGGGATGAAAGCTACAGCGACCTTGCCAATGAATAGTAGCATGGCTCTGCCGAAGGCGAGCCGTGGCAGAACATGGGTCTCCAGCAGCTTTGGCACTTATCCCAGCTCTGAACACGACCGGTCTGCGACACAGTCATGCCACATTTAGTGTTCCTTGTCCCCCACCGGTTCCGGTTTGGCCTTCAACGTGCCAAGATAGGACACGACATCCCGGAGCTGCCGGGGTGTCAGGATGCCGTGCATGGGAGGCATCACGGAAATAGGGGGGGTGCGGGAGGTGATGTCGGCCACGGCGGTGCTGGTTACCACGCCATCCGGCTGGCGGAGCACAACCTGGTCCGGCGTTTCCCTGAGCAGGGTGCCGGCGAGGGTGGTGCCGTTTTTCAGGGTGACCGTGGCCATGCCGTAGCCTGGGGTGATCACTGCGGAGGGATTGACCAGGGCTTCCAAAAGGTAGGAAGCCGGCTGAAGCCCGATGCTTTCGAGGGGCGGCCCGACGGTACTTCCGGCTCCCTTTTGAAAGCGGTGGCAGGCTACACAGTTGGCGGCGGGGTGCTCCAAGGCCAAGGTGCGGCCGGCGGCGGGATCTCCGCCGGTGAGACAGTCCGCCACGGCGGCCATGGGATCGGAGGAAGCGGCCAGTTTATTCCGGCGGGCCTCCAGCGCATCGCCTAGAGGGGGAACTTCAGCGGCCCGGGCCGAGGCCGCTTCAATCACATCCAGCCTGAGGCCCGGGGCCGCCGCAGAAGCATCCCCTGAAGATGTTAAGAGAGCAATCAAGTGCCCGTCCGCCTCCGGGCCTCCGACCACGGCCAGTTGGGCGATGGCGGCCTGCTGTTCCCCCAGACTCCCGTCCTGAATCAGGCGTGCCGCCGCCGCGATGCCGGCCGGGGCATCCACGGCCAGCAGTTGCGTCAGGGCTTCGATTCTCAGGGCGGGCTGGGACGGGTCCCCGAGCAGCCGGGTGATGGCGCGGCGGCGCTCAGGGGCTGCGGGATGCTGGCGGGCGAGCAGGCGCAGGGACTGCAGCCTAACGTCCGGTGGGGTGGCCTTGTCCTCACTGGCTGCAGCCGCGATGGCGGCGGGCACATCAAGATTGAACACGGCCATGATTTCAAGGGCCCGGGCCTTCAAAGCGGGGACCTCCAAGGCGAGCAGCGCGGCCTGGTGGTGTTGCAGGGCAAGGCGCAACGCGGCGGGATCCCGGGGCGGATACTGGCGGGGATGGCCGTCCATGCGGTCGAGGGCAGGGGGCTTATTCCACAAGGTCAGGAGAAGCAGGGCTTCCTCCTGCGGGCCCGGGATAGTGTGGTCCTTTTTCCCTCCGGCCTTCTGGTCAGGAAAGGTCAGGCCTGGTCTGGCTGCAAAACGGGCCAGACGGGCCGCAGACTCCGGAGTGCCGATGCGGAAGTTGGCATTGATGGCCCGGCGCAGGCCGCGTTCCTGACTGTTAGCAGGAAATTGATCCAGCCATGCGGCAAGGGCGGGCAGGGCTTCCGGGATGCCGTTGTCATCATGGATGGCCGCAGCGGCCTCCGAGGCGATGGCAGGGTCCGAATCGGATAGGAATGTGGCGATGGCAGGCGAGGCCTGGCGGGCAAGGGCGAGGCAGGCGGCGAGACGGACTTCCGGCGAAGCATGCCGGGCCAGCGGGGCCAACTGGTCTGCCGGGGTGCTGCCGGCCATGCCGGTGACGACGGCATGGCGCAAAAAAGGATTCTGACGGGAGAGCTTCTGCGCCATTTCCGTCAGGGCGGGCAGGGCTCGCGGAGTTTTCATCCGGCCAATGGCCAGCGCCGCCTGCAGCCGCACCCGGGGCACAGGATCGGCCAGCAATTTGAGAAGCGCGGTATTTACAAGGATAGTGGACGGGCCATCGGAGACGACCTTCGCGCCCTGGGCGCGGATTTCCGGGTCGCGGTCGTAGAGAGTCGCGGCGGGCAGAAGATCATCCTGCCATGACCTGCGCCGGAGGCCCTGACCCAGTCCCCACAGTGCATGGACCCGGGCGAGAAGCGAGGATTTCCCATCCATAAAAGTGTCAGCCAAAGCCGGCCAGGCCCCGCGTCGTGCCAGTTCGCGCTGGGCCCCTCCGCGGATCCGGGCATCCGCGTGGGCCAGCAGGGCTTGCAGTTGCTCCGGGGTGAGCGGGGTAAAGCCCTGGGCGAGCCGGTTTTTAACTTCGTGGCGCAGCGGATGGGATTTGTCAGGAGCCGAATCCAACCGCCAGACGGCACCTTTCCCATCAAGGGGATACCCCCCGTCCCAGTCCACAAAATACAGGCAACCGTCCGGTCCCCAGCTCATGCCAATGCCCATGATTCCGCTGGAAACTACGACCTCCTCCGCAAGGCGGAAAGAGGCCCCGTCCGGCTCCAGGCGCAGCGCATTCATTTTGCCTGACGGAAATTGATTGAGGAAAAACCAGCCCGCCCACTCCGGGGCCAGCGCGGTGCCCGGGTTGCGCTCAAAGCCGGCCGGGCCGTCGTGGCTGAGCGCGATGGGAGGTGTCAGGAAAAGCGGCTGGCCTTCATGCGGCATTTGCCAGCGGCCTTCCATCATCCATGGGTTCCATGCGGGGTGATATTGCCACGTGCAGCGCCATCCGGCATCGCTCTGCTCCACGATGTAAACCAGCCGCTCCTTTTCGCCAGGCTTGTCCGCATCGTTGTCCACCCCAAACATATTGCCGTAGTCATCGAAGGCAATTTCCTGCACGTTGCGCAGGCCGTGGGCAAAGATCTCAAAGCCGCTGCCGTCCGGCTCGCAGCGCAGCACGCAGCCTTCGTGGGGACGGGCCACACGGCGGCCGTCCGGCATCAGGACATTCACGCCCTTGTCCCCAATACTCCAGTAAATCCGGCCATCCGGTCCCATGCGCAGGCCATGCATGTCATGCCCCGCGTAGGCAATGTGATGGCCGAAACCGTGCACCAGACTTTTCCGCTGCTCTGCTACCCCGTCGCCGTCGGCATCCGTGAGCTTCCAGAGGTCGGGGGCTATGGTGCTGTAGACGGCACCTTCGTGAGCCAGCACTCCGGCCGCGATGCCGGTGACTTCGGTGCGGAAATCCGTCGCAAAAACAGTGGAAGTGTCGGCTTTGCCGTCGCCATCCTGATCTGTCAGGCGGATGAGGGTTTCCGTTGGCACCGTCAGGTCCTTCCAGTCCAACGAGCCGTCCTTGTTGGCATCGGTCAGGCTGCCCCTGGGCCCGCGCAGTTTGCCTGGAGCGAGGGCCTCGTGAAAAAAGGCCCGCTTCTGATCGATATTCTCCAAGGCCACATCCGCCGTCACCCATTCCGGCCACTCCCGGATATCCAGATCACCCACCTTCCGCCGGGTGGTTAGCGTGACATAAACCCTGCCCTGGTCATCCACCGCACACGAAACCGGATCCGGCACCGCCATCCGGTCCGACCAGCGCTCCGCCTTCAGCGGCGGACGCTGGGCCACCGCAAGGGAGGGAAGTGCAAGGAGAATCAGCAGAGGCAAGGAGGCACGGGGCATGGAGGATCTACGGGTAAGGCGCGGGAAAGGAAAGGTTTTCAGGCGACACCCTGAAATGAGCGTGGAGGGGTATCGGGGCAAGTTGCCGGGTGGAGAATTTTTTGCGGCAGGGGGATGAGGAGGGTCAACATTCTGTTGACCAGATTTGGGCGGACAGAATGTCCGCCCTCCTCACGGAAACGCTTAGCATCCGGGGCGTATAACCCGCCTGGCCACCGCTTCGAGAATATCCTCGTAGAGCTGTTCCATGTGGGGCACGCTGGCTCCTGCGGCCTTGGCCTGGCGCACTGGTTCGCCCCAGATGGCTTCGACTTCCACCGGGCGGTTTTCCACAAAATCGATCATGCTGCTCGGCTTGTAGGGGCCCATGGCAGGAGTGCGGGAGATTTGATAGTCCGCCCAGCCGTCCGGCAAGGGATGGCCGAGAGCCGCTGCGGCGGCGCAGGCTTCGTCCGCAAGGAGCCGGGCCCGGGCCGAGAGGGCGGGACTTGCCAGGATATCTGCGGTGGTGATGCCCCCTCCGGCGATGGCCAGGCCGTTGAAGGGGATATTCCACACCAGTTTTTTCCAACGCACCAGGGGCAGGCTGGGTTCGACCCGGGAAGGAATGTTGCAGGCATTGAGCAAGGCGCAGATTTGTTCTGTGCGGGGCTGCGGGCCACCCCCAAATTCCCCCAGCGCCACATCGCCATCTGAAAGGTGGTCGATCACGCCCGGGGCGATGCGGTTGATGCAGACAAAACAGACGCCCCCCAGGATCTGATCCGCCCGGTGAAGGGACGCGAGGTGGGCTTCGTTGCCCAGGCCATTCTGCAGGGTCACGATCATGGTGCCGGGATGCAGCAAGGGAGGAAGCAGCCCGGCGAGGTCGGCATTGGCGGTCGTCTTCAGCGCGATAAAGACCAAATCACAGGGACCCATCTCCGCAGTGCTGCCCATGGCCTGCACGTGGGGCAGGGTGAAATCCCCTGCGCAACTTCTGATGTCCAGCCCGTGCGCCCGGACATGGGCGAGGTCCGCCCGCATCAGGAACTTTACGTCATGCCCCTGTTGAGCCATCCGGGCACCGTAATAACAGCCCATCGCCCCGGAGCCAATGATGGCAATGCGGGGCCGGGCAGGGAGAAGATCGGTTTCGGAAACGGACATGGGGCGGGTGGAGTTTTTGAACAGAAGGGCAGGAAGGACAGGAAGGCAATCGTAACGGGCCGCAGGTCGGGCCACGGATGGCACTAATCTAACGGATGGATAGACGGAGACCGCCGGCATCAGGAAGATGGTAGGCCTCAAGGAACGGGTGCTTTCCTCCTTATCCATCTTTATCCGTACCATCCGTGATCCGTGGCCCGTCAGCAACCAGTCCAGCGGCCCGCTCCCCCGTTCCTGTCCCCATTGCCTTCCTGTCCTTCGTGCCCTTCTGTTCCATCCAAAACATACCCATGGCAGAACTAGGCAAACGCAATTCCCTCACCGTCCTCCGCGAATCCGCGTCGGGTCTTCATCTCGATGGGGGCCCCGAAGGCGAGATCCTTCTCCCCGGGCGCGAAATCCCCCATGGCACCCGGCTTGACGACAAATTGGATGTGTTTCTCTACCGGGATTCCGAGGACCGCCTCATCGCCACCATGGCCACCCCGTTGGTCATGGCGGGGGAATTTGCTGCCTTGGAAGTGGTCGATTACCGTCCCGGGACCGGTGCCTTTTTGAACTGGGGCCTGGGCAAGGACCTGCTGCTCCCGATCCGCGAACAAACCGGACACATCACCATCGGCGATCAGGTGCTGGTCCATGTTTATATTGACCGCCGCAGCGAACGCATCACCGCTTCCATGCGGCTGGACCGTTTTCTCGACAAGACCCCGCCTCCTTACGACCACGGCCAGCCGGTTAGCCTGACCATCGCCAACGAAACCCCGCTCGGCTGCAATGCCATCGTCAACAATCAGCATTGGGGCCTGCTCTATCATACCGATCTGGCCTTCCCGCTTTACCCCGGCCAAAAAGTCGAGGGTTACATCCGGGCCGTGCGCGAAGACGGAAAAATCGACCTCAGCCTTGACCCCATGGGTTACCAGCGTGTCATCCCGCTCGCCCAGCAAATCCTCGCCATTCTCGAATCCGGAGGCGGCTACTCCCCCTACGACGACAGCAGCAGCCCGGAGGAAATCCGCGACGTTTTCCAGACCAGCAAAAAGGCCTTCAAGCAGGCTTTGGGAGCCCTTTTTCGCGAACGACGCATCCGCTTTGAAAAACCCGGCATCCGCCTCAACCCCCACAACCCGCCGAAGCGGAGGTGAGCCCGTGTGGCCTCAGGCGTCCGGCACCAGTTGAAGCAGAATCCCCAACGAAGCTGCCAGCGAAAAACAGGTTAAAAACGCGGCAGGCACCAAAGGTTTTTTCAACTCGCAAGGTTGGTGGCGGCGACGCGTCCACCAAAGGGAAATAACAACGGGAACAAATATGCCCATGGTCAGCAGGGTGGTGCCTGTGAGGACCGGCCACAAACCGAACCAGAGGGACCACCCCGATGAACTTACCGACAGTTGTGCGGTGGGGGAGGTCCGGGTGACGAAGAAGAAGATAAATGCAAAAAGAGGCACTCCGGCGATGGCGTGTATGGCCGCAATCAGCTTCCAACCCCATTTTCCCGGCGACCGCTTTCCGGCAAACAGCAAAAAAGCAATCCCCAGCGGCCAGCATAGCAACCATCCTGCAATGGACAATGGAGGGACAACCTTATCAAAAAAATTTGCCCAATCATGCTTCCAACGGGCGGCCTGCGACTTCAGCTCCGCTGCCTGCGCCGGGCTGATGCCTCGGATATCTTCGAGGATGGCAGCGTTCCATCTTGCACCATCAAGGACAGCGCCAGTCAGATTGGCACCGGTCAGATCAGCCTGTCTGAAGTCCGCATCGGAGAGGTCCGCCCCGGCAAGATTTGAGTTGCGGAGCTTTGCGCCGTTGAATCCGGCTCCACGGCATTGCGCATGAGACAGATCCGCCGCGGTCAAACCAGCCCCAATCAAATGAGCCAGACTCAGGTCTGCCCGGTTCAAATTTGCACCATCAAGCTTCGCCCAGCACAGATTGGCTTCTGAGAGCATGGCACCGTGGAGAGAGGTCTTGGTCAGATTTGCCGAATGGAGATTTGCCTTTCGAAAAGGTGCAGCATCAAGTTGGGCACCAGCAAGTTCGAATCCACTTAAATCCGCATCCGTAAAATCCCGCCCCGCCCTCACCGATTTTACAAAATCATCCGCAACTACAATGGCCCCGCGCTGACGCAGCACTTCTGTGGATGATTCGATACCCAAGGCTCCCAGCATCACGGTGCCGGAAACATTGGCTTCATCGAAAACCGCATCATGGAAACGACCTGACAAAAAAGCACTGCCCAGATTGGCCCCACGGAAATCCGCTCCTTCGAAATAGGTTCCGGTGATTTTGGCATGACTCAGGTCAGCGTTCCGGAAATTGGCCCGTTGGGCACTGACAGGGCAACAAGTGGGTGGGGCTACAATCGTTTGACCCGGAAGAACACGCTGGGGTTGGCGATACGGTTCACCGGCAGCGTGGTTTCATACAGGGTGCTCTCCGCCACCACGGTCCGGAGGTCTGTCCAGCCGTTCAGCGCGGTGCTGCGCGGATTGATGCAGGTGCGGCCCGGATCGGTCTTCCGCCGGAGAAACATTTCATTTCCCGCCTTGCGGGCTTGCTCCGGAGGGAGGACTCACCGGCGCGGCGACAACAAAAGGGAGGCGGTTCGAGACTTCCGTGTAGGAATCGTTGGTAAACATGGCCGCGAAGTAATTCCCAGGCGGCAGATCCGGCAGTTTGAAGGTGACGCTGCCGCTGGTAGAGCCGCCGAAATATTGGTAGGCCGTCAGGACATCGATTCCCGGATTCTCCCCTTGCTTGAAGATTCCGATCCAGTCCTTGGGGAGTCCCGGGCTGTTCACAAAATCGACTACCAAGTCCCCGCCGGCAGTGATTGTTTCCGTGGCCGTGGAGACGGTGGCGATCCGGCTCCCCACCGCAAACCGGACGCGGCCGCTGATTTCGAAGTAACCGTCATTCAGCATGATAACGGCGTAATAAAACCCTTTGGCCAGTCCGGGGAACGTGACCGTTCCGTCAGGGGACGGGGTATAGCTCCATTTCGTCGAGGGACCATCGGTGCCGGGATTTTTTCCGATGGGGTAAATTCCTATCCAATCCAGGGCTCCGCCCGGGGCACCGGCATAAGCGATGTTGACGCGGTCGCCTTCGGCATAGGTTTCCTTGTCCGGAGTCAGGACAGGGGCGGTGCCCACGTAGAATTCCACCCTTGGCCCAATGGGAGTGTAGCCATCATTCGCAAGGAACCAGGCCGCCCAGAGGCCCTGGGCCAGCGGGGGGACGGGAGCAAAGGTCAGGCTGCCGCTGGTGATGCCGGAAGCGCCTGCGGTGCGGGATCCGCTGACATATTTCCAGTCAGTGGAGGAGGGGCTTCCATTCGGGTTGCCCCCATCAGGGAGAGGCGAGGGGTAGATCCCGATCCAGTCCGTGGCATTGCCGGGGCCGCCCTCAAAGGCGGCGCTGACCACCTCCCCGGGAGCATAGAGGCGTTTGGAAAGGGTAAGCTTCGGCTCCACAATGTCAGGGCTGCCCGTGACGTCGAAGGAAAGCGCGGCGGACCATGCGGACCATGTGGCATTGGCATCGCGGTGCCGCACGCGGGCGAAGTAGGAGCCGTTGGCGAGGCCGGACGTGATGGGATAACGCAGCAGATCCAGGCCGGCGTGGCGGTTCACGGGTTCGAAGAGTGGTGCGCCGGTATCGCCAAAAAGGTTTTCCACGTCCCGGATGCGGTCGACTTTGAGATTGGTGAACGCGGCATCGGCCGCCACCTGGAACCACGTGCTGTTCAGGGTTTCGCTGGTGGTGGTTTGATAGGGACTGCTTACCAAATCCAGGGGCAGGGTCACCGGTGCGGTGAAGGTGTTGACAAGGAAAGGCGTGCCCGGAGCCGCCACGCCGAGGCGGCGGTGGAACTGGTCGATCACGCGGCTGTGGTAATTCCAGCGTGTGGCGGCGGGCCATTTCACATTGGCTTCGGCATAACAGGTGACGTCCATGGACCGCGCGGCGAGATCGAAATCCAGCAACTGCCACGCCCAGTGGGCGATGGTTTTCTGCACATCATCATAGTCGGCCTCGCTGGACTGTCCCCAGTATTGATCCCATGCCGTGCCCCCGGAAATGATGTGATAGACCGGCCACTCGCGCGTCTGGCCGCGGGCATAGAGGTGGTGGTGCGCTCCGATGTTCAGCACGTGTTTGTCCGTCTCCGCCAGAATGGGCATGATCTCAGTGCGGAACCACCCGGAGATATCGCCGATGTATTGCTCCGCCTGATAGGGACGGTGCACCACACTGACGCAGAGGTCGGTGGCCGGATCGGTTTTGAGGACCTCCACGAGTGAGCGTACCCATGCTTTCTGGACCGGACCGGTGTGCTCGCTGCTGGTGTGGATGAAGGCGATATTGCCCAGCTGATAAGCGTAATAGGCCTCCCCCTGGCTGCCCGGAAGGCCGGCGTAGGCGATGTCGTCATAACGGAAAATACGACGGTAAAGATCGAGGGAGGCATCGTGGTAGGTTTCATGGTTGCCCACCGTGGTCATGACCGGCAGATAGGGAGAGATGAGGCCGCATTGCCTGAAGTGGAGATTCCGGTAATGCTCAAGGGTGCCTACATCCACTTGGTCGCCGGGCATGAGGATGAAGTCGATCACCTCCTCCACGGGTTTGTTGTAAATGGTCTCAATTTTCGCCTTGGCGCAGGCGATCAGTTTTTCATAGCGGTTTTCGTTGATGATCTGGTTGTCGCCCATGACCAGGACCCGCAATCTCCCGGTTTTGGTTCCGGCCGCGGGGGGAGTGCGGAAGCGGAAGGTATCGGAGACGGTGTTGCCGCTGCGCACGCGGTAGTGATAATAGTTTCCCGGGGCCAGCCCGGTGAGTCGGGCGGAGTGATAGTGATAGCCGGTGCCCAGCACGTCAAGGCTGGCGGGCACGGTGTTGGTCAGACTGCCTGTTGCGGGGCCCCAATCCACGCTGCCGGTGGTGGCATCGTCAGAGAACCAGGAAACCCACATGGAATCCGGTCGGGGCGTCTGCAGATAGGGCCGGATGCCGGCGGGAATGCCGGCGTAGCCTTCCGGCAGGGCAAAACTGTCGGTCAGCAGTCCAAAGGTGCCCAAACCGGAGAGGCGGAGAAAATCAGCGCGTTTCATCACTCCGGATTGGAACGCATCCTCCGCGCTTTTACCGCTCAAAAAATCGTCGCGGGCACCTGCATTTTAGGCGGCTTATGCCAAACTGTCTTGGTTCAAAAACCCGTAGCAAGGCCCGTCCCGGCCTTGTTTTTCGGGAATGGGTCTGGTTAATGGGGTGCCCCCAGAACGCCCGGAAATTTTTGGAATTGTAAAGTAAAACAATATAAATCTTGTAAATTCATAAATTCCAGAACATGTTGACCATGGCACCTTTGCTCTGCCACTGGGCCGCAGGAGGCCCGGGGCGATTGCTGCCGAATGACCCTAACCGCCTCCCACCATGCCTGCCGTGAAGCCACGACTTCAGGAAACGGACCGACTTTGCCCACTTTCCATGAGCCAGGGAGCCGTGGATTCGGCGGGCAGTGGGGGGACCGCTGGTTGTGTGGTGGCCTTGGTGCTGGGTGGGGCCCTGCTCACCACGGTGGGTTTGGCGGCCGGTTTGATCCGCTGGTTAGGCTAATGGTGCAAAGCCAATTTTCCCACGCCAAGCCGGCAGACTTCCCCCGGGGTCAAACGCCCAAAGCTGGATCGCTCCATCCATGTTGGCCATCCTCCAGCCGGCCGGCGAACCGCTGTTCCCAGCCGGGAAAATCCGGCAGGGTGAGGCGGAGATCATACCAGCCCTGATGGGGGCGGAGGTCGCAGAGGAGGGACGCGGTGGAACCGGCCCCGCTGTTGGCCGGGAGGGTCAGGGTTTGGATCGGGCGGCGGTAGGCGGGGTCTTCCACCTGAACGGTCAGTGGCACCTTGAGATCCCCTGCCTTGATGATAAGGGTGAGCTGGTGACGGGGGGACACGGGCGCGTTTTCTGCCAGGGTGACAGAGACTTGGGGATCGGTGGAGGCAAGGGAGCAGGCGTGGAAGAAACCATTGGGGCCGTGGACGTGGAGCAGGGCGCGGTTGTCAGGGAAATCTGACAGCAGCCACGAGCCGGTGACTTCGGCACCGGGGGCAGCAGTGTAGCAACGGGGGAGGATCTCCTTGCGGGCCTGGGCCGGGGCATCGGATCGGGCCGGGGGGGCGGGCGGGGCGTAAACGTGGAAAGCGGCCCCGGCGGAGCGTTTGCCGAAGCGCTGGTTTCCGGCGGCAAAGCGGAGGGAAAGGGCCGTGCCGTCAGCACTCAGAGGGGGGTGACGGAGAGTTCGTAAGGCAGCGCGGGGGAGGGGCGTTGGCCGGATTCCTGACGGGGCAGGCGGGAAGACGGGGTTTGGTGATGAAGGATGGCGTGCCGTTCCTCTGCAGTCAGGGGCATGGTGACCGGCGCGGCTCTGAACTGGGCCTGATGGAGGGATCCCAGCCATGCGGTGCGTTCCACAGGCGGCGGGAGCGGGACCGGTTCGCCATGCCACGGTTGGAAGACGGAGCTGAGGTCACCGCAAACCGCGCGGCGCCACGGGCTGATATTGGGCTCGTGGACGGCGCGGCCGGTTTTGTGGGTGAGCCATGTCTCGAGGAATTGCAGAATCGAGGTGTGGTCAAAGACCTGCGAGCACACCGCGCCGCCGCGGCTCCACGGCGAGGCAATCAGCAGGGGCACCCGGTAGCCAAGACCTATGGGCCCTTCGGCCGTGGCACCTTTGGGATTGTTCCGGCGCCAGACCGCTTCGTGGCCGGCAGTGTGGTATTCCAGCTCCGGCTGCAGGCCGGGGGAGGTGCCGCCGGTGTCAGGACGGCCGGGGTCGGGGGCCACCGGTGGCGGGACGTGGTCGAACCAGCCGTCGTTTTCATCGTAACAGTGGATAAATATCGTCTTCCGCCAGATGTCAGGGTTTTTAGTGAGGATGTCGAAGGCCTCCGCGAGATACCATGCCCCATACCACGGGGATTCCGGGTGGTCGGAAAAGTGCTGCGGGGCAATCAGCCATGAAACCGCCGGGAGCCTGCCGGTTTGGACATCCTGGCGGAATTGATGGAAAACGTCCCCGGCCGGGACTTTCATTTCGCGCGGGGCGGAGCCGGGTTCCTGATAAGTCAGGGATTCCAGGCGGTGGTAGTCCGGGTCCCCGGCATTGGTAGTGAACGCACGGTGGTGGAGCGATTGCTCCGTGGGTGTCAGGGCGGTGAAGGCATCCGGGGACCAGCGGGCCAGTTCTGCCTTCCAGCGGGCCACCTTTTCAGTTAGTTGATTTAATTCAAGGGCCAACTTTTCATTGGTGGCCAGGGGCAGGTTGCCAGGGTGGCCGCCTTCCGCCAAATGGGTTTCGGCGGCGGCGATGCGGCCTTGCAGGTAGGCCCGGTGGGCCGGCGAGAAACGGACCCGGTATTGGGAAAACCACTCCAGCGGATTGTCGGTAAAGTTGGCCAGCCACGCTTCGGCTTCCCCCTCCAGCCCGGTGGGCAGGCTGATTTCATTTTGATAGATGCGCCATGAAATCCCGAGGGATTCCAGCCGTTCGGGAAAGGTGGTCCAGGTGGCTTCGCGGCTGTATTCGACATCACTGTTCCGCAGGCAGGCGGGGCTGTCAGGATGAAGTTCGGGGCGCACCTTGCCGGTCCAGAGGTAAAGGCGGTTGGGGGTGGTGCCGGTGAGTGAGGAACAGAAGGCCTGGTCGCAGATGGTAAAGGCATCGGCGAGGGCATGGTAAAACGGCAGATCGTCCCGGGTGTAGAAACCGAGGGTCATGGGCAGGTGCCGGTATTCTTTTTTGCCGGGGGCTTTGGCGATGAGCCAACGGTCGTGGTGGCCTTCGCGGCGGGCGGCCGTCTGGTCCGCCCATGAATGCGGCAGGCTCTGCATCCAGGTGGATTTGGTTTCTGTCAGTTGCAGCGGAAACGGGGCGTGGGTTTCCCCGGCAGCATTGGTCTGCAGCCAGACCGGCAGACCGTCCGGCAACATGATGGCGCGGGGATCCGAGAAGCCGCGCACCCCCCGCAGGGTGCCGAAACAATGATCAAAGGAACGGTTTTCCTGCATCAGAATGACCACGTGTTCTGCATCAAGAAAGGTGCTGCCGGGCGCAGGATCGATGGCCATGGCGCGGTGCACCCCGGGCGGCAGAAGGCCGGCGGTGCCGAGGGCGGCGGCTTGTTTGAGGAAATCGCGGCGGGAATTCATGAGAGGGGACGGCCGGGCGCGGCCGGGTAGGAAACGTGCTCCGCCACGACGGTCTCCCGGCGTTTTCCGGCGAGGAGGAAAAGCGCGCCGAGCATGAGCACCGGGAGTGCGGTGGCTAGCAAATAACCTCCCCCGGTCAGCAAATGAGCCCAACCAGTCCGGATGCCGCCGAAGGTTTTATACAGATAGAGGGCGACCGTGGAGAGATAGCCATAGCTGTCGCACAGCGAGATGAGAAAAGCGGCGGTGCCCGCGACGCGCAGATGGGCGAGGAGCCGCTCGAAAAGGATGGCTTGATAGGGAATGTAGGCAGCGTAAAGGCCGATGCCGGTGAGCGTCATCCAAACCGGAGCACTGATTTTTCCCTGTTGGAGCAAACCGGTGGACAGACCCGCCACCACGCCACCGAACGCGATGAGCACGGCACAGGCGATGAAGGCCCCGCGGTTGCTGCGGATGAACACAAAGAACCCCAGCATGGCAATCACGGCCACTCCGACCTGGGTTTCGATGACCACGAGCCGGCCCGCATTGGCCGCCACCCCCAGCTCGCGGAGGATGTCCACTTGGAAGGTATCGCGCACATCCCGATAGGTATTCAGCAGCATGTATCCAAGGACAAAAAGGGTCAGGCCCGGCCAATGGCGGCGCAGGAAGGCATGGCGGGCGGCGGCATTCATGGGCTGGCGCAGGGAGCGGGCCGCGACGTCCGCCGCGTCCGGAGGGGGCAGCACCGCCAGCATCCAGAGTGCTCCCAACAAGGGCGCGAGGAACAACGCGCCCGTGACGCAAGGCATCCACGCTTCGCTGATGCTCCAGCCCTGCATGACATGCAGGCCCGCCGCCTTGGTCCAGCCGCTGGCGAAGATCAGGCTGAGACTGAGGCCAAGGGCCATGAATTCAGTGACGCGCCGGCCTTCCAGAAAGGCAAAAATCAGCCCCCAGACCATGCCCAGGGGCAGCCCATTGAGGAACAGCCATACGGCATTCCATGGCGCAGGTGTCAGGGCGAATCCGGCAAGGGATCCTTCTGCTACAGCGATCAGGCCCAGCACCATGGCGACGCGGCGGGCGGGGGTGGCTTCGGAGACAAACTTGATCCCGAGAAACTTCGACACTGTGTAGCCGGCCAGTTGAGAAAGAACCAGCAGGGTCTTGTAATCCAGACCGCCAAACGTCCCCGCGTAGGCTGCCGCGCTGAAGGGCTTCCGGAAAGCATACATGCAGCCGTAAGCGGCAAAGGCGGCGACCATGGCCCATACCGCCAGAACCCAGGAGGGACCGCCGCGCAGCCATGCGGTGGCGGCGCGTTCCTTGTCAGGCGGCGGAGCGGAGGGCGGCATAAGTCAGGATAAGGAACGGGGAGGGAATACGAGTTCGCGCAGGCGGCCCGCCAAGGAGGCGGGAGGGCGGGCATTGACCAGCGCTGCCACGGGGGCACCGACCGGTAGAATGGATGAGGCGGCGGCTTCCAGCATGGGGCCGTCGGTGAAGAAATCGTTACCAAACGCGGCCACCGCATACCGCTTTCCGCATTGCACCGGCGCGGAGAGGAGATCCTGCAGGAGCGCGGCCTTGCCTGTGCCAATCGTGACCGGTTCCACCGGAACATGCGTCAGGATCCCGTCCGCGCCCGCCGCGAGACGCACCCCATGCAGGCGGTCGGCCGGCACACCGAGAACGCCTGCCGCGCCTTTGATGAAAAAATCCGCGCTGGCGGAAATGACCATGCAGTTCACCCCGCCGGCTTCCAGTTCCGCCCAGAGCGCCAAGGCTCCGGCAAAAAACCACGGCCGCAGCCGGGAGGCGAATTCCCGTTCCGCCAGTTCCCGCAGGGCCCCTTCCGGAGCACCGGCAAAAACCCTGACCAATTGCAGGTAGGCAGCGGCGGTGCCCGTTTCCCGCATGGTGGTTTGATAGGCGTCCCAGCACCGGGCAAAGCCCCCCGCTGCCGGATAGGCCTGCGACCACCCCTCCGCGATGGCGCATTCCACCAAACCGGCGATGCGCCCGTGCCCGGCCCGGGAAAATCCTTCCGAACAGTCGCCCTCAAACAAGGTGCCGTCGAAATCCCAAAATGCCACCGCCTCCGCCCCGGGGCAGGCGGCCCGCAGCGCGCCGGCACACTTTAAAATTTCACCGCCGACCTGGGAAGGGGGCATGGCAACAGGGGAGGGCGGCAGCATGAGGGGCGTTTCCGGTATGAAAGATGAGGCAAAATGCCTGCGCCATGGCCCCGCTCAATCCGCATCTTCGCCACCACACCTGGCAAAATCCCGCCGGACACGGCATTTCCGCCTGTCCGGTGCCATCCCGGGGCTGTCTAACATCCGCGCCGGCGGCTTGCCACCGGAGGCTGCAGCAAAGCGTTTATTCCATCTGCTGACGGAATCACGGGGGTGCCAGTTGAGCGGCACCGCGTTGAAGGATGAGTCCCCGATTCCCGGACTTCAGGGGCGCAGGGACTGACGGTAGTCGTGGGGAGTGCGGCCGGTGCCCCGGAGGAAGAAGCGGCGCAGTTCGCCGGCATCCGCAAAACCGGTGCGGGCCGCGATTTCACCTGATCCCAGCGCGGAGGAACCCAGCCAGTGCCGGATAATATCCAGCCGGGCGCGGTCCACTTCCTCTTTGGGGCTGAGACCCAAGGCTGTTAGAAAACGCTGGCGCAGCAAGCTGACGGAGACCCCCAGCGTTTCGGCGATTTCCCCCACGCGCGGTGCCGAGGTGGCAGCCTGCCGCCGGATCAGGCGGACCGCATCTGCTACCAGGGGATCCCGGATGGCGAGAACATTGGTGCTTTCCCTCACCGTAACTCCGCCGACCGGGATCCGTTGCACCGGGTCACCCGCAGGAGGCCTGCCACGCATCAGGTCAAAGAGGATTTCCGCTGCCCGGGACCCAATGGCCCGGCCTGGATAGGAAACGCTGCTCAGGGGAGGCGTGGCAGCATGGCAAAAGTGCGATTGGTCATTGCAGCCCACCAGAGCAAGGTCCAGAGGCACGCGCAGGCCGGCTTCCTGCGCGGCCTGAAGCAGCCCATGAGCCAGCAGATCATCCACGGCAAAAAGGCCGCAGGGTTTGGGCAGGGTGGCCAGCAAATCCAGGTAAAGGTTCCGCAATTGTTGCCACACCGGGTGGCCATCCCGCGGGGTGGGCGCATCAAGGTGCAGTATCCTGGGCTGGTGGCCGGCGGCCTGCAGTCCACGCGAAAACCCCTCGGCCCGTTCCTGGGAGTAGCGCCTCGGGATGCCCAGTCCGGTCAGATCGTCATCCACAAAGGCGGTTGCCCGGCCGACAAAGACGAAGTGCTGCAGCCCAAGGGTGAGGAGATGCCGGGCGGCCTCCGCTCCGCCGCCAAAGTTGTCAGGAACCACACTGGGGAATGGGCCTTCAAGGCGCTCGGTGCTCAGATTCACCACCGGAATGCCGGCCTTCTGCCATGCGGCAGCCTCGGCATCCGTGTAGCGGTAAACGATGAGGCCATCGCCGCGCCAGTGTTCATCGATGAGCATGGGGGCCAGTTCGCCACTGCTGTCGATGGGTGCTTCGATGACCCAGGGTTCGTGGGCCCGCATGAACTCCAGGACCCCGTCAAAGACAATGCGCTGATAGCTGATCCATGTGGGCAGCCGCACCCCGACGCGGCGCAACACCGGTGGGATCAGGGCAGACACAGGATTCGATACAGACATGGCAAACGGATACGTGGCGCGCCGCACCGTGGCAGACAATGCCCGTTTTTGTCAAATCCGACACCGTCCTGGCGATTTTGACCGAGGGACTGCTATTTTTGCGGAGCGACCAAACCCGGGGTCTTGCCCATGATAGGACTGCGGATCTGCTGCTCCGGCTGCCATGCCGCTGCGGTGGGTGATCCACCGGAACCCTCCCCATGTTATGAAATTCCCTGCTGCCCCCACCCGGCTCCGCCGCTCCCGTCCGGGATGGCTTGTTATCCTCCTGACGCTGGGCCTGGCGGGTTCCGCCGTTGCGGCCCCCACCCTCTTTACCTTTGCCAATCCGGCGGACCGGCTCGAAGCGGCCTCCGGCACCGCCACGTTGGACTACGCGGATCCTGACTCCACCGGATGGGGACCCGCAGACACGGCTTTTGGCAAAGCCAGCAGTTTCGGCCTGCCGGGCATGACGGGCGGGGATCCTGACGTGATGAGTTTTCCAGCCTGCACCAACCGGCAGGGATATCTGCTGACACACGGTGCCCTGCCCAATGGAGCCTTGGCCGAAGCCCCATTGCTGGTCTCCAACTACACCCTGATCTACGATGTTTATTATCCTGTGGCCAGCAATGCCCGGTGGCGGGCCCTGCTGCAGACCAATACGGGCAACAGTGACGACGGGGAATTTTTTGTGGACAACAGCGCGGCCGGCGGAGTGGGTATCAACAGCAACTACCGCGGACGCATCGTCGCGGGACAGTGGCACCGCATCGCAATCTCGGTTCGCGCCGCAGAAGGGGAAGGACAGGCTCAGCGCTACATTGACGGGCAGTTCGTGGGTGCCATCGGCACCACCGGTTCGGCTCTCGGAGCGCGGTTTGGTCTCGGCACGGAGGCACTGCTCCTGACGGACAACGACGACGAAACCGCCCCCGGGTATCTAGCCAGTTTTTACTTCAATGACCGCGCCATGAACGCGGCGGAAATCAGTGCCCTTGGGGGGCCCCATGCCGGCGGGGCCAGTGTGCCGGGTGCGCCCGCTCCGGCTTATGCGGAAAAAATGGTGCGCCGCGTCAAGGCCATGGGCCATCGGGGCGGCACCTACGGATCTGCTCCTGACAACTCCCTCGCAGCGCTCCGCCTCGCCTTCTCGGAAGGGGCTGCCGGGGTGGAAGTGGACACCCGCCTCACCAGCGATGGGGTGGCCGTCTGTTTCCACGATGCCACAGTGGACCGCACCACCAATGGTTCCGGTCCGGTGGACTCCTTCACCCTGACAGAATTGCAGGCCTTGGATGCCGGCTCCAAATACGATCCATCCTTCGCCGGGGAAAAAGTCCCCTCCCTCACGGAAGCGCTGCTGGAAGCCAAAGGAAAAGGCATCGTCTATCTCGATATCAAAACGGGCGGCCAGGCCAGCGCCTTTGCCGCTGCAGTGACGGCCTCCGGTTTTCCGCTGCCGGACCTCTGGTTTTGGACCCCCGGCGATCCCGCGTATGCGGATGAAATCCGCACCGCTTTGCCGGGTGCCCAGATTCTGTGGGGCAATCCCGATCCTTCATGGAATAGCGATCCGGAATATTTTAACAACCTGAGGGACATCGGGGTGATCGGGTTCTCGATTGGGAGCGGCACCGGCACTCCGGACCTCGCTTTTGCCACCCGGGCCAAACAGGAAGGGTTTCTGGTGGAGGTTTACACCGTAAATGATCCTGACAGCATGCGGCGCTGTGCGGCGGCCGGGGTGGATTATATTGAGACGGATTTTCCGGGGACGGTGGTGGCGCTGCAGCCGGACGGGCTGGCCAAAGCCAGCGGCCCCATTCCGGCCGCCGGCGCTTCCCTGACCGCTCCTTCCACCGTGCTGCGGTGGGTCACGGGCACGGGAGCCACCGCCCACCGCATCCACTTTGGCCCCGTGAATCCGCCGCCCTTTGTGGTGGAACAGAGCAGCGATCTCTATCAAACCCCGGTCTTTGCCGCCAACCAGACCTACTACTGGCGGGTCGATGAAGTCACCCCGGGAGGCACGGTGACCGGTGATGTCTGGAGTTTCTCCACCCCGCCGCCGGCGGACGGCACCAAACTCGAGTGGGTATTCAATGCTTCCCTCTCCAGTGTGCTGGGCAACGGTTCCCTTGAATTTGCCGATGGGGTCAACACGGAAGCCCTGTGCAGCTTCGAGACCACCGATGGCAACATCGCTCCTGACATCAATGGCGAAACGGCGGGATATCTCCGGTTGCCCGCCTTCACCGACCGGGTGCATGGGCTGGCCCTATCCCTGACCGGAATTCCGGCCAATGGCGGCGGGGCCTTCATCAACCGCTATAGCCTGATCTTTGATATCAATCTGCCCAGCCCGGGCACGTGGTTCTGCTTCTTCAACACCGCCGCCAACAATAACAACGATGGCGACTTTTTCTTGAACAGCGGACGCGCCATCGGCATCGGTGCGTTGGGCTACTCCTCCAGCAACGTGATTCAACCCGGAAACTGGCACCGCGTGATCTTCTCTGCGGATCTGGGAGCCGGCACCGTAACTTACTATGTCGATGGAAACCTTGTCCATACCCGGACCGGGGCCTCCCTGACAGACGGACGCTTTTCGCTGAATCCCGGCACCAGCGCCGGCCCTCACCTGCGGCTCTTCAATGATGAGGATGGCGAAACCAGCGAAGTGCTGGTCAATGCCTTTGCCTTCACCGATGTGCCGCTCAGCGCCGCCCAGGCGTTGGTCCTCGGCAGTCCGCGCGCCGGCGGGATCTTCTATACCGAACCTGCTCCCCTGCCGCCGATCACCGTCCAGCGCAGTGGCAACAGCCTCATCCTGACATGGGGGGCTGCCCCCGGCCGACGCCTGCAGCGCGCCACCGCGCTCAGCGGCTGGGTGGATGTCCCCGGAACCACCGGCTTTGGGACATTTACGGAAACCATCGTTCCGGGAAACCGCGTCTTTTTCCGCGCCGTGGAATAATCTCCCCGCTACCTGCCACCTCTGGCTCCAATCATCTCCAATCATTTTATACTACCATGAAACCGCTCCCGATCCTAACTTTTGTCATCCTCCTGACCCCCGGCCTCGCTCCCGCCGCCGCCACCGTCATCAATTTTTCCGGAGCCATCACCACCGCCTCTGGCCCCGGCAGCATGACCGCGACCGGAGGCATCTCCACGACGTTTAATAGCGTCTCCGGATTCGGTCTTAATCCCATGGTGGGGGGTGACCGCACGGTGATGTCATTCAGCGCCATCCCTCTGGCCAATGCCGGCGGCCTGCAATTTACCCACTCCACCCCCAGCCCCAACACCACGGGTTATACCGTGATGATGGATGTTTATTATTCCGCCATTCCAAATTTTCTGAGTCTGCTGCAACTCGATAATGCTGCCGACGGCGACATTTTCGCGCGTGGCAGCGGCGCGGTCGGGATCAACAGTGACTACGGCGGCACCACGTTTACGGCGAATGCGTGGCACCGATTCGTGGCCACGGTGGATACCTCCCTGGCCGCCGATTTCCTGAATCTCTATGTCGACGGCAGTCTTGTGAATAGCGTCAGTGCTTTCGGCACCGCTCCCAATAACAGTATAAACCGGTTCGATCTCAGCGACCCGTCATTTTTGATTTTTGCCGACGAGGATGGGGAAACCGCCAACGGCTACATCAGTCAGTTTTTCTTTGCCGACCGCGTGCTCACCGGGAGCGAGGTTGCCGCCTTCGGGGCCGCCAATGCGGCTGCAGTGCCTGAACCCTCCGGTTCTCTGCTGGGTCTAGGAGCTGTGGCGGGCTTGCTGGGCCGCCGCCGCCGAGCCGGTGCGGGGCGCTGATTTCCGGATCGGTGCGGTTAACGGAGCGGACTCGGGGCAGCTTCGCTTCGTTACGGAAAATTTTGTTGGCGTACGTTCCATCGCGCTTTTTCGAACCTTGTGAGAGCAATTTCTGGCCTCCGTTGGAAATCCAGGTTACCCTCCCTCCATCCCGGTGCCCCGTCTTTCCACCCAACTTCCTTCAGCCATGAAAAAAGTCCTCCTCCTTGCACTCCTCGCTGCCGCTCCCGGCCACGCGGCCAACCTGGCCGGGCTGTGGTTATTTGATGATCAGGCCAACCCCGCCAAAGCCACCGTCGGCAATGACCTCACATTCACGGCACCTGCTCCCGGAATTTGGGCAGCTTCCCTGGCTGACGACGGATCAGCTTCCCTGAGTGGCGTGATCACTACCCCGGCCGCTTCCTCCGCCACCCGGTATACGGCCACCCACGGAATTCCGGCCAACGGCGGCGGGGCTTTTGTGAACGAATATTCCATCGTGGTGGATTTGTTCTCCCCCGTATCCAGTCGTTCCAGTTGGCGCACCATCCTGCAGACCAATGTGAACAATACCAATGACGGCGACTATTTCATTGATCCTGGCAATACCGTCGGAGTGTTCGACCTCACCTATTCCGCCGGAACCCTCAATCCTGCCGCGTGGACACGGCTGGTGATTACTTTTGATCTGGGCACCGGTGTGACTTCCTACACGAACGGCACCTTGTTTCATACCCATTCGGCGGGGGCGGTGGATGGCCGTTTCTCCCTGGATCCCACGGTGTTGTTTTTCACCGACAATGATGGTGACAATGCCCCACTGCACATCGGGGCCCTGGCGATTTACGACGGCGCATTGACTCCTGCGGAAGTTTCTGCCCTGGGCGTGGCCGGGGCGGCGATTCCGGAACCCTCGGTCACATTGTTAGGCCTCGCCGCGCTCGGTGGACTGGCGGGCCTCCGGAGGCGGACGGGCTGACCCACTCAGCCTGAAATCCAAAGGGAGCAGACCGCAGGGCCTGCTCCCTTTGGTTCCGGGAAGAATGGCTAACAGACCTCAGGCCGCCTTTTTTTCCTCGGGCTTTTTCTCATCGGGTTTGGTTTCACCGGCTTTTTCCTCCTTCTTTTCGCGGCCGGGGCGCACCGCTTTGAAATCGGCTACTTTCAGGTCCTTGTTATCCTTGAGGGCCTTGCTGACGTCGCCCCGCGAGATTTTGGTTTTTGTGCTGAGCACGGCTTCGATGCCTTTGCCGGTCTTTTCGGACTTTTCCAGCTTCACGCCTTCGATGCTGCTGAGGAAGGTTTTCACATCCGCTTCGGCTGATTCGTCCTTGGCACCCGTGACGGTAACCTCGAAGTGGTTGCGCACTTCCTCCTTCTTTTCGTCCTTTTTGTCGTCCTTCTTTTCATTGCGCGTCTTGCGGTCGGTTTTTGGGTCATCCTTGTCAGCCGCCGGCGCGAGGGCAGCAAATCCGAACAAGGCAACAAGCAGCAGGGTGATTTTCATAAAGTTGGTGGGGTAGGGAGGGTTCCGGTGGTTGGCAGCACGCGGACCGATAGGTTCCGCGCCTGCTCCGATTAATTCACCCCGGGCTCATTTAGCAAGAACATCCTGCGCCGCGCCTGCGGATCCGCAGACGGCCGTGATGCCGTGGCTCAGCGCGGCAAGGGCAAGGTCAACGTCCGCCTCCGTCGCGCACAAGGGCAGCATCAGGATCAGGGTATCCCGGACCGGACGGGTGAGGAGTCCGGCCTCGCGGGCCGCCACGCAGACGCGCGCTCCGGTCTGCTCCTGCCATGGAAAAGGCCGGCCGGTTGGGGCGTCTGCCATCAGATCCACGCCGGCCATAAAACCGCCCTGGCGGATCGCCGCCACATGCTGCGGGTGGCGGGCCTGCAACGACGCGAGACCATGGCCCAGCCGCACGATCTTCGCCTGCAGTCTGTCCAGGGTATCTTCCTCCCGGAACACCGCCAGACTGGCAAGGGCTACCGCGCAGGCGAGGGGATTTCCGGTATAACTGTGGCCGTAGAAAAAGGTTTTGAGTTCATCGTAGCGTCCGAGAAAGGCGTCGTAGATCCGTTCCCTTGTCAGAGTGGCCGCGAGGGGAAGATAGCCGCCACTGAGCCCTTTGGCGAGGCAGAGAAAATCCGGCACCACGTCCTCGTGTTCGCAGGCAAACATCCTTCCGGTGCGGCCAAATCCGGTCATCACCTCATCACAGATCAGGAGCACCCGGTTAGAGTCACACCAGCGGCGCAGCGCCGCCAGCATGCCTGGCGGCCAGGTCCGCATTCCGGCACTGCCCTGGATCATGGGCTCGATGATCACGGCGGCCAGGGTGTTCCTGACTGCCCCGGGCAGGGCTTCAAGGACAGCCATGTCAGGAAAATGCAAGGTGCTCAGGCCAAAGCGCCGGAACCGGCCGGCAAAGGTTTCAATCCCGCCGAGGGTGGCCGCAGCCATGGTGTCGCCATGATAGGCATTGTCAAAGGCGGCAAAAACGGTCCGTTCCGGATGGCCGGTCAGCTGGTGGTATTGCAGGGCCATTTTGACGGCGCATTCGATGGCCGTGGAGCCGTCGTCGCTGAAGAATACCCGGGTCAGGGTGTTCTGCGGCCACAGTTCCACGAGGGCCCGGGCAAGGCGGGTGGCCGGTTCGTTGCAAAAGCCAAGAGCAGAGACATGGGCAATTTTGCCGGCCTGTTCCTTCAAGGCTGCATCAAGGCGGGGATGGCGGTGGCCATGGAGGTTGGTCCAGATGGTGGAGTTGCCATCCAGATAGCGGCGGCCGGCGTGATCCGTCAGCCATGCCCCTTCGCCGCCTGTGATGAAGAGCGGCTGGTGTTCCGGGGCGGTCCAGTCCTGCATTTGCGTGAAAGGATGCCACGCATGGGATTTGTCCCATGCAGTCAGGCAGGTCAGGGCGTCAGGCTCCATCCGCGCAGGCTTGACGGCCCCTCCGGCCCTGTCAACCCGCCGCGGGGGGACCCCGCGGCAAAATAACAGTCAGGATTCGGTTGCCTCCGACGCATCCTTGGATATGCAAGGTCTCCCCCAAAAAAATGCCCCGCTCCCTCAAGACTCTTTCAGCCACCCGTTCCCATGTGGCGGACTGGGAACGCACCCAGAAGCCGCGGGTCTGGAGAGGACAGGGCCGGTTGGTTCTGATCACACTCCTGGCCCTGACGACCTACGCCGCGCTGCCGGCTACCATCTACTTTACCATCCGCCTCATCCTGCAACCCGAGGGGGGCTGGCAATTGTGGGCGCTCGGGTCCCTGGTGGCCCTCGTCGCCGCACTGGTGATGGGCACCATCCTGAGCGCCATGACCAAGTGTTCCCTGTGTCACGGCACCCCCCTTCTCGGCAAAAGCTGCCGCAAGCATCAGCTCGCCAACAAGCTGCCCATTCTGACCTACCGGGCCTCCGCGATTCTGCACCTCTTCTTCACCGGCCGGTTCCGCTGCATGTTCTGCTCCACCCCCTTCCGGCTGGGCCGGAAAAATTGATTGCCGGGCCACCGGGGCAGCGACGGTATCCCTCCCCCCGGAGGAAGGAACTCCCGCCGTGACATCCGCCGCTTTTGTGGCATTCATGGCCGTCTGATTCCGACGCCCCTGCCTGTGTCCCGACCCCACTTTGCCTACGTTTTCGAACGCTTCCCTTCCTTCACCCAGACCTTTTGTGCGAGGGAAGTGACGGAACTGCAGCGTCAGGGCGTCCGGCTCCTGATCTTTTCCATCCGCAGCACCGGAGAAGAAACGGTGCGCCATTTCCCTCCGGAATTGATCAGTCAAGTTACCACATTGCCTCCGGTGGATCTGCTGACAAGGGAGGTGGAAGCCATGAAGGAGCGGCGGGAACTCCCGCAAAGCATCGTCCTCACCCTCAGGGAATGGGCCGGACGTCCTGACAAGGCCCGCGTTTACGAAGCCGCTTGGATCGGGCAAAAACTTCGGGCTGCCGGAGTGCGGCATGTGCACACCCACTTTGCCGGTCTGGCCGCCCGCACCGCATGGTGGATCCGGCAGTTTTACGGGATGAGTTATAGCTTCACCGGTCATGCCAATGACCTCTTCTGCCCTGACGAAACCACCGGCCTCAAACTCCCCCGTCTCATCCGGGATGCTGCAGCCGTGATCGCAGTGAGCAACTACACAGCCGCGTGGCTGAAGGAAAAGCACCCCGCATCGGCTTCGCGCATTCACCGCGTCTACAACGGCCTCGACCTTGATCCCATCACCATGGGTGCTGCGGCGGAGACCAAAACCTACCCGCCGGTCATCTACAGTGTGGGACGGCTAATCGAAAAAAAGGGTTTCGGCGATCTGATCCGCGCCTGCGGCCGGCTGCGGGACGAGGGGCAGGCCTTCCACTGCCGGATCACCGGAGAGGGCCCGCTGGAGCAGGCCTTGACCACTCAAATCCACAATGCCGGCCTGACGGATCAGGTCACCCTGACCGGCCCGCTTTCCCAGTCTGACATAATCCGGCATCTGGGGCAGGCCACGGTTTTTGCCTTGCCCTGTGTCACCGAGGCCGACGGCGGCCGCGACGTTCTGCCTACCGTGCTGATGGAGGCCATGGCGGCCGCCCTGCCCTGTGTTTCCACGACCCTGGCCGGAGTGCCGGAAATGGTAATCCACGAAACCACCGGCCTGCTGACCGCCGGGCGCGATCCGGAGGCCACGGCTGCGGCCCTGACGCGGATCCTTGCGGATCCCGGCCTTGCGCACCGCTTCGGGCAGGCCGGTCTGGCGCTGGCCCGGGAACGCTTTGCCAAAACGGTCACCGCCGCCCACCTGCGGCGGGTGCTCACGGCGTCCGGCAAAGTGAATGGCCCGCCTGCGGTTCCGCTGGCCACCTCCTATCTCCGGCAATGGGCGCACTGCTTCTCCCAAAACCTCCGACCCCCGGCCCAAAAAAAATCCGCAGTTTTTCCCTGACACTCCACCGCCGGCCCGTGCGCAGGACCTTTGAGCTTTGAGCTTTGAGCTTTGAGCTTTGAGCTTTGAGCTTTGAGCTTTGGCCTTTGCGCTTTGGCCTTTATTATCCATCCGCTCCACCGATCATGATTCAGCCATCAGCCGTTTCTTTCATGCCTCTCCTGCGCCTCCTTTTTGCGGTCAGCCTGTTCCTGCTGGCCAGCTGCGCCTCCTCCAAAAAGACCACTGAGGACTACTACGACGGGCCCCGGGCAGTGTTTGTGAACGGCCAGGTGGCCGCCCCGAAGCAGGCTCCCGCGGCCGTCCACCGCGCCGTTGCCGCAGCCAACGCCATTCAGCAGGCCCCCTATCAAATGGGTGGCGGGCATGGCAGGGAAAGCCACGGCCTCGACTGCTCGGGCAGCGTTTCCCATGTCCTGCGCTCGGCGGGACTGCTCAAAGGATCCATGCCCAGCGGGGCCTTCCGCAAGTATGGGCGCTCCGGCCAGGGCAAATGGATCACCGTGTTTGCCCGCCCCGGCCACGTCTTCATGACCATCTGCGGCATCCGCCTCGACACCAGCAGCCGCGGCACCGGCATCGGCCCGCGCTGGACCACCAAACCCCGCGCCACCAAAGGCTTTACCGTCCGCCATCCGGGCGGACTTTGAAAGAGATAAGGGTTAACTTGAACAAGAAACGTCCAGCATCGAACGACGCAAGCCGCCAGGCACCGGCCACGACCCTTTCTGAAAACTGAAATACTGAAAACTGAAAACTCCCCGCCCCCGTGCTCGCCTATCTTTTCTCGCGTTTCCCGGTCGTCTCCCAGACCTTTTGCGACACGGAGATGCTGGCCCTTGAAGCCGCCGGGCATGCCCTGGTCATCGGCAGTCTCAATCCGCCGCCTAACAGTTTCCGGCATGAGCGTCTTGCCCACCTCAGGGCGGAAGTCATTTATCCGCCGCCCGGGGTGGTCCTTGATACGCCGCTGCACCAGCCGCCCGACGATGCAGTCTGGCTGGCCATGGCAGCGCTGGCAGCGGAGCATGAGCGCCAGTATGGCAGCACCGTCAAAGCCCAGGTCCGCGCCCGCAACGCATGGCACTTTGCCCGCGAATTCAGGAAGCGCGGCGTCACCCATGTCCATGTCCACTTCGCCAACCGGGCCACCCACACCGCGCTCTTCCTGAAAAAAGCCGGCTTCACCTACAGTTTCACCGCCCACGCCCAGGACTTCATGGTCGATCTGGCCAATGACGATCTGTTGCGTGAGATGATCCGCGAAGCCACGTTCACGGCTGCCGTCAGCGACTACAGCCGCGCGCTGCTTGTCAGCATCTGCCCCGACGCCGCAGACCGCATCCACCGGGTTTACAATGGCATCGACGCCAGCCGTTTCCCCGCCGCCCATCCCGGAGACGCCACCTCCGACGCTACCGGCATTTTGGATACTTTCCCGGGTTCCCCCCTCTCAACTCTCAACCCTCAACTCTCAACTACCCCTCCCCCCCTCCGCCTCATCAGCATCGGCCGGCTCATCGATTTTAAGGGATTTCCCGTTCTCATTGAAGCGGTGGCTTTGCTCCGCGACCAGGAGATTCCGGTTAGACTGCAGATCATCGGGGAAGGCCCGCAGCGGGCGGCCTTGGAAGCTCAAATCAACCGGCTGGACCTTCAGGCCGAAGTCCGCCTCTGCGGGGTGCTCAGTCAGGAAGAAATCAAAAAGGAACTGGCTGCCTCCCACGCCTTCGCCCTCGCCTGCCTGACAGATGCCAAAGGCGCGACCGATATCCTGCCCACCGTGATTCTGGAAGCCATGGCCACGGGCCTGCCTGTAGTCAGCACCACCCTTGCCGGAGTTCCGGAAATGGTGATCCATGGTGAAACGGGATTGCTGGCCATTCCCGGGGATGTGGCGTCGCTTACCGCCTGCCTGACCACTCTGGCAAAGGATCCGGCCCTGCGGGCCCGTCTTGGTCAAGCCGGATTCCATCGCGTCCAGGAGGTTTTTGCCCTGAACAAAACCGCAGGCCACCTCGCTTCGCTCTTTCCTGCGCAAAGCGCTTCGGGACTTGAGACCGCAGAACTTCCCCGCCGGCTTTCTAACCCCACCGTGCTGTGCCTCCTTGACAGCCCTTCCGCTCCGGATCCCGCGCTGCTCCGGGAAATCCTATTCCTCAGCCACGAGCCGGGAGTTAACCTGTTAGGAAGCCGCCTGACCCAACCGGTCTCGGCCATGGAATTTCTGCCGGATGCGACCGTGCTGGAAGCAGCCTGGCGCAGTCACCCCGCGCTCGCGGCCAAAGCCGAGGCCCTCCGTCCTGAAGCCGGACCGGTGGATGGCGAACGCTTTTATCTGAACGCCCGCCGGGCCGTCCATCTCGCCACGCAAATCCCCGTGCGCCGGTGGCATAAAATCCACGCCGTGCGCGCCCACACCGTGCTCCTCGCCTGGTTGCTGCACCGCCTGACCGGCCTTCCTGCCAGCGCCACCATTGAAGCCACCCATCACGAAAGCCGCGCGGTGCTCGGCAAACTCCTCCCTGCCTTCGCCACTGGTTCCAACTCCGACTCCAAACTGAAAAGCCATCTGCCAGACCTTTTCAAACTGCAGGCCCCGCTGCCACCCAAACGCCTCTTGGGCCTCAAGCTGCCTGCCGTCCCCGCTGTGCGGACCGATCCGGGCCCGGTCTGGCAGACTTGGCTCAGGCAGCAGTGAAGGCGTGAAGGCGGAAGGCCTTGGGGAATTACTTGATCCCGCGGCGGAGAGAACTAATTTCACCCATGAGTGCAACGGTCGACCAACTCCTGAGGGAGGCTCTTTTGCTTCCAATCGACTCACGCACCGAACTGGTGGAGGCCATTCTCGAGCAGTCCAATCCATCGCCGGAATTTCTTGCCCGTCAGATGGAAATCGTGGAAATCCGCAGACAGCGTCTAAAGGATGGCGTCTCGATTCTGATTCCGGCACACGAAGCCCACAACATCGTGCTCGAATCCCTTCAGGCACGGGCATGACGATTTCATTTGAATCGGATGCGCTCCATGAATATCAGGAAGCGGCGCAATATTCGGAGGAACGTTTCGGACTTGGCCGAGCATTTGTAGCTGCGGTTCAAGCAGCATTGCAATCCATCGCAGATGATCCAGAGCGGTTTCAGTCTGTAGGACAAGGAATCCGGATTTTTCCGAATGAAGCGCTTCCCTTACTACCTGTTTTACCTTTATGAAGCTGCGCCCTGCGCGGTGACGGTGTATGCCCTGGCGCACCACAAAAAGCAAAATGACTACTGGCGCGGAAGACTTGGATCATGAACGCTCCATGCGTCCCCCATGCGCCTCGCCGTCATCATTCCCTGTTACAACCACGCCCGCTACATTGGCGCGGCCCTCGAATCCTGTCTGGCCCAGACCCGGCGGCCGGACCGCATTCTGGTGATTGACGACGGCTCCCGCGATGAGTCCCCGGCCATCATCCGGAGTTTTGCGGACCGAGGGGTGGAAGGCAGTGCGCGGGAAAACCGCGGAGCCCACAGCACCATCAACGAGCTTCTGGCCATGGCCGTGCAGGACTGCGATATGGTCAGCATCCTGAACAGCGATGACCACTACGCCCTGGACCGTTTCGAAAAATGCCTTCCCCTGCTTGAAGCCAATCCGGACAAACAGGTCGTGGTGAGTGCCCTCCGGGTCATTGACGAAAATGATGCCGGCCTCGCGGCCCAAGAACCCCGCGCCAAATGGTTCCGCGCCATGTGGTCCCTGCACTCGCCGGAGCGCGACCTCTGCGAGTGGCTCGGGGTGGGCAACTTTCCCGCCACCACCAGCAACATCATCGCCCGCACCGCATGGCTGCAACGCTTTCCCTTCCGGCCCTATCACTTCAATCACGACTACTATTTCCTCGCCCAGACCGTGCTGCGGGATGCCATGCTGGTGCACCCGGACCAGTTGGTGAACTACCGCGTCCATGGCACCAATACCATGAACAGCGAACCGGCACCCCTGCTCCGGGAAATGTTGCGCATGACCTTTGACCTTGCCCATGATCTCGCACCGGAGCTGGCCGCCGATCCTGCCCTGCGCGCCCGCTGGGCCCGCTATTCCCGCGCCCAGTGGGACAGCATCTCCAGCTTTCATGGCGGACTCTATCAAACCCTCCTCGCCGGAGCGGCGGCCCGTCTCACGGAGGAGGAAATCCTTCAGGCGGTAACCGCCCTCACCACCGGTCAGTATCCGGAACTCCTCACCTATCCCAACCGTTCCCTCGTCAACCAGTGGGATGGCACCAGCCCGGTCACCGCAGCAGTCGGCCTGACTGATCAATTTGAAACCCTGCGCCTCAGCGAAAAGGAAGCCAAAACCCGCGCCCGCGCCTACAAGGAACTGGCGGCCCTGCGCAGCCTCCTGGCGGAATCCCGCTGGCTCGCCCTTGGCCGCACCCTTGGCTGCTGGAAGCCTCCTTCCCTCCCCTCCGGACCGCTGGAACACCAGGCCGCCGCCCTGACTGCCGCCCTCACCCGCCAACCCTGGGTCCGCCTCGGCCAAAAGTTAGGCGTAAAACATCCCTGCCCGGGGCCGCTTTCCCCGAAGGAAAAAGGAATTCGAACAGACCCGCAGGGAACCGCAGGCAGCGACACGAAGGTCAGTGAGGGATGCAGTGATAGTTCCGCATAACCCCGGGGCCTAACATCCACGCTGGGCCTTAACAACAATCCGGGCGTGCTTTGTGACGTTGCCTGCGGTTCCCTGCGGGTCTGTTCAAGATCATTGCGGTTTCAGGGTTACGGCATTTTCAGGGCCCCGGCTTTTTCCAGGAGCCCGAGGACCCGGAGAAGGGGCAGGGCCTCGACCTGGCGGCGGTGGCCTTGGATGGTGGTGGCCTTGAAAAGCGAATTAAGAATGGCTTCCTCGGTGGCTTCCACCACGGCCTGGAAGAGAGGGGTCATCAACTCGTTGGATAGTTCCACGGTTTGGAGGCGGGCCTGGCTGCGGGGGCGGCGGCACTCTGCTGCGGTGCTGAAAGCGATGGCATAATCGCCGGAGCCGTTGCTCATCACGGAACCGGTGCGGCCCACCCCGAGCATGGCCCGGCTGGCCAGCCGTTGCAGTTGATGGGGGCCGAGGGGGGCATCGGTGGCCACGATGACCATGATGCTGCCGTCCCCGCTGGATTTGTGAGGCTCTTCCGGCATGGCCAACTGCCGTCCGACCGGGACCCCAGCGATCACCAGTTCCCCGCCGTAGTTGCTCTGCACCAATACTCCGACTGTATGGGTCCGGCCTGACAGGCTGACTTGGCGCGAACTGGTGCCAATCCCTCCTTTAAAACCAAAGGCAACGGTGCCCGATCCCGCTCCCACCGCTCCCTCGGCAACAGGCCCGCCCCGCGCACTCTCGAGGGCCTGCACCACCTGCCAAAAGCCGATGGGCCGGGCCCGGACATCACTGAGTTGGCCATCGTTGGTTTCTCCCACTACCGGATTGATCGAGCGCACTGCTTCCATGCCGGGCTGGTCCAGCATCCACGAAGTCAGGGCATCGGCCGATTTCCACACGTTCAGGGTTCCGGTGAGCAGGATAGGCGTTTCCAGTTCCCCGAGTTCGGTTACCTGGGTGATCCCTGTCAGCTTGCCAAAGCCGTTTCCGACATGAATCGCGGCGGGCACCCGTTCTTCAAAAAGATTGCCGGCGTGGGGACGGATCGCGGTCACCCCGGTATGAAAGCGGGTGCCTTCATGCAGGGTGTATTGTCCTACCAACACGCCGGGCACATCGGTGATGGCATTGAGCGGGCCGGGTGGCAGGCTGCCAATCACCACTCCTGCTTCCCGGGCCCGGGGCCGCGTCGCTACGGCCATCTCCTGGGCCAGGGCAGACGAGGGCAGAAGCAGCAGCAACAGGGCGAAAAAAGGGAGCGGGCGCATGGGAATCCGGTCTTAACGAAAGGGTGGGGCCGTGATCCCCGCAGGAAAACCGGCCCCAGCGAAGAACAGGGCCGCTTCCCATGCAAGGGAGGCTGGCCTCCTCCGGGGTAGTGACCATCGCCAGGTCCGGTGGCAGAAACGCGAACCCGGAGCGGTGATTTTTATCTCGATTTGCGGGAGACTCACTGAGAGAATGGGATCATGCGTTTGACACTTTTATTATTGGTGGGGTGGCTGGTCATGGCGGGAACCAGTCGGTCGGCGGACTGGCGGCAGGAGCCATTGAAGGATTTGAATGGGGATTTTTCCTTTGTGCCGCCTGCCTCCAGGGAGGTCTGGGAAACGCGGGCAGAGCGGCTGCGTCTGCAGGTGAAGGTGGCCCTCGGGCTGCATCCCCTCCCGGAGCGCACCCCGCTGAAGGTGGTGCGTCACGGGCGGCGGGAACTGGATGGGTATGCGGTGGAGAAGGTATTTTTTGAAGCCATGCCGGGGTTTTTTGTGACCGGAAGCCTTTATCTCCCGCTGGGAATGCCGGGGCCGCAGCCGGGGGTGCTGTCGCCCCATGGCCACTGGCCGGACGGCCGGTTCATGCGGGCCAGCGATGCGGAAGTGGCGCGCGAGCTGGCGTCCGGCGGGGAGCGGGAGGGGGGCGCCGCACGCAGCCCCCTGCAGGCGCGGAATGTGCACCTCGCCCGCATGGGATGTGTGGTTTTCCACTACGATATGATCGGTTATGCCGACAGCGTCCAATTGCCAATGGGACTGGCTCACCTGTTCCGGGCCCAGCGGCCGGAAATGAATGGAACGGAGCAGTGGGGTTTTTTCAGTGCGGCGGCGGAGGGCCGGCTGCAAAGCATCATGGGGCTACAGACCTGGAGCAGCATCCGGGCGTTGGATTTCCTGACCAGTCTGCCGGAAGTGGATCCTGCCAGAATCGGCGTGACCGGGGCCAGCGGCGGGGCGACGCAGACCTTTCTGCTGGCAGCGGTGGATCCCCGGCCGGCGGTGATCTTTCCCGCAGTGATGGTGTCCACGGCGATGCAGGGGGGCTGCACCTGCGAAAACGCCAGCCTCCTGCGCGTGGGCACCGGGAATGTGGAACTGGCGGCGCTGTTTGCCCCGAAACCTGCCGGCTACACCACGGCCAATGACTGGACCAGGGAATTTTCCACCAAAGGATACCCTCAGCTGCAGGCAATCTATCAACTCACCGGAGCGCCGGACCATGTCACCCTGCTGAACCGCACGGAGTTTCCGCATAACTACAATTTGCCCAGCCGGCTGGCGATGTATCAATGGCTGGCGAGGCACCTCAAAACGGCACAACCTGCCCCGGTGGAGGAACTGCCATTCACTCTCCTGTCCAAACCCGAACTGACGGTCTGGGACGCGAGCCATCCCGCTCCTGCGGCGGGCGATCTGGATCTCGAACGGAAGTTGTTGGAGCATTGGCATGCGGATGCCAGCCGGCAGATCGCGGCCCAACCCCGGCTTCTGGAGGAGGCTTTGCCGGTCCTGGCAGGGAAAACCTGGGAGGCGTCCGCAGCGGGTCCGTTCGATTGGAAACCGGATCCTGACCGCCGCGGACGCACCGTGCAGCGGATCACCGGCACCCTGACCCTGGGCCAGCCGCCGGAGCAGGTCCGGTGTGTCTTCCTTTATCCTCACAACTGGTCCGGGCAGGTGCTGGTCCTTCTGACCGCTCAGGCACCGGCTGCCGCAGCCGCTGACGACCGGACGCGCACCGCCCTCGCGGCAGGCACCGCCGTGGCGTTTCCTTCCCTGTTCGAGGAAACCGGGGCTGCTCCCGGGCAATTCCGCCGGGTGGCCAAGGACCGGGAATTTGTGGGCTACACCGCAGGCTATAATACATTGCCCGTGGCGCGGCGGGCGCAGGACGTGATGGGGCTGCTGGCCTGGATGAAACAGCATGATCCCAAGCCCGCCTCCATCCGCATCGAAGCCGATGCCGCCCTCGTTCCGGAAACGGCGCTCGCCCTGGCCCTCGTTCCGCCCGGCATGGTGGCAGGTGTCAGGCTGGAAAAGACCGCCTTCCGCTTCGCCAGCCTGACGGATCCGTTCGATGTCAGGCTGCTCCCCGGAGCCGTGAAATACGGTGATCTTCCGGCGCTCCTGGACCTTGTCAAATCCCGCCACCGCCTGGAGGAGTAGGGTCAGGGCTGGTGGTATGTTCATAGGGTCGTGAGGGTATCGGAATTCCAGCCGCCGAGAGATCACAAGGATCCATGTTCCATCAGTTCGTTTGCCAAAATCCAACACCACTTCTCACCCATGGGTTACTATATCCGAGCCTTGAGCACTTCCCAGGAGTGCGTGCCGCTCAACAAGCTTACGAAGGAACGATCATGCTTCAAAGCATTTTCAGAGGGACCTTTGGAAACGCCAGCACGGGAGGCCTTTCTCCGCGGCGGGATACCCAAAGGAGTTAAAAAGTCATAACGACGAATCTTAATGGAGACCAGGTTCTTCCATCCCGGCGGGATGACAGCAATTAGCCGGGGATTGAGCGCAGCGACATCCCCGGATGAGTGCCGTTATTTCCGCATCCCGGCAGGGATGCCAGAATTGGGGGAAGCTGGATCCCCTGCTCGAAGTCTGCCACCTCTTCAGGGTGGGAGGCCTATTTTGATAAATCCGGTGGTGCCGCTTCGCTAATCAACCCGCTGATGAGGATAAGCCCTTCAGGATGCCAGCGACCTAATTTTAGCTGCAAACGGTATGATTGATGCCACGCATCATGATTCAAGCAACGCAGTGAAGCCTTCAAGCTATCCTGACACCATGCTCTGAAACCGTCCCGGCGATGGCAGCTTCTTCACAACGGATCCAGCGGTCCTGCTCGCGGGTGAAGATGATGAGGCGTTCCATGGCTCTGGTCAGGGCGACGTAGATCAGGCGGGTGTGGTCGCGGATTTTTTCGCGTTTTTCCTCCGGGCTGAGGCGGGGGTCTTCCTCGGTATCGAAGAGGTCGTCCGCACCCAGCAGGAATACGATAGGGCGTTCCAGGCCGGTGGCGGCCATGACGTGGCAGACGCCGGCGGCGTCGCGGCGGCCGGCGTGGCTATGGGAATGCTTCAGGCTGACAGCGGAACCGGTGCCAAGGAGTTGTTGGAGCCGGAGGGTGATGGCGTCCGCTTTGAGACGCTGACCGGCCACAAGGATCAGGACATCACCGAGGGGACGCCCTTCCTCCCGCAGGGTGTGGAGGCTGTTTTCCAATGCGGTTAGATGATCCTGATTCGCCCGCAGCCTGACCACCTGCGGAACCGGCCCCTTGTCCAGCGTGCCGAGCCATTCCGGGGAGGGCAGGTTCAGCGGCTCGTCATCGTCAGGAAGCCGGCGGCCATAGAAGGCCTGGGCGAACTGGAGCAGGGCGCGGGTATTCCGATAGGGCCGTTCGAGGCGGTGGGTGCGGCCGCGGACATCGAAGCCGAGTTTCGCCCACGAGGACCGGCGGCGCAGAAATCCCTGGGTGGGATCTGCGCAGAGAAACATCACGCCGGTGCGGGGATTGAGGGAGCGGCGCAGCAGATCGAACCAGACGGGCGCGAAGAACTGGGCTTCATCCACCAGGATGTGGTCGTAAAGCGGCCGGCTGGCGAGCGGGCCAGGCCCGCGCCAGGCCCGGAAGGCGCGCTCGCTCCAATCGCTCAATCCGGATTGTTGCAGGAAATGAAGATAGTGGGTCAGGAGCAGGAAAATGGCAGAGCGTTGCTCCTCGCGGAGCGGCAGGCCGCGCCCTGCCCGGGGTTCTGACAGATAGGAGGCTTCCTCTTCGCCGAGTCCGCGGTCCAGCATCCAGTCGAATTCTTCCACCAGATAGTTCGTGGTGATTTTGGTCAGGCAGGCAAACGGGGGTGAGGACTTTTGTTGTTCGAGCCATGCTTCGCGCTCCCACGGCGGGATGATATCGCCGCCGGCAAAGGGATACGCTTTTCCCAGCCATTGATTGAAAGTGAGCCATTCCACGCGATGGCCGATGCCAAGGCGTCCGCCGCGTTCCTGCATGTCGGCGATGAGGGCGCGGTTGTGCGTGACGATGAGCAGCCGGGCCTGCGGAAAATGTCTGGTCAGCAAAGCGGCACGGTGCACCAGCACCAGCGTCTTCCCGCAGCCGGCCACGCCGGTGACGATCCGCACGCCCAACTCCCGCAGTACGGCCTGGCCTTCCCCGCCTGGATCAAGGTCGAGGCGGGCGCAGCGCTCCTGATCGTAGTCCAGCAGCAGGGGTGCTTCGGGCACGGTGGGCAGGGCGCGCGGGGTTTGGGCCCGGGAAAAAAGCGGGACAATTTTTGTCTCCGGCACCACGGCGGCACGCCAGTGGGTAATTTCGTCAGGAGACAGGGCCGGAGCCCGGCCGGTCAGGAAAAAATCCTCCAATGCAGCGGTTAACGTGACGGCGGATTTGCACCATTCCTGACCGTAAATCCGGACGGCACCGCCTCCCGTGGCGATCTGCTCCGGCAAGTCCCGGCGCTTCACTTCCGGTACCAAAAGGAGCAACGCAGGTGGGCGGATCCTGCCCGTGGCGGAATGATTCCTCAAAAAATCCGAAAGCACTTCCGCGGTTTCCCGCAGGCCGGGCCAGCGCGCGGCGGTCAGGCCCGGCAGCGGGTCCAGTTCCGAAGTCAGGCCCGGCCAGATGGCGCAGAGGAAACTTCCGCCGCCGGGACCTGTGATGAGGGCCATGGGATGCCCCGGCTGACCAGGCAAAAAGGCGGGACGCGATACCTCGCAGCCGTGTTTCGCTTTGGTCAGCTCGTTGATCCGGGCGGATACTTTCGCCACGGCCAGCGGTGCGGAGGAGGTTTCAAACATGGCTGATGGCGTGAGGGTAGTCGATCCGGACCGCCGCGTTCAGCAGGGAATGCAACAACGCGGCGTCTTCGGCCAGACCGGTATCGAAAGTGTTGAACCGGAGCAGGTCCGGACTGGCGAGGATAACCAGCTTGGTGCGGGCGCGGGTGGCGGCGACGTTGAGGCGGCGGGGATCGAAGAAGAAATCGCCGATGCGCTGCAGGAACGGCAGGTCGGAACTGGTGAGGGAAAGCAGCACTATTTCGCGTTCCTGACCCTGCATGCGCTCAACGGTATCGATCACCACCTGACGCCAGGCCTCGCCGCGCAGGCGTTTCCGCAGCCGCCGCGCCTGAAGCCGGAAGGGCACCACGACGGCGATTTCCCCATGCCGCACCCCGCCGGCGGTCAGCGCCTCCAACACTTCTGCCGCCGCCCCGGCTTCGTCCGGCGAAGTCGTGAGAGCCCCGTGGTGTTTCACCGCCAGCCATGTCAGGGCGTGCGCCGGATCAAGGACCTGCGCGATCCATGGATCCAACTCCGCCGGTGCCTGCCATGCCAGACGGCGGTGGGCCGCCGGCGGAGCGGGAGTCAGGCCGCCCTGATAAAAATTTTCAGATGGCCAATGGGCCAAAGTTTCATTCAGCCGGTAAGTCACGTTCAGCCGCACCGGATCGTGCCGCTGCAGCTTTTGGAAAATGCCGGTTTCCCATGCCTCGCGGCGGCTGAGGGATTGCACCACCGGGCCCAGTTGGCAGTCGTCGCCGAAGAACAAAAATTTCCGGGCCCGCACCATCGCCATCACGGCAAGGGCCACTGTGACCTGGCCCGCCTCATCGATCACGACGGTATCGAAATCCACGCCTTTAATCCGTGAGGATAAAACAAACGGGGTTGCCGCCACCACATACCCGCCGGAGCGCCCCGCCAGCGGGCAGGACTCGAATTTCTCGTAAATCGGCAATTCGTCAGGCCCCCGGTGCATCGGCACGCCAATACGGGCACAACGGCTGCTGCCGCCCAGAGCGCGGGCCACGGCTTGCAGCGCATGGTCGATCGCCCGGTGCGTCAGGGATGTCAGGAAAACGCGGTCCCCCTTCTCCACCAGACGCCGCACCACTTCCGCGAGGACGTGGGTTTTTCCCGTGCCGGGCGGCCCCTGCACCAGCCGGTGCCATGGCGCGGCCACGCAGGCGGCGATGGCATCAGTCTGCTGCTCCTCCCATTTTCCGGAATCCGTCAGCTCGCCGTGCACGCCGTCGAATTCGTCCGCATCCACTCCGTCCTCCGCCTCGCCGGTCAGCAGCGGAATCACCAGTTCCCGCCCGTTTTGGGTCTGCATCATGTCATCAAGGGCCTTCAGATATTGACTTGTCAGGTCGATGAACGCCCGGTCCAGCGTCCAGCCCATCGGATTCGCGGCGAAAGGCTCCGCCGCGAATTTTCCCTGCCGTGCCTTGAGCAAAATGATGTCGTCGGTTTCGTGAAAAATCGTCGCCTGCGTGCCGGACGCCGGCTGATCCTGACTGAGCGTAACCAGATCGCCCTCCCGCAGCCGCGAGTCGTTGCCCTGCATGGAAAATACGGCGTGCCCGTCCTCGTCGATGGCCTCAAAGTGCAGCCCCGCGATGCACCATCCTTTTTCCGTCCGTTCGTCCACGGGCATGGACCAGAGACTATCGCGCTCATGCCGCGCGGCGGCGGCCTCCGCCCTCACAAAATCGCGCAGGCTGTCGTAAAGCGTCAGGGAGGGGTTTGGGTGATTCATGCCAATGGTATATGGAAATTATAATGGTGGTCCATCAAATTGCAAATTATGATAGCGGGACCTCAGCAGGGTCCGGCAATGGCGGGTTGCTCATCCGGGCGGGCGGATTTAGCGGGGCGGTTCCTTTTCAAATCCATGGCTCCACCGGCTTCCCCCCTAACGGCACGGCTCCGTCGCGATCCCATCGTGATCACGGGGCTTGGTGCGGTCAGTGCAGCCGGACCGGGGGTGCAGGCTTTGTGGGAGGCGGTGGCGGCGCGCCGCGGCCTTGCGGGTTGGGTAGGAGTGGCCCTGCCGCAGGGGGGGACGGCGCGGGTGGCAGGGTGCGCGGTTCCGGTCCTGGATTGGAAGGGGCATCCATGGCGGGGCATGGCGCGGCGGGTGGATGCCGGGGCGCAGTATGCGCTGCAGGCGGCGCGGCAGGCGGTTGAGCAGGCGGAGCTTTTTGAAAATCCGGTGGCAGCACCGCGATTGGGGGTGATCTACGGGACTTCGCGCGGGCCGTTGGATAAATGGGAGGAAGCCTCACACCTCCTGCGGACGGGACGCCGCATGAAACCCACCCTGGCGGCGACCACCACCCTTGCCTCCGGGGCCGGGGCCCTCGTTCAAGTGTTAGGAGCGCAGGGGCCGTCATGGGTGGTGTCCACGGCTTGCGCGTCCGGGGCCTTTGCCATCGCGGCGGCGGCGGAGCAGATTTTGTTGGAACAGGCGGAGGTGATGCTGGTGGGGGGCGCAGATGAGGCACTGAATGCGGTGGTGATCGCCGGATTGGAAGCCGCCGGCGTGCTGGCCAGGGCAGAAGGGGACCCGGCGGATAGGTGCCGTCCCTTTGGGGAAGGCCGCACCGGATTGGTGCCGGGAAGCGGAGCCGGGATGCTGGTTTTGGAAACGCTGTCGTCCGCCCGGCGTCGCGGAGTCGATCCGTTGGCCCTGCTGAGCGGCTGGAGCACAGGCATGGACCCGGCTGGGTTGGCGGGCATGAATCCGTCAGGGCCTGGCCTGCAGCGCACCATGCGCGGGGCCTTGGCGATGGCGGGACTGGAGCCGGGGGAAATTGGTTATCTCAATGCCCATGGCACCGGCACCCCGACCAATGACGCCGCAGAGGCGGCGGCGATCGCCGCCGTTTTTGGTCCGGAGACCCCGCCGGTTTCCTCCACCAAATTCATCACGGGACATTGTCTGGGAGCCACTCCGGCGATGGAGGCCGTGATTTGTGTAGAAGCCCTGCGGCGCGGGGAATTGCCGCCCGCCTGGCCGGAAGCCACCACCGATGCAGCTTGTGCCATGCTGAAGTTTTCCCCGGGGGGCCCCGATCCGCAGTTGCGGCACGTGCTGAGCAACTCTGCCGCCTTCTGGGGGTTCCATGCTTCGCTGATTTTCAGCCGGTGGGGCTGAGGGGGGAGCACACGCGCCCCGCCAGGTGTGGAGTGCGCCCCCGCGCTCCACTTGAGACCAACCGGCGCAGCGGCATTTTAATCGGCTCCCGGTGCCTGTAGCGCATGAAGGTGAATAGCGGCTTCGCCGGATTGATTTAAAGTTTTCCGAGGGGCGCGAAAAACAACACGCGGGGCGCGTGTGCTCCCCATTCCGGTGCTCCTTTCCCGATTTACTCCTCCCGTTTCGGGTCGCGGCGGCCGGCTTTGATTTGGCTGCGGAGGCGTTTGGTTTTGATCATCTCGCGTTTCAGGCCGGCGCTGCGTTTGCCTTTTTGGGCGCGGGCTTTGGAAATGGCGGCCTGCCGGGCCTGAGAGCCGGCCTTGCGGCGCTGTTCCAGTTTGTCGCAGAGCAGCACCCGGGCCTGATAGCGGTTTTGGGAAAGACTGCGCTGTTCCTGGCAAATCACCTCGATTCCGGTCGGCACGTGCCGCAACCGCACCGTGCTGCTGGTTTTGTTGATTTTCTGCCCGCCATTCCCCCGGCCGCGCACGAACGTCTCCTCCAAATCTTCACGCGCAATCCCCAACGACCCAAGCCGCACGAGGATTTGCCGGATGGAATCGCGTCCAATCATGCCTTATTCTCGTTGCAACGGAGACCGCCCGCAAGCTGTGGTTCTTTTTCAAGTTTTTCGCTTCCCGCAAATTTTGTTGTGAATTTCGCCGGATCCAGCGATAGATGACCTACCCTCCACCGCCATGAACAACTCCCTCCCCCTCCGCCTGGTCATGGTCCCCATGATCTGCGGTCTGACCCTTTTGGCGCTGGACCCTGCCGCCGCCGCTCCTTCGAAAAAGGCTCCGCCCCCGACCGCCCCCGTCGTGGAAACCCCGCCGCCTGCGAAACGGGGGTTCTTCCAAAAGATCAATCCTTTCCGCCCCAAGGAGACTCCACCCGCGCCGGCCCTTGGCGCCGTGCCGGCGAAAAATTCCAAAAAATCCGCCACTTTGACCAAGCCTGCAGTTCCGGCCCGGGGCCTTGCGGCAGTGCCCCCGAAACCCAGCGTCAAGTCCCCCGGCACCGTCAAGCCCCTGCCCCCCACCGTGACCGCCCCGCCTGCGGTGACGGAACCCCCCAAAAAAGCCGGCTTCTTTTCCCGCCTCAAGTCGAAGCTGGACCGCGAGCCTGAATCCGTGGTGGCGTTCGAAAAGCCCGAGCGTCCCGCCGATTGGCAGGAGCGCTGGGTGGTGACCGAGGAAAGCACCGCTTTCTACGAATTTGGTCCCAGCCAGGCGAGTGGGCCGGATCTGCGCCTGCCTCGCGGCCAAGTGGTGAAACTCGCCTCAGCCAGCAAGGGTTGGGCCCGGGTGGAACTGGATGGCGGCCGCCGGGGATACCTGGGCACCGACCAAATCCGCCAGGCGGCCGAAACCGACTTTGCCCCGCCCGCCCTCGCGGCCCCCAGCCAACTGGCCGCCGCTGCAGGCCGGACCCCGCAGGGTTGGTCCCCGATTGCCCCGCCGCCCGATCTCCCGGATTTGCCCATGGCCGCAGGCATGGAGGACTCGCTCCTGCTGCTGCCTCCCTTGGAATTTGAAGGCACTGAGCTGAAACGATCCTCCCTCCGGATCCCCGGGGGGACTCCTCCTGACCTCAAGCCTGGCGATCCCCTGCCATCGGCCGGACCGGAGGTGCCCGCATTGAAACTGGAAGAAGTTCCCGCTGCGGCCCCGGATCCATCTGATCCTTCCGCTCCCTCCACGCCTGCGGCTCCTCCCGCCCCGGAAGCTCCGGTTGCCGATGAGGCAAAACCCGCGCCGGATGCCCCGGCCGACGTGGAATACCCGCCACCTGCCCCAGGGCCCAACCCGTCGGTTTAGCCTGATGCAGCGGAAGCGATTTCTACAGATGCTGGCCGGGTCGGCTCCCGCCTTTTGGGCCTCCCGGGCCCAGGCTCAGGGACCCCGCGTGCCGGACTCCGTTCAGCAACTTGTGGTCAGCGTGGCGGATCACTGGAATGCCCGCCGCGCCCGGCTCATGCCATTTTCCCGTCAGGGTCCCCGGGCGCCATGGCAGCCCGGCTGGGCCTCGCCCAAACCAGTGCTCCTCGGGAGATCGGGGTTGGCATGGGGCAATGGGGCTCTTCCGGTGCCGCACGGCCAGCCGGGGGTGCCCTCAAAACGCGAAAAAGACCTGCGGGCCCCTGCCGGGCTCTTTCGCATCGGCATCCTTTATGGGGATGCCCCGGAGTCCATTCCCGGCGTGCGGCTGCCGTTTCACAAAGTCACTGCCAAAGACTGTTGGGTCGATGACCCCCGGCATCCTTCCTACAACCGCCATGTGATGGTCGACCCCGCCAATCCCCCGCCGTGGTATGCCAAACAGCGGATGCGCCTCGGGGATTTTGCCTACGAGTTCCTCCTCGAAATCCGACACAATGCCGACCCTCCCGTGCCCGGCCACGGCAGCGCCATCTTTTTCCACATCCGCCGCGGTCCTGACAAACCCAGCCACGGCTGCACCACCATGGCCCGCCACGACCTGCTCAACCTGATCCGCTGGCTCGACGCCCGCGCCAATCCCCACTACGTCCTGCTCCCCCGCGACGCCTATCAGGCCTACCAGGGACCATGGGGCCTGCCGCCGATGATCTGAAGGATCAGGGCGCATCGGGGAATGCCACCGGCACGGGAATCAAATCCTCATAGGGCTCAGTTTGGCATCCCAGGCCAGCAGGAAGATCACCAAAGCGACGAGGACGCCCAGCAGCCCAAACAAGAGTTTTTTCCACGATCAGAGACGTGGCGCCGGAGCGGCAGAATCCAGGTCGGCAGACATGCAGGAAGGGCATAATGCTCCCACAGGCCGTTTGCAAGCCTAACCGGCCGCACGCTGCAGGGCCGCCGGATTTTGGAGTGCGCGCGGCTGGCCGCCGCTTTGGCCAGCGGGGCTTGCCCCGCGTCGGACTGCTCTGGGACATACTCCCGCGCCTAGTGAACCCGCTGGAAAACGGCAGCAAGCTGCCTGCAGGAAAGCGGCGGCAAGCCGCGCGCACTCCAAAAAAACACCAGCTTCATCCACGACGGTCACGTGAGGGGCTGGGCCAGCCGGGACCTTACTCCGGGCGTCTCTGGCCTTGATAGTAGAAGAGGAAAAAGACGGAAACCGCGGCGGTGGCGAGAGTGAGGGCGGTCCAGAAGCGGGCCCAGTCGACCACGCCGTCCGGGCTGGTGCAGGCCTGGTGCCAGAGGCCGATGAGGAAATAACCGCTGAGGTTGCCCACGCCGCTGTTGAGCAGGGAGAGCAGGGCCTGGCTTTGGGCCCGCAGGCGGGGGGCGACCCGTTGTTCGAGGTAGATTTGGGTGGTGGGGTAAAAGAGGACAAAGACCGGGCCATGCAGGGCGATGCTGAGGACCAGCCAGCCATGGGCGTTGCTGGTCATGAGGCCCAGCCGCAGCATCCCAACGAGGAGTCCGGCCAGCAACACCCACTTGAGGCGGAAACGGGTGAGCAGTCCGCCGAGGGCAAACATGGCAAAGCCTTCCAACAACTGGGCGAGGCCCATGGTCAGGGAAGGGGTGGCATCGCCGAGATCCTTGAGGTGGGCGGAGGAATACCTGTAAAACGTGGAGAGGATGGCGCTGAAGACGACAGACGTTAGAAAAATAATCCGGTGGTCCGGATGACGCAACAGTTGCAGGGCTTCCCAACCGAAAAAGTCCCGCAGCCGCCGGGGCTCACGGTCGACCGGGGGATGGGATGGTTTCAGCCTCAGGCAAAACAGGGCCTCGACCAGAAAGATGCCGGCCGCCCCATAGCCGGAGGCCGGGGAGAAGTCCGCCTGCAGCACCCAACTGATGGCAAAGGAAGCCGCCATCCACCCCCAGGTCGCCCATGCCCGGAGGGGACCAAACTCCCGCCGGGCATCGGTCAGGCGGGAGAGCACAATGCTGGTGAGGAGGCCAAATCCCGGAGCATTGCACAACGCAAACGCCATCATGGACCCCAGCACCCACGTCGTGCCCCAGTGTCCGGCAATCGCCTGAAAAGTCAGGATGAGGCAGGCCGCCGAAGCCACACAGAGTCCGGCGAGCAGGCGTTCCGGTGACACTTGGCGGTCGGCGAGGGAACCGGCCATCATGGGGGAGATGAACGCGGCGATCCCACCGGTGCAGAAGGCCATGGTGATGGCTCCTTCGCTGATGCCGTGGGTTTTCAGGACGTTGGCCAACGGAACGGTATAACAAGCCAGCGCGGCGGCATGGAGGAAAAAGAGCACCGCGAGGTCGCTCTTGCGGTTGCCTCCGCCGGCCGCCGGTGCCGTCAGCGTTTCAGCCATCGTGCCGGGTCGAGTTTGTAGAAGTCGCGCAGCAGTCCGTATATCACGGGGTGCCGCTGGTGCAGATGATCCGGCATTTCAAAAAACAACTCGGTGGCGGCGGCAAAGACCTCCCCCGGATCGCCGGCAGCGAGCGGTACCGACAGCGCATCGCCGGCCCGGACGGGTTCTTCCTCAAAAAACCGCCGGCTCATCACCCGGGCCCATGCGGTATGCTGGTATTGGTCGGTCAGGGCCGGCTGGCCATCCCGGCCACCGCTTTCGAGGTCCAGTTGCCTGGCAAATTCATGGATCACCTCGTTGCGTTCATCGCGCAGGTCGCGGGCGGTTTTTTTTACCTCATCCCATGCCAGCAGCACCGACGAGGACGGCCAGGAATCAAAGGGAGGCAGAGAGGACTCGCCTTCCGGGCCCTCCACACTGGAGGAAGGATAGACCATGACATTAAGCACCTTGGCAAAGTCATGGGAAGGGGCCCGGCCCAGAAGGAGAAAACAGGCTTGTCCGGCAATGGTGACCTTCATTTCATCGGTCACGCTTTCGAGGCCTCCACAGTGTTTCCAGCGTTTGCCGTCGACAAAATTGAGGACCCGGTCCTGCAGCCGCTCCCGGAGGTCCACCGGCAGGCGGCGGTAGAGCGGAATGTTTTCTTCCAGAATGTCCAACCAACGGACTGGAAAGGCAAAGTGGCGGACCCGCAGACCTCCCGTGCGGCGGCCGATTTTCTGCCGGAGTATGGCAATGGCCATCAGCGCCAACACCAAACCAATAATCAAATAGAGGATCTGATGTGACATCATAGGCGGAACAGGCGGCAGGGACGGGCCGGAGGAAAAGTGGCCAGCATGAATGCCCTGCAGGCTTCAGGCAAGCCCGGGCGTAACTTTCCTGCATGGCGGGCCTCTACTGTGCCGCTTTGTCCGGACCGTCCATTTACATCGCCCCGGCGATGTCATTATCAACGTGACTTTTTGTCCGTCATTTGCCAGAAAAGCACCATGCTCCCCCCCCCCCTCCCCCCCTACTTTATTCATCGGCGGATCTTCCGGCTGCACTGGGCCCTCCTGCTCACCTGCCTGCTGCCGGCGGCTCAGGTCACAGCCCAGGTGCGTCTCAATGAGATCGTGGCGGCGACCAACGACCGCCTTCTCATGGCGGATGAACAGGGCCGGCTGCGGCCGGGCACCGGGCCTTTTTGGGGGGACTTGAACTACACTGCTCCCGGCTGGCTGACCGGGACGGCGCCTTTGGGATTTGGCGGAGCGGCCGGCCTGGGCACCAATGTGGCAGCCCTGATGCAAAACCGCAGCCCGACGCTCTACCTGCGCCGCACCTTGACTCTCACTCCGGAGGAGGTGGCCAATGAAGGCCAGCTTCGCCTCCGGGTCCGCTTTGACGACGGGTTTATTGCCTGGATCAATGGCCGGGAAGTTGCCCGGGCCAATGCCGGTCCGGCCGGACATTTCATCTACGCCGGACAAAAGGCCTACAACTTTGCCGTGTCCACTAACAATACGGCCTACACTCCCAATAGCCAGCCCGGCACGGCAGCGGCGGCTCCCGGCACCGGCATTACCTATCCGCTGGGCCGGGTCAGCGATTTCCTCCAGGCAGGCCAGAACATTCTTGCTGTCCAGCTCCTCAACCGCGAGCCGAATGTCAGCGCCCGCATCGACGCCCAACTCGAAGTGATCCAGGCCAATGCCGTGCTGGATGTGTTGCGCTACACTTTCGACGATGCCAACAACGCAGCCGAAGTGCACCGCAACCAGAACGGGACCGTCACCAATACGGTCGAAGGCACCATCCCGGCCGGTTCATGGCTGGATCTGGCGGCCCGGGCCCAGTCCGGGCCGGGCTGGAATGACCTCACCCTGCGCTCCGCCCTCGTCAGCGGAGCGGGCTACGAAAACACCGGAGCCCTGCGCTACAGTTATTCGCAGACCGACGCCGCCAATCAGCCCGCCAGCGTCTCCGGCCCCGCGCTCTCCCTCGCCTCACAAATTCCTGCCGGTGGACTGACCCTGCAGGACCTCGACAATCTGAGAGTGAACTTCCGCTTCCGGGCCACCCCCAATACCGCCTGGAATGTCCGGCTTGATCCCGATGGCAACAACCCCGGAGCCAGCCTTACTGGACTCGCCGCAATCACGCCGACCGCCGGCACCGGGGTCACCCAGGATGCGTCAGACGGGTTTGATGATGCGCTCAACGGTCTGCGCACCCGCACCGTCAATCCGGCGGGTGCCGCCACCACGGTGACCACCGGAACGATCCGGAATTCGCTGAACTTCGTGATCGGTCCGGCGCTGCGGGATGGCATCTTCACCCTGCGGGAAACCAATGCGCCAGGGACGGGCACCGGAGCGGCGCCCGGAGCGCTGGAGTTCGAGGTCGCCCAGGCCCCGGCGGTCTTTGATTTTTTCGGGTTCACCTATCAATCCGTCATCGTCCGCTCATGGACGGCATCGGCAGTCACCCCGGCCCAGCTCGGGACCGGGGCCCTGCAGTTTGACTATCAACTCCCGGCGGGGGTGACCTTCAACGTGTTTCTGGAATCGGCTTCCGGCAGTCCGACGGCGGGGGACCGTCTCGGGCTGGGCACTCTCACCGGGACCGGCGGCTGGCAGACGGCGACCCTGGATACCAGCTCGGGGACCAACCAATCCGCGTTCATCACCTATCTGAACAGTGTTTCGACCAACTCGGTGCGGGTGGTCTTCCGCAGTGAGGTTCCCTTGCCAGCCGGGTCCCGCATGAGTGTGGACAATGTCGGGTATTTCCCATGGCGGACCTACAACGTGGCTTTCGCCACCGGGGGCAATCAAACCGCATTCCTCGATGCCATCAATACCCAGACCAGTCCGCAGGTAGTGCCAGTCTTTGAGAAAACCGGGATTGCTGCCGCGCCCTCCAGTGCGGTCCTGACAATCGATGATTTTGCCCTGACCCTGACCAAAACGAATGCGGGCACGGCCACGGTTATGGTGCCTTTTGCTGCCCCCAACTGGAATTATTACCCTGGCCTCGCAGAACCGTCAGGCGGGGTGGTGGAACCGGCCGATTTCAACATCCCGGGCGGCACCGGGGACTATGCCGACTGGATTGAACTCTTCAATCCCGGGGCCAGTCCGGTGGATCTGTCGGACTGGTCCCTGACGGATTCTGCATCGGATCCGCGCCGGTTTGTCTTTCCCTCCGGCACCGTGCTGGCGGCGGGAGCCGCGCTGGTCGTGGTCGCTGACAGCCGGCCGGCTCCCGCCGGGGCCGCATGGCTGCATGCCCCCTTCAGCCTATCCTCCGGCGGCGAATACGTCGCCCTGGTGAGTCCGTCCGGAGCAGTGGTGGATTCGCTGGATCCGGGCTATCCGGCGCAGACGCCGTTTTATTCGTGGGGCCGTGACCCGGCCACCCACGCCTGGGGTTTTATGCGCACGGCGACTCCGGGCCAGCCCAATGCCGGCTCATGGCAGCCGGGCATCGCGGCAGAACCGGTCTTTGGCGTGACCGGCGGATTTTATCCTGCGGCGGTTTCCGTGCCGCTGACCACCTCGACTCCCGGGGCGGTGATCCGCTATACAACAGACGGGTCCGATCCCACCCTGACCACCGGCCAGCTTTATACGGGGAATCTGTCGCTGGGTTTCATCAGTGACCGCATTGGGCATGTCATCAAGGCCCGCAGCTATGCGGACGGTCTCCTGCCATCACCGGTGGTCACCCACACCTATCTGATCAACCAGAATGCCAACCTGCGCACCGCCCCGGCGGTATTGATGTCGGGCGATCCCGGCCAGACCTTTTACAAACCACTGGGCATCATGGCCATCCAGGGCGGAGTCTATAACAATTCACAATGGACGGCGAATGGCCCGAATGCCTACAACATGCCCATGGGCGATGGACGGCTGACAGATCCCGATTCCAGCAGCCGGCCCTACGAGCGGCCCATATTCATGGAATATTATTTCGCGGACAACCGGCCCGGGCTGCGCGAAAATGCCGGGGTAAGGATTTCCTCGAGCCCCTATTCCCGGCCCCGCCTGATCCTCGACAGCACTCCCAACTCCACGCTGTGGCCCGCAGATGCCACCCGCAAACCGTCCTTCAATATCTTTTTCCGCAACGACTACGGCAATAATTCCATCAATTATCCGCTCATTCCGGAAACTGAAGTGCGGGACTTCACCGAATTCCGCCTCCGGGCCGGCAAAAACGACATTTCCAACCCCTTCATCCGTGATGAATTCATCCGCCGTCTCTGGACGGACATGGGTCAGGAAGGCACCGTGGGGACCTTCACCACCGTTTATCTGAATGGCTACTTCAAAGGATTTTACAACTTGGTGGAGCGCATCCGGGAGGCTTTCATGCAGAATCATTACCGCAGCTCCGCGGAATGGGATGTGAACTATATCAACGTCTTTGAAGACGGGGACAACGTCCATTGGAATACGGTGCTCCAGCCCCGTCTCAATGCCAACCTCACGGTCAAAGCCAACTGGGACGCGCTCAGGGAAGTGCTGGATGTCACCAATGTGGCCGATTACATTCTGCTGAACGCCTACACCGCGATGTGGGACTGGCCACACAACAATTGGGCGATGGCGCGCGAGCGGAGTGCCACCGGAATCTGGCGTTGTTATGTCTGGGATGCCGAAGGGGGATACAGCCTCTACGGCAACAAAGGCACGACCTGGCAAACGCTCCGCGATGACCTGCTGGGCAGCGACGACAATACTCCCGTACCCGTCATGTTTAAACGCCTCATGACCAGCCCGGAGTTCCGCCTCCTTTTCGCCGACCGCATCCAACAGCATCTTTTCAACAAAGGAGCCCTGACGGATGCCCGGACCGGACCGCGCCGTGCCGCCACCCAGGCCGAAGTCGCCCCGCTCATGGCGGTGCAGGGAATCACTCCGGACGTTTCATGGTATAACAATTGGATCCATCCCACCACCGGACGACGTGCCACCCTGTTCCCGGGCACCAATCATGGGCAATTCCGCGATCCCAATCAGGACGGCAACCTCTCCGACACCCTCTGGCCCCTGACGCTTCCGCCAGTTTTCAACCAGCATGGCGGTACCGTCAGCGCCGGCTTCACTCTAACGGTTACCCACAACGCTCCCGCCGGCTCCGTGGTTTATTACACTCTGGATGGCAGCGATCCGCGGAACTGGGGCAACACCGTGGCTGCTGCCGCCCTGACCTACAGTGCCCCCATCGCTCTGCCCGCATCTTCCACCACCGTAAAGGCCCGGGTGCGCAACGCCACCACCAATGAATGGAGTCCCCTGACAGAAGCGCGCTTCGCGCTGGCCACGGTCCCGGCATCCGCGGCCAACACCGTGATATCCGAAGTGATGTATCATCCGCCTCCTCTCACCACCGCCGAAGCTGCCGCCGGGTTTGTGGATGCAGAGGATTTCGAATACATCGTGCTTCAGAACATCGGCACTGCCCCCATCGACATCACCATCCTGCGCATGCAGCTGGGCGTCACCTTCAATTTTGACACCAGCCTCCGCCCGGTCATCGATCCCGGACAGCGGGCTGTGCTCGCCAAAAATGCCAATGCGCTGCGTTTCCGTTACGGAGCGGGCATTGATGCCGTGCTGGCTGGGGAATATTTTGGCAACCTCGTCAATTCCGGCGAGACCGTGAGGCTGGAAGTCACCTCCAATGCCACGCCGGTCAAGGAGTTCACCTACGACGACAGTGCGCCATGGCCCAGCGCTGCGGACGGCAAGGGCTCCTCCCTGCGGCTGGTCAATCCAGCCAGCAATCCCGACCACAACCTCGCTGTCTCATGGACGGCTTCCGCAGCTATCGGCGGCAGCCCCACCGGCCAGGCGCTCAATCAAAGCTATAGTCAATGGGCTTACTGGTCCTTTTCCACCAATCAATTGAACGACCCGGTGCGCACGGGACCCGAGGGCGACTTCGACCGCGATGGGCTGCCGAACCTGATCGAATTCCTGATGGGGCAAAATCCACGCCAGGCCATTCCGCTCCAATGGACGGTCACCCCGGGACCCGGTGGCACCCAGGTGCTCCGGGTGAGCCTCCCGCGTCTGACGGCCCTAACCGGCTACCTGATGGAAGTGCAATCCTCGGCGGACTTGCAGGTTTGGCAGGCGGACTTTACCATGGTCAGCAGCACCCCCCAGGCGGACGGAACCACCCTTCAGGTCTGGGAAAAAACCGTGCCCGCCGGCACCGCCGGCCACTACCTGCGCCTCAAGGCCGTGCCTGTGCCCTGACCTGGAATTTCCGGAAGCCGGGGCTGATCCCCCTGCTCCCGGTGAGCCCCCCGGCATGGCATGGCCCTGCGGCGGGGGCAGGAGCGGAATTTTGCGGGAACGATTCTAAAGGGTTTACTTTCGGCAGGGGCTTCCCCAGAGTGCGGGGCCTTAAGTTGCGTATGCCCCAATCGGACCAGATAGTCATCCAATGCCCTGCCTGTGGTGGAAAACTGCGCGCCCCGCGCTCCACCATTGGTGCCACCGTGGGCTGCCCCAACTGTCAGGCCGCAGTCGTCGTGCGTGAGCCGGCACCGGTGGCCATGATTGTGGATCCAAGCCGAAAATTGGGAACGGATCCCCGGAGCCAGACGTCCCCCGTGGGGGAAGCCGACTTCAAAGACCGCTTCCGCAGCACGTCGGAATCCGGCTTCAAGGTGGATCCGGAGCAGCCGGTGATGAAGCGCCGGGACCACCGTCGGGATAAACACGCCGGCGTGCTGACAGAATGGGACCTCACCTCCAAGCGGCGCTCGTCCCGCACCCGTTCCAAACATCTGATCCCCATCCTCGCGCTCGTGGCCGGTCTGGCCACCGTGGCCTTGACTATCATCTTTTGGCAACGGTTGGTGCCGGAAGATCAGCCGGGTCACGGCGGTGGAGCCGCTGGTTCCCTGCCCTTGGAATTGCAGCCGGTGGGCGACTTCCGGGATCAGATTTGGGAGGTGGCCCGCCAATTTGCCAGTGCCCCTACCGCCGGGGACGCGATTCCTTTTATCCGCAATCCTGAACAAGTGGGCCCCAGACTGCTCAAGTATTACACCTCTGACAATCCTTGGATTCCTTTCTCCCTCGCCCGGAAGCCGGATTTGACCAACCTCGTGGTGGACCGGAACTTTGTCGTGTTTGATCTGCCCTTGGCTGACCATGGAGTCCGGCCGATGGCCTTCGAACAGACTGCGGATGGCTTCCGGGTCGACTGGGAAAGCTTCACGGGTTACTCGGAGCTTTCCTGGGTGCAGTTGCGCCGGCAGCGCCCGCGTATGCCGGTCATGCTCCGGGCCGTGGTCCGGATGTCCGACTATTTCAATATGGACTTCCCCTCGCCGGAGACTCACCGCTGCTTCCAGTTGAGCGACCAACACAGCGACCACACCCTCTATGGGTATGTCACCAAGGGCAGTGAAGCCGATGTGCAGATGGCCCAATTGATGCTCAAGGCCCCGAGCGTGCATGCCATCCTGCGCGTGCGTTATCCGGAAACCAGCACCAGTGACCGTCAGATGGAAATCACCGAAGTGTTGGAAAAGGGATGGGTCCTCCGGGAGGAACATCTGCCGGAAAAGACAGTGGAAACTTCTCCTCCTGAGACGGCTCTTCCTCCCGTGCAGTCCACTCCAGGGAGTGATCCCAAAGGCCGCACCATTCTTCCCGGATTGAATCCCTGAGGGGACGTGCCCCGGCTCCGCACACCGGAGGCACCCCTGTTAGGGCGTCAAGCGGGGAAAGAATTTCTTCTGCCTTTGCATGCCTTCCACAGGGCTGCTAAGACCGGCCACCCGGGCGGTTTCTCCACCGGGGCGCTGCCTGATTTTCTCCCGCTACCTGTCGTTTCTGTCCCTCCTGCCTTTCCGTTTCCCTTGCCTCCCATGAATCCCGAATACATCGCCCGCGTCGCCGCCGAACTGAAGCTCCGCCCCGCCCAGGTGGCTGCCACCGCCGAGTTGATCGCCGAAGGCGGCACCGTTCCTTTTATTGCCCGCTACCGCAAGGAAGTCACCGGCGAACTCGACGAAGTCGCCATCACCAACATCCGGGACCGCCTCGTCCAATTGGCTGAACTCGACGCCCGCCGCGCCGCCATCACCAAGTCCCTCGAAGAACGCAACCTCCTCACCGATTTCCTCAAAACCGCTCTCGCCAAGGCCGAAACCATGGCGCGGCTGGAGGACATCTTTGCCCCCTACCGCCCCAAGCGCCGCACCCGCGCCACCATCGCCAGGGAGAAAGGTCTCGAACCCCTCGCGGAATGGCTCCTCGCCGTCCAGGCCGAGCGTTCCTGCGACCCTGAGGCCGAGGCCGCCAAGTTCATCAAAACCGAAGGGGTGGAGGACGAACTCAAAGTCAAGGACGCTGCCGAAGCGTTGTCCGGAGCCCGCGATATCCTCTCGGAGCGCCTGAGCGATGACGCTGCGGTCCGCGCTGCCGTCCGCAAAATCTACGAAGAGGAATCCACCCTCGCCAGCAAAGTCCTGATGGGCAAGGAAACCGACGAAGCCGCCGCCAAGTTCCGCGATTACTTCGATTGGTCGGAGCCTCTCAAAGCCGTTCCCAGCCACCGCCTGCTTGCCATGCGCCGGGGTGAAAAGGAGGGCTTTTTGATGCTCCGCGTCACCATTCCGGAAGACCGCGGTTTCGAGGCTGCCAGGCGCCTCTTCCTCACCGGCCACGGACCCGCCGCCGATCAGATCTCCCTCGCCATTACCGACGGCTGCAAGCGCCTCCTCTTCCCCGGAATGGAGACGGAACTCCGCCTGAATTCCAAGAAAAAAGCCGACTTGGAGGCATCGCGGGTCTTCTCCGAAAACCTGCGCGAACTCCTCCTCGCCGCGCCGTTGGGGGAAAAGCGCACCCTGGCCATCGATCCCGGCTTCCGCACCGGCTGCAAGACTGTGGTGCTCGATGCCCAGGGCAAGCTATTGCATAACGATGTCATCTACCCCACCGCCGGCAGCCAGGCCCAAATGGTCGAAGCCGCCCGCACCGTCCTGACCCTAATCGAAAAACACAAGATCGAAGCCATCGCCATTGGCAACGGTACCGCCGGACGGGAAACCGAGGCTTTCCTCCGCAAGCTCAAGCTCCCCGCCGCCATCACCATTGTCATGGTCAACGAAAGCGGAGCCTCCATCTACAGCGCCAGTGACGCCGCCCGTGAGGAATTCCCGGACCAGGATCTCACCGTCAGGGGGGCCGTCTCCATCGGCCGCCGTCTCATGGATCCCCTGGCAGAACTGGTGAAGATCGATCCCAAATCCATCGGCGTCGGTCAATACCAGCACGACGTGGAGCAGAATTTGTTGAAAAACACCCTCGATGATTGTGTGCAAAGCTGCGTGAACCGCGTCGGGGTGGAACTCAACACCGCCTCCAAACAGCTCCTCAGCTACGTCGCCGGCCTCAACAGCGGCATCGCCGAAAATATTGTTAGCTTCCGCCATGCCAACGGTCCGTTCCAGTCACGGGCCGAACTCAAAAAAGTCCCCCGCCTCGGCGACAAGGCTTTCGAGCAGGCTGCCGGCTTCCTCCGCATCCGGGGAGCCAGCCACCCTCTGGATTCCAGCGCCGTCCACCCCGAGCGCTACCCGTTAGTTGAAAAAATGGCCGCCGACGCCGGCTGCACCGTCACCGATCTCATCAAGGACGAAAAGAAACGGTCCGCCATCAAACTGCAATGCTACGTTACCCCGGATGTCGGTCTTCCCACCCTGACCGATATCGTCGCCGAACTGGCCAAACCCGGCCGCGACCCGCGCCAGAAGTTTGAAGCCTTTGCCTTTGCCGAAGGCGTGGACAAACCCACCGATCTCAAGGTCGGCATGAAGCTCCCCGGCATCATCACCAACGTCGCCGCCTTTGGGGCCTTCTGTGACATCGGCGTCCATCAGGACGGACTCATCCACGTCAGCCAGCTCGCCGACCACTTCATCAAGGACGCCAGCGAAGTCGTCAAAGTCGGCCAGCCCGTCCAGGTCACCGTCATGGAAGTGGACCTGCCCCGGAACCGCATCTCCCTCAGCATGAAGGCCAAACCGGACTTTGAGAAAAAATCCGGCAGCCCCGCTGGCCCTGGGAGCGCCGCCCGTCCCGGCGGCCCCGGCGGCCAAGGAGGAACTCCACGCCCCGGCCCCCGCCCGCAAAGCGGCGCCATCGGCACCGGCATGGGCAACCCCTTCGGCGGCGGCAACGACTGGTTCACCCAAGCCCAGAAGAAAAAATAAGCGGATCTAACCGCGAATGAACGCGAATGAACGCGAATGTATTCCTTGGAATATCCAACAAATTTCTTTTCCTGCCCGATGGATTCGCGTTCATTAGCGGTTAAAGCCATGGCCTTCTTCCTCAAGCCGCTGCTCTTCAAGGACGAGGTTTACGCCATTACCGGAGCCGCCATGGAGGTGCTCAACACCCTCGGAAACGGCTTGAACGAGAAGGTTTATTAAAACGCGTTGGTGGTGGAATGCCGCCTCCGCCATATTCCCTTCGATCAGCAGCCCCGGTTTCCGGTCGACTACAAAGGCTGCCGCGTCGGCGAGTTCATCCCCGACCTAATTCTGCACGGTAATATTATCGTGGACACCAAAACCATCGACAGGATCACGGACCATGAGCTGGCGCAAATGCTCAGCTATCTCCGTGTCACCAGCCTGCCGCTCGGCCTCATCATCAATTTCAAACACGCCAAACTCGAAGTGAAACGGGTAGTTCTGGCAACAGATTCAACCGCGAATGAACGCGAATGAACGCGAATCCATCATGGTGGAAACAATCTTTCCTGTGACGATTAGAGAATCCATTCGCGTTTATTCGCGTTCATTCGCGGTTAAAAAGGATGGTCAATACTGGGCACATCTAACGTGAATCCTGCGGGGGCGGATTCAGCGCACCGGCGTGGGATTGCCTGACATAATCGCCGAAGGGAGTGGCCGGCTGGGCCTCGACGTAGGCGGTGGCGGCGGCGGGGTCGCGGGCGTGCCAGTCCCGCAGGGTGGAATTGACTCCCGGCCAGCGGCCATCTACGGGGGAAGGGGGCAGGGATCCCGCCCAGTCGAGGGCCGCGACCGGGTCTTTCTGCGCCATGATCGCGGTGGTTTCGCCGTACTGGCGGTCATTGCGCCATGGCTGGCTGGCGTTGGTGGTCAGCCAGGCGGCGGCTTCGTCCAGGCTAGCCGCCTGAAGCCTCCACCAAACATGGCCAAAGGCGGCGTTTTTGATGCCGATGCCGTTGGCATCGACAGGCAGCTCCTCAAACCATTCCAGCATGGCGGGATTTTTCCCGCTCCGCACCACGGTTTCGGCCAATTGTTCCATCAGGCTGCTGGCCATCGGCCGATTGCCTTCCGGCAGGGAGGAGAGCGCGACCTGGGTGGCGGCGAGGGGATCGGTTTCCGCCATGCCCGTAATCATGCCTTCCAGAGCCTGGTCAAAGTAGGGATTGTCCCCATGGGCGTTCAACCACGCGGCGGCCGCAGCGGGATCCTGGGAGGCCCAGCCTGACAGAATGGTTCTCAGGCCGCTGCCGACCCAGCGTTCCCCGGTTTTGGTCAGGGCATGCGCCGCCGCCGCCGCGCCGTCCAATTCACCCCAGCGCTCAATGAAGGCTTGCCATTCGGCAGGAAGCTGCAGGCCCTCGCGGTTCAGATCATGGATCAACTGCTGCAGGGCCGGGGCCTCGGCAGCGGTCAGAGTGTCCAACTGGCGCAGAAAAGCAGTCAGCCGGCGGCGGGGATTCGGCAGCCGCATCCCGGCTTCGAACCGTTCCCGCACGCTGCCATTTCCGGAAGTGGCCGCCGCCGGGCCAGACGCCTGACGGCTTTTTTGGTTTGGCGTATTTGCTGGACCAGTGCCAGTGAAAGGGGTGCCGCCGACCGGGGCTCGGCCGACTGCGGCGGTAGCAGGATCGCTCCCTGGGGCGGAGGACTGGAAAACCGCCCAGCCGGCCGCGAACCCGGCCAACAGCAATGAACAGCGGATCAACCATTCGCGGGAAGCCGTCTTCATCCTGACATCATTCCCGCAGACTCCCTGGCCTGTCAATCATTTTAGATAGGAAAATAACACTCTGGGGCACGCCGGTTCTGGGATGTCGGAGGGGACCGCGAAAAAGGCGGCCTGCGGTCTCGTCTTCTCTCTGGATGCGGTCTACAGGAAAGTGGCCTAGGGACGGCAGGATCGACCGATACGGCCAAATTTACCAAACCGCGCCAAAATCATGCTGATTTGCACCTCCCGCCCAGCCACGATCCATTGGGGCGGCTGCCCAGGAAGGCTAGTTTCCTTTCAGTTCGAAGCAGATGGCTTCGCGGTCGTTTCTAACCAGAAGGTGGGTGCCGGCGAGGCAGGGCTGGTTCCAGGTTTTGCTGGTCAGGGCGGGGAAGCGGGTGAGGATATTTTCTCCGGTGAGGTTGGCTTCAGCGACGACGACTTCGCCGCGCTCGCTTTGGATCACGAGGGCGCTGCCGGCGCCCAGCATTTGGCCGTGGCCGTAGCTGGAGCCGCGCCAGATTTGTTTGCCGGTGGCCAGTTCCAGGCAGGAAAGGCGGCCTTCGTCGAGGCCCCAGGCATGGGTGCCGCGCACCACAAGATTGGTGAATTTTGGTTTCATCTTCAGACTCTGCCAGAGGATTTCCGGGGGGGTGCCGGGGGCGGTTCTGAGGAGGGTGGAGCCAACGCCATATCCCAAGGCGACGAGAGCCTGGTCGGGCGCGAGAAAGACGGGGTTCGCCACGTTGGCGGAGGCAGCTTTGAAACCGTCCGTCCACGACCAGATTTCGGCTCCGGTAGCGGGATCATAGGCTCCGGCGCTGTTGGCAAAAAGCGTCAGGATTTGGGGTTTGCCGTCCACGGTGACCAGCACCGGGGAGCTGTAGCCGCTGTTTGCCGGGCCGCCGCGCCAGGCGGGTTCACCGGTGGCCGCGGAGTAGGCGGCTAGAGTTTGCGGGCCTTTGCCCAGAGTAATGATGACCTTGTCACCGGCGATGAGCGGGCTGGAACTTTTCGCCCACATCAAGTTTTCGTGGCCGGCTTCGATCAGAGTATCACGCCTCCAGATCAGGGCTCCGGTGGTGCCGTCCAGACAGGTAAGAATGCCGGTGGCTCCGAGCGCATAAACTTTTCCGTCGTGGGCAGTGGGCGTGGCGCGCGGGCCGATGCCGCCCATGGATTCCTCAAAGCGGGCCTTCTCCGCATGTTGCCAGAGCGGCTCGCCGGTCGTCAGGCGGTAGGCCACGGTCAGCTCCTCATCGCCGCGTTGTTCCTGGGTGATAGCAAATTCTCCGGCCACAATGAAGCCGCTCCAGCCCAGACCGAGGGGCCGCCGCCAGAGTTCCTTTGGAGCCGCCGCGTGCCAGTCCGGGGCGAGAGCATCGGCGGGCTGCCAGTTCAGGCCATCGGATCCGAGAAAGCGGGGAGAATCGCCTGGTTGGTCCGTGGTGAAAGGGATCGCCTCCCCGGCGCGGGCTGCGACCTCAAGGGGAGCCATCGCTGCTTCGCCCGGTTTGGGCTGCCAGCGCCATGAGAGTTGTGGCAGAAAATCGCCCATGTGTCCATCCTTCCGCACCAGGCCGGCAAAGACGCCGGCGAGAGCGAGAAGGAGCACCAATCCTTTGCCGCGTTGAGCCCATTTCAGGCCGCTCATGCCCAGCAACCACACCATAGCCAACACCAGCGAGGCCAGCACCGCACCCATGACGGCGACGGTGTGGGTATGGCTGTAGTGGTCCATGGAAGGCAGCCCAACCAGCAGAAGCACTCCGATCCAAGGGAGGGCGAGCAGCACCAATAACAATTTCCAGCGGGGTCGGGAGCGCTTGATCATGCGGCCACCAGTAACCTCTGCCCGCGCTGCGGGCAATAAAGACCTGCAGGTCGTTTGCCACCCCCGGATTCACCGGCCCGGAGGGTGCCCGGGACCGGACTCGGTGCGGCCAAGGGAATTTTTACACCGACGAGGTGATTGATTCCGGAGGCGGGGTAAAGCGAAAGGCCTCTATCCCCCGCCTCTTGCAATCCGGCTCCGGTGTGGCAGGTCTGGCACCCCATGACTGCCCCGACTGATGCCGCCCCGGCCAACGTGCCTGATGAGAATGAACTGTTGGCGATCCGCCGCAACAAGCTGGCGAAGATGCGGGAATTGGGGGCCGAGCCGTTTGGCGGGAAATTTGATATCACCCATGCCCCGGGTGCGCTGCAGAAAGTGTTTGCGGAAGGGATGCCAGTCCGCATGGCAGGCCGGATCACGGCGCTGCGGGACATGGGAAAGACGATTTTCTTTGATGTGGCGGACATTGGCGGGCGTTTCCAGTGCTTCTTCAATGCGAAGAATGTGCCGGAGGAAACCTTCACGCTGTTCAAGGAATGCATCGATCTGGGCGACTGGGTGGGGGTGTCCGGTGTGACATTCCTGACCAAAACCCAGGAGCCCAGCATCAAAGTGGAAGCCCTGACCGTCCTCTCCAAGGCCCTGCGCCCGATGCCCGACAAGTGGCACGGGGTGGCGGACCGCGAGATCAAATACCGCCAGCGTTATCTGGACCTCATGTCCAATCAGCGGAGCCGGGAGGTCTTCCTGATGCGCAGCAAAATCCTGGCAGAAATCCGGGTCTGGCTGGGAGAGCGCGATTACCTTGAAGTGGAGACGCCAATGCTGCAAAACGTGGCCGGTGGAGCGGCGGCGCGGCCATTCGAGACCTTTCACAATGCGCTCGGCCAGCCGTTCTACCTGCGCATCGCCCCGGAGCTGTATTTGAAGCGCCTCCTCGTCGGCGGGTTCACGAAGGTGTTTGAACTGAACCGGAACTTCCGCAACGAAGGCATCAGCCGCCGGCATAATCCGGAATTCACCATGCTGGAAGCCTATCAGGCCTTCGGCGACTTTGAGATCATGGCGGACATGGTAGAGGAACTGGTCTGCCACCTCGCGATGAAGTTCTGCGGCACCCTTCTCATTGAGCACAAAAACGAAGAGGGGGAATTGACCCGGACCATCGACCTGAGCCGGCCGTGGCAACGCACGCCCTATCGTGATTTGCTGCGCCGCGTGGACCCCCAGTGGTGGGACTACACTCCGGAACAACGCCGGGCTAAATGTCAGGAAATCGGAGTCGAAATCTCCCCGGCCATGGAGGATTACGAAGTCACCCAGCAGGTCTTCGAGAAGAGGATCGAGGAAAAGCAATTCAACCCGTGTTTTGTGACCCACGTGCCGACCGAACTGGTGCCCTTGGCCAAACAAAACAAGGCGGACGGGACCATCGTGGATGTTTACGAATTGATCATCAACGGCGTGGAAGTCAGTCCGGGGTATTCGGAGTTGAATGATCCGGTGGTGCAACGCGCCCGTCTGGAACATCAGGCCGGCGAGGAAACGCAAAAGCTGGATGAGGATTTCCTCCTCGCCCTTGAGCACGGCATGCCGCCTGCGGGGGGCATCGGGATCGGGATCGACCGCCTCGTGATGATGCTGACCGGCAGCGAAAGCATCCGGGATGTGGTCCTCTTCCCGCAGTTGAAGAACAAGGAATAAGCCGGTCTCCTTTCGTCAGGGGGTGGCTGCCTGCGGGGGGCCGGCCCGGGCTGTCGGAATGAATTGATAGAGATATTGGGTGGTGGACGGTTCATCCAGACCGGGGAATACGGCCACCCGGCGGAAGCGGGCGGGATCTTCCAGCAGGGCGAGAATCCCGGCCGCGTGGATCCGGGCCTGCGGCGCATAACCATAAGTGACGTGGAGGAGGCGGTTTTCGCGGATGGCCTGATCCATCAGGGCGTGGAGGTCGCTGGTTTCCGGCAAGGTGACGGCGGATGGCTCGTAAATCGGGGACTCCGACCATGAATTTCCGTAGAGACTCTGGTTGGGATTGCCCAAGGACAGAGGATAGGGTGCCCCGCGGGCCATTTCCACCACGCCGCGCAGGTTTTGCCGGCTGTGGTGGGCGTAGTGGCTGAGGCCGGGTGCCCATGCCGCCAGGAGGGGCAGGGCGAGGAACCAGCCGGCCCAACGGCGGCCCTTTCCCGGCCAATTGAGTCCGGCAGCAAGGAGCAGCAGCAGTCCTGGCAGGAGAAACAAGGGATACCATTTCAGAAAGAGAATGCCTTTGGTGGTGCAGTAGGCCCATGTCAGGAAGGCCCCGCCGAACGTGCCTGCCGCGATTGCCAGTCCGGTGGGTGCCGCCAGCCCCATCCGAGCCAGCCGGACCGTTCCGGCCAGCAGACCCGCGATCCATAACAAGCCGCCCGCCGCCAGCAGCACTCCCCGGCCTGCAGTCCACAGGCCCGCCACCGAGGGCGGTGCCAGACCTTCTGATGCCACCGGCAAGCCAGGGATGCCAAAAGCCAGAAACCCACCCACATCCTGGAACCAATCGGCGGGGAATGGATTCGTGCTTTTGTAAAAACCCGGATCCGCGAGGGCTTTGGAGAGTTGGACAAAGTGAGGGAGGTTGATTTGCAGATAGAGCCCGAGGGCGAGAAGCCCGCTCAGCACGGCGGGGACCAGCAAATTCCAGCGGATCCGCGACCATCCTCCGGTGGCTTTTCCACCAACGGGAACGGCGGGCCATGCCGCCCATCCGGCGAGGAACAAATGCACCGCCAATAATAACCACGACGAGCCAAACCAGCACGCCAGCACCAGATACTGCATGACGCCAAAAAGCATCCAATGCCGCCACCGCCCGGACCGCAGCGCCGAGTCCAAAGCCACAAAGGCCAGGGGCAACAACAGCATCAGGATGCCATAACCCCGCGCTTCCACGCTGTATCGCATGTGCCATGGATGGAAGGTGGTCAGCAGGGCCGCCAGCAGCGCCATGCCCGGGCCCCCCAACCGCCATCCCAACCATGCCATGGCTCCTATTGAAAGCACACCGCACACCAGCACCGGCAGGCGGAGAGCCGTCTCGTTGACCCGGCCGGGCGGCGCGCCCGTGCGAGCCCGCCAGGTGTCGTAACTCAGCCGGGCAAGGATGGAAAACGGCATGGCGTTGTTTCCGGCCCGGTTTTCATAGAATGTGGAGAGCCACTTGACCGGCCGGAATTTGTCAGGATTTCCCCAGTGAGCCCGGGGCACTTCCCCCGCCAGTTGAGCCCGGAAGACGTGACATTCATCATTGTAAAGGCTCAGGCCCAAACGCGGGGCCCGCACCGCTACTCCTGCCAGCATGAGCAGGCCCACCGCCAGCAGCAGCCATCGGGGCGCGCGCCCGGCCGACCCCGGTGCCACCGCCGGCCATGGCCGCGCCCACCAGCGGGCCGACCCCAACAAAACCAATCCCAACACGGCCACGGCGATGCCTCCCCACCACCATGAGCTTTCCACAAGGTCCACCAGTTTCCCCCGGTCCGCCTGCCACCACGCGGCCAGACCGTGCCGCTTGCCGGCGGTGACCATCAGAATGCCGGCCAGAGCCAGCCATGCCATCCACCCTGCGACGACGCCCAGCGGCCACTTCCGGAAACGATTCCACAACATCATGCCCTCTTCTAGAACATCCGGATCCTCTCTGCCAATGAAGTTTCCCCAGTCACCAAGTCAATGGTCGGGAAGCCGCCCTTTTGTTTCAAAAGATGACGTGGCGCTTCCTGCCCCCGGGGTTCATGGTCATTCCATGCGAACTGTTGCCATCACCACTTTCCTTTTTTGCTTCGCCGGGCCATTGGCCGCAGCCGAACACGGCTTTGCTGCGACGGTTCATCCCCTCGCCACAGAGGCTGCCCTTGAGGCCATGAAATCCGGTGGCAACGCCGTGGACGGAGCCATCGCCGCGGCGGCCATGCTGGGAGTAGTGGATGGTCACAACTCCGGCATTGGCGGTGGTTGTTTTCTTCTGATCCGCAAACCCGATGGCACCTTTCTCCCGATTGATGGCCGTGAGAAAGCCCCCGCCGCCGCGACGCGCGACATGTTTGTCAGGGACGGCAAGGCCTTGCCGAAGCTTTCGCAGGAAGGTCCTCTCGCCGCCGGAGTGCCCGGTTGGCTGGCCGCGCTGGATGAGGCCGCCCGCTCCTGCGGTAAATTGCCGCTGGCCCGCGCCTTCGATCATGCGGCGCAGACCGCCGCGAACGGATTCCCGCCGGAGCCGGGTTTTGCCGGCCGGGTGAAACAATGGCGCCGCGTGATCGAAAAATACCCTGACACTGCCGCGATCCTGCTCGCCCCGGTCACGGATGGAAAACGCCGGCTCCCGGATCTCGCCGCAACATACCGCTCCATCGCCCGGGAGGGGGTGGATTGGTTTTACCGCGGCCCCTTCGCCGAAAAAACCGGTCGGTGGATGAAGGAAAACGGAGGCATCATGACCGCAGAGGATTTTGCCGCCTATCAGGTCAAAAACCGCACCCCCCTGCGCACCGCCTACCGGGGGCACGAAGTGATCGGCTTCCCCCCGCCCAGCTCCGGCGGGGTGCATGTGGCGCAAATTCTCAATCAGTTGGAAAGCTTCGATTTGAAGGCCATGGGCGATGGCACGCCCGCATTCATCCACACTCTCACGGAGGCAATGAAACCCGCCTTCGCTGACCGCGCCTTTTGGCTCGGCGATCCGGATTTCACCCCAGTGCCACGTGGACTGACAGATCCCGCCTACGCCCGCGACCTCGCTGCCAAAATTGATCCTGACAAGGCCACGCCGGTGCCCTCCCATGGCAATCCGCCCGCCGCCGGCCGCGATGTTTTCGAAAAACACACCACCCACTTTTCGGTGATCGATTCCGACGGCTGGGCCGTGGCCTGCACGGCCACGATAAACTACACCTGGGGCAGCTTCGTCACCATCCCGGGCACCGGCGTGATTCTGAACAATGAGATGGACGACTTCTCTATTCAGCCGGGCGTGCCCAATGTCTTCGGCCTGCTTGGCGGCGAAGCCAACGCGGTGGCCCCCGGCAAACGCCCGCTCTCCAGCATGAGCCCGACGATCATCCAAAAGGACGGCCAGCCGGTGCTGGTGATCGGCGCGGCGGGCGGGCCGACTATCATTACCCAGGTCCTGCTTGGCGTGGTCCGTGTGCTCGACTTCGGCCTGGCCCCGCAGGAAGCGCTGGCGGCTCCGCGCTTCCATCATCAGTGGCAACCCGACGTGCTGCGCATTGAAAAATCCGTCCCTTCCGGAATCCGCCGTGAACTCCAACAACGGGGGCATCAGCTGACCGTCGTCGATAACATCGGCGTCAGCCAAGCCGTCGTGAGGCTTCCGGATGGGAGTTTCAGTGGTGCTGCGGACCCGCGCGCCGGAGGGAGTGCAGCGGGGTTCTAACGGGCGAAAAGGACAAAAGGGACGAAAAGGACCAAAAGGACTCAAAGGACCAAAAGGACTCAAAGGACTCAAAGGACGAAAGGGACAAATATCTTGCGGGGAGTGCGGCTGTCCTTTACGTCCTTTGAGTCTCTTTGGTCCCTTCTCCCATGTCCACTCCAGAAGACGGATTCATTCTGCCGCACGGGGGGTATGAAAAGCTGCTTTCCTACCAAAAATCCGTCATCGTTTACGACGGCACAGTATTATTCACCAAAAAGTGGCTGCCCGCCTATGGCGACCGGACCGTGGACCAAATGATCCAAGCCGCGCGTTCCGGAAAGCAGAATATCGTGGAAGGCAGCGCTGCTTCCGGGTTGTCCAAGGAGATGGAGGTCAAACTCACCAATGTGGCATTAGCCAGTCTGAAAGAACTCCAGGAAGACTACCAGGATTTCCTGCGAACCCGCCAGCTCCCCGTCTGGGATGCCGCCCACCCCTACGGAAAACGCCTGCGGGAACTCAACCGCACCCCAGGAGCCACCTATGCCACTTTCCGTAAAGGAATCGAAAATGAAAATCCGGAAATCGCGGCAAATGTGCTCCTGGGTTTGGTGAAAGTGACCTGCTTTCTCCTGACCCGGCAGGTGCAGGCCTTGGAAAAGGTCTTCCTGAAAGAGGGCGGGCTGCGGGAACGAATGACGCGCGCGAGGCTGAACCACCGGGCAAAGGACCAAAGAGACCAGAGGGACGAAAAGGACGAAAAGGACAAAAACGACTGAAGCGCACCCCATACGGCGGTCATTTTCGTCCTTTGAGTCCCTTCTCTCCATCAAAAAATTCCCCTTTGACTCCCGGCATCCGTGAGCGAACATATCAACGTATCATGATGCGTTCATACGTTTTCTGAACTTCACCCAAACCACACCCATGAGCACTGCTACCGCTGCCTTCACCGACTACAAAGTCGCCGACATCTCCCTCGCCCCCTGGGGCCGGAAAACCCTCGACATCGCTGAGCATGAAATGCCTGGCCTGATGGCCATCCGCGCCAAATACGGCGAGGACAAACCTCTCAAAGGGGTCCGTGTCACCGGTTCCCTCCACATGACTATCGAGACTGCGGTGCTTATCGAAACCATGGTCGAACTTGGGGCCAATGTGCGCTGGGCGTCCTGCAACATCTTCTCCACCCAGGACCACGCCGCCGCCGCCATCGCTGCCGCCGGCATTCCTGTTTTTGCCTGGAAAGGCGAGTCCCTCGAAGAATACTGGGATTGCACCTGGAAAGCCATCCGCCACATCGACGCCCCCGGACCGCAGCTCATCATTGATGACGGTGGCGATGCCACACTCTTCATCCACAAAGGCTACGAACTCGAAAATGGAAGCGACTGGGTCAACACCCCCAGCGGCAACCACGAGGAGCAGGTCATCAAAGATCTCCTCAAGAAAGTCCACACCGAAGAGCCAGGCATCTTCCACGCCATCGTGAAGGACTGGAAAGGAGTTTCCGAAGAGACCACCACCGGGGTGCACCGCCTCTATCAGATGATGGAAGCCGGCCAGCTTCTCGTCCCTGCCATCAATGTCAACGACTCTGTCACCAAGTCGAAATTCGACAACCTCTACGGCTGCCGCGAGTCCTGCGCGGACGGCCTGAAGCGTGCCACCGATGTCATGATTGCCGGCAAGGTTGCCTGCGTCTGCGGCTACGGCGATGTCGGCAAAGGCACTGCCCACTCCCTGCGCGGTTTCGGTGCCCGGGTCATTGTCACGGAAATCGACCCTATCAATGCCCTGCAGGCCGCCATGGAAGGGTTTGAAGTCAAGACCGTGGAGGACACCCTCGGCATCGCTGACATCTACGTCACCACCACCGGCAACAAGGACGTCATCACCTTGAAGCACATGCTCAACATGAAGGACCAGGCCATCGTCGCCAACATCGGCCACTTCGACAACGAAATCCAGGTCGACAAGCTGAACAACGAAAAAGGCGTCACCCGCATCAACATCAAGCCCCAGTATGACCGCTACGATGTCCCCGGCGACCGCAGCATCTACCTGCTCGCCGAAGGCCGCCTGATGAACCTCGGCTGCGCCACCGGCCACCCCGCCTTCGTTATGAGCGCCAGCTTCACCAACCAGGCCCTCGCCCAGCTCGATCTGTGGAAAAAGAAGGACGAATACAAACCCGGCGTCTATCGCCTCAGCAAGGAACTCGACGAGGAAGTGGCCCGCCTGCACCTCGAGAAAATTGGGGTCAAGCTAACCACCCTCACCGACGACCAGGCCGCCTACCTCGGCGTGCCGAAGGAAGGCCCTTACAAGTCCGACCACTACCGCTACTAAAACTTGAAGGGAGAACGGGGCTCAGGTCCGTGCTTTCCCAAATAGCCTCCCCTCCCAAAAACCGGCATCCGAAAGGGTGCCGGTTTTTTTCATTATGGGGGAGCACACGCGCTCCGCCTGTCGTGCCCTGCGCCCCCGCAGGGCACCTGCAACCAACCAGCGCAGCCGCCAATCAACAACAGTGCGCGGGCAAAAACGTGAGGAAAAAACGTGCGCCGAAAAAACTACCGCTGTGCGGATGGTTTAAAGTTTTCCGCGGGGGCGCGAAAAACGACACGCGGGGCGCGTGTGCTCCCCCGATTTGCCTGCGGCAAATTTGCTGCAATTTTTGTCTGCCCCGTGCAGTTGGGAGACAGTATCAGGAAATGTGTGCCATGAAATCCGATGCCGAACTCCTCCGCGACTACCGCCGGCGGGACGATGAAAATGCGTTCCGTCTGCTGGTCGAACGACATGCCGGACTGGTGCAGGGGGTGGCGTTGCGGCGCACGGGGGACGTGGAGTTGGCGCGGGAGGCGGCGCAGCAGGTGTTTGTCCTCCTGGCGAAAAATGCGGGGAGACTTTATGCGGGCACGGGCTTGGCGGGGTGGTTGCACCGGACGGCGGTGCTGGTTTCCGCCAATCTCAAACGCCGTGAGGAAAAGCGGGGCCGGATCATGAAACGTTATGAGAACCACATGCTCCTGACCGGGATGCCGGGCGCGGAAACATGGACGGAAGCGCTTCCCTTAGTGGACGAAGGCCTGACGCGTCTGGCGGAAGAGGACCGGCAAATCCTCCTGGCGCATTTCTGGCAGGGGCTCACCTATCAGGAAATCGCGGTGGCCCGCTCCAGCACGGAAGCCGCGGTGCAGCGCCGGGCCTCGCGGGCCTTTGTGAAGCTGAGTCGTTGGCTGGGGAAACGCCGCGTGACGGTGTCCGGCGGGGTGCTGACCGCGGGTCTGGGCACCTTGTCCCAGCCCGTTTCTGCAGCGGGTTCGGGAGCAGCGGGACAGTTGGCGGCGCAGGTGCTGGCGGGTCTGCCCGGGGCCTCGGCTTCATCCGTGTGGGCATGGCGGGCAAAGGAGATGTTATCGTTTGGGAAGATGAAGTTCGCGGGCGGCTTGCTGACAGGCACCTTTGTTGCGGTGCTGGGAGGCGTGGGATTTGCCAAAGGCCGCGCGATTGCGAAGGAAAACCAGGCGCGCCGCACCTTGGCGGCGGATACTGCAGCGGCCCTTGATGCCTTAAAAAATCATTTGGCGAACTCTCCTCCTCTCCCACCCGCCCCCGCCCGGAGATCGCTGGCGGAGTTGGTGGCCCAAGCCGCCGCGCACTACCGCGACGAAAACGATCCCGCCGGAGCCGCGCGGGCCGAGATTCTCCTGGAGGAAGTCCTGCCCGAAGAAGTTCCCGCTGCCCTGTTTTTGTTAGGCAACAGCTTGGACGAGGAATCCATCGGCTCCGCCATGGTTCCGCTCCTGCTGAGCCGCTGGAAGCCAGTGGTAAAAGCGGACGAGGCAGTGGTCTGGGTGCTGACCAATATTCAGGGAGCCAACGCCTTTTCTCCCTGCCTGCAAAGCGCCATCGCCACCTGGGCGGCGCAGGATGCCCTGGCTGCCCGCGCCTGGTGGCTGGAGCACACGGACCTTCATGACCGCGCCGATGGATTTGGGATTCATCACGCCATCCTGAGGGGCTACCTTCCGGAGCAATTGGAAAACCTTTGGCCACAGCTTCACCTGGTGCAGGATGACGAATTCCAAGCGGCGGCCGATCTTCTCTCCCGCTGCGTCACCGAACCGGCGGCCCGTCCGGAGCTTTACGCACGCATCAGCGACGTGCCCGACGAGCGGATCCGCGCCTCACTTCTCTGGCGCACCGGCCGCATCCTCGTTCAGTCTGATCCCGAAGCCGCCGTGTCCTGGACCAAGGATATGCCGCTCACGGATGCCAAGGAAGCATTCATGGTGCGGATGAAAATCGCCGCAAAACTGCTCGAAAACCATCCGTTGCTGGCCACCCGGATCCTCCTGCAGAATCCGCCCGGTCCCATGCGGGATTTGGCGAAGGAAGAATTCCAGAAAAAACTTTCCACTTATCCCAAATGAAAGGCTGCTTCTTTTTCTTCTGGCGTTTGATCCGGCGCGGGGGGCGGCTGCTGGGGATTTCCTTGGCGGCCGTGGTCACCGGGTATTGGACCGGAAAACACAGCGTGCCGGGTGCCTTTTCCGGAGAGGATCCCGCGCCCGCGGCACCGCCTGAGTTGCCCCAATCCCGGATCCCCCCAAAAACGTTGAGTCTAAAACACCGGATTGCGCTGCTCATCCAAAGTGAAGGCGTCATGAGCCCGCGGCTTCTGGTGGAACTCCATAGTCTTTCCGCAGTTGAATTGAACGAAGTAGTTAAAATTGCGGAATCCTGGCCAAGGGGCACCGGGAATTTCCTTTATGATCAAGCTATTATTGGCCTGGCTATACGGGATCCCGAGCCCGCCTTCGCGAAACTGCTCAAGCAACGCTCCAATCTGGGCAGGAACATGCGGGTCTCCACTTTTATGGCGCAGTGGGCAAAACGCGACCCCCACGGGGCCCTCCGCAAATGGGAGGAATGCCTCTCCGAGGACGAATTCGGCAGCAATGGACTGGAGTCCATTATTGCGGAATTGGGCAAAATAGACCTGCCCTTGGCATTCGCAAAGCTGCGGAGTTTGTCGGAGGATCATAACCAAAATCATGATAGGCTCGGACCCCATGGAGCCACCAGCATGCTTTGCGAAGCTCTGAGCAGCACGGCGCACCTGAGGGATGCTCTGATCCGGGAATTGCTGAAGCCCGAAAATTTGGATCCGAATATTCTGTGGAACGGGTTGCCAGGCATTTTCGGGAAAATGGATTTCTCCGAACCGGGAAAACTGGATCAAACCATGGCGTGGATTCAAGGTGAGGGAATCACGGGAGCGGCTAAAGCCGCTATTTTGAGTGGAGTGCTCGAAAGCCGAATGCAGAAGGAAGATCCCCCCATCGTCGCGGATTGGTATATGGCGGAGGTTGGCGCTTCCCAACCGGCCCATCGCAATTATTATCGAGTGGTTTCAACCTGGTCCAGAAAAGACCTCAATGGCTGCGGCGAGTGGCTGAACCGGCAGGAGCCGGGTCCACACTTGGATAACGCCATCAATTCTTTCTGCATGTTTGCGGCGTCGAAGGACATGGAGGCCGCCCTCGCTTGGTCCGCCAAAATCACGAATGAACCGATGCGCCTTAACAGCCTCCGCTTGGTCTGGTCGAGAGCCAAGCGGTTTAGGTCCCGTCAGGAAATGTGGCAGGCCTTGGAGAATTCTCCGGTTTCGGCCTCCGACCGTCAGAAGCTCGAAGCCAAGCTTCCGCCGTGGGACTGACAAAAGCCGTAACCATGGGAGTCTATGAGTTAGGCCTCCCCGGACATTGGAGGTGCGGTCCGGGTCTGCCGGTCTTCAGGGGCTCAAACGGAACCGCAGGAAACCCACAGGCGCGGCGCTTACGGGTTCGCTGTGCCGCACCGTCCATTCCCATGGTTGCAGGGTGAGGGTGACCGTTCCGCCGGTCCAGCCTGACAAATCGTGGCCGGCCTGGGCCTGCCAGGAGAAGCCGGCGGACCGGGTGCTGCGGTATAACCGGGCGGCTCCATACGCCAGGCCGTTTTCCGGATGGAGGAAACTGTCCACGGGCCGGGGGAAGGAGCTGGCGCGGCGGGGCAGGGTGCCCGCAGCGTATTCGGCGAGGTTGGCGGCCCCGTCCTCGTCCGGATCTGCTTCCGGGCCGGAAATGGCGGGGTTGGCGGTTTCTGCGGGCGTGAAGTAGAGGGATTGCCACGCCGCAAAGGACAGGGCCGGCAGCGGGCTGTTGAGCACGGCGGCGGAGGTCAAGTTGCCGGATGGGCCGGGAATCAGGCCGACGACAGCCTGGCTGGCGTCTGCTGAAGTCCAAGTGACCGGAAAGGGATCAAAAGGGGAACCGGCCGGCCAGGTCCAGGCTGGATTCGTCAGGAGAATCCATTCGCCCTGCGGGGCATGCGGATTGAATAGCCACATCCAGGCCCTTGCTCCGGCAGGAAAGGGCGCAGGGTTGGTTTGGTAGACAAAACTGCCTCCAAAATAACGCGTGGTGGGCTGGTAGACGCTGCGGGAGGCCGCCTGCCATGCCGCCGCCCACGACGCGGTGTTGGCGGCAGTGGGCGTGAAGCCGGGGGTGAACGAGCCCAGTTCTCCCACCCACGTGTCGTCCCACGCCTGGCCGGTGCTGGTCACATTGGTGGAAAAAGCCACGCCGGTCCAATCGACCTGGGTGGCCGGAGCCAGCGGGATTCCCGCGAAAAACGCCAGCATGCCTAACATTCGACAGGTCCGCGAAAATTTGGAACGCGGCGGCCCTCCGCCGCTTTGAGGGAGGCCGGCTTGCCGGCGGGGCGGGACCACCGCCGCCGCTGAACGGCTCGCGGATGGGAACAGGTCCCCGCCGGGTTTGGGGCCGCGTCCGTTTAACGGCAGCAAGCTGCCTGGGCAAAAGCGGCGGCAAGCCGCGCGCACTCCAAAGCGGGTTCGCCGCAGATTTGGCGCGGGGTTTTGTTTGAGCTTGATGTGGCAACCGGGCTTCATTTTGGGGCAGGCAGGTTTCCCCACGGATTACATGCGTTCGGTGGTGCGGATGCCCATCAGACCGAGGCCGGTTTTCAGGGTGCGGGAGGTGGCCTCGCAGAGGGCCAGGCGGGTGGAGCGGACCTGGCCTTCGGCCCGCAGAACCGGGCAGGCCTCGAAGAAACTGTGAAACGCCTGGGCCACCGTGAAAAGATAGGTAGCCAGCAGGTTCGGGCGGAAGTCCTCCAGCACGGCGGGAACGATTTCGGCGAAACGGGAAAGCGTCAGGGCCAGCCAGCGCTCGGCATCTTCCGTAATTTGATAGGGTCCCGCAAAAAAAGCGGCTCCCTGAGGAGGGCGGACATTCTGTCCGCCTGTTTCCACCGTGGTTGGGTCATCCCCGGTCCCTTCCAGTTTGCGGAAGATGGAGCGGGTGCGGACGTAACTGTATTGCAGATAGGGCGCGGTGTTGCCCTGGAAGGCCAGCATCTTGTCCCATGAGAATTTGTAATCCGTCAGGCGGTGCTGGCTGAGTTCCAGATATTTGACGGCTCCGATGCCCACGGCGCGGGCGATATCGGCTTTCTCATCGCCGCACAGGTCAGGGTTTTTTTCCTGAACGACCGCGAGGGCGCGTTCCTCGGCTTCTTCGAGGACTTCCATCAGGCCCACACTTTCGCCGCTGCGGGTTTTCATCATGGTGCCATCCGGCCCGAGGATGCTGCCAAAGGCGATGTGCTGCAGGTCGGCGTCGAAGCCCCAGCGGCGGGTCGCGTCGAAGAGTTGTCTAAAGTGCAGGTCCTGGGGGGCTCCGACCACATACCAAACGGCATCTGCCTGCCAAACCCGGAGCCGGTGTTCTACAGTGGCGAGGTCGGTGGTGGCATAACCATATCCGCCGTCGCGCTTCCGGATGATAAAGGGCACAGAGTCGGCCGCATCATCCATGAAGATGCAGAGGGCCCCGTCACTTTCGCGGGCCAGACCGCTGGCCTCCAGTTCCGCCACAAGAGAGGGCAGGCGGTCATTGTAAAAACTCTCGCCGAGGTAGTGGTCGAAGGTGATGTCCAGTTTGTTATAAACCGTGGCCAGTCCGGCGAGGGAAACATCCACACAGCGTTGCCAGATGGCGCGGTTTTCCGGGTCGCCGGCCTGGAGTTTGACCAGTTCGGCCCGGCAGGCATCGCGCACCGGGGTGTCCGGCCGGTCGCCCTCTTTCAGCTCGGCTTCCTGGGCTTTGCTCTCTGCGTTGACCTGTTTGTAGAGGCGCAGCAGTTCGCGGATGGGATCCAGGAGGAGGGCGTCCTCGTTGAGATCCCGTTTCCAGCCATACAGCACCATGCCAAATTGGGTGCCCCAGTCTCCAATGTGGTTATCGGTAATGACTTGGTGCCCGAGGAAGCGGGCGATGCGGGCAAGGCAGTCGCCGATGATGGTGCTGCGGATGTGGCCCACGTGCATCTGTTTGGCCACATTGGGAGCGCTGAAATCGATCACGATGGTGCGCGGCCGGCTGGCCGGGGCCGTGCCCAGTTTGTCATCGGCGAGGAGCACTTCGAGCCGGGCCGCCAGGGCGTCCGGCGTGATGGCAAAATTGATGAAGCCCGGCCCGGCCACGGTGGGCGGGCTACTCAGACCGGTCACGTCGATGGCCGCGGCGAGTTCAGCCGCGAGGGCGCGGGGATTGGTTTTCAGTGCCTTGGCGAGCACCATGGCGGCATTGGTTTGATAGTCCCCGAACCGCGGATCCGCTGCCTGGTCCACTGCCGCAGAAAAGCCGTCCGGCAAGGCATGGCCAAGGGAAACAAGGGCGGCAGCGACGCGCTGCTGGAGCAATTCAGGAAAAGTCATGGGCCGCCTATTCTGGCAGGGCCGGGCGAATTCTCAACTCCTCAGTCCTGGCAGCGCACGTAGCGCCGCCACTGGGCCCGGCCGGGCAGTTCATCCAGGACTTCCTCAAGTCGGAAGTCCTGCTCGAAGGCGGGAAAGGTGGTGTCTCCTTCCACCGGATCCGTCAGCACGGTGAGGAGAATTTCGTCCGTGCGCGGAAGCAGGAGTTGATAGATCTCAGCTCCTCCGATGATGTAGACCGGCCCCTCGAGGCCGAGAGGGGCCAGATCATCCGGGTGGCGCAGCACTTCCGCGCTGGGCTGGGCAGGCAAGGTGCGGGACAGGATGAGGTTCCGACGGTTGGGCAAGGGACGGCCCAGGCTTTCCCACGTTTTGCGGCCCATCAGAATGGGGTGGCCGGTGGTGGTCCGGCGGAAAAATTTGAGGTCTTCCGGCAGATGCCATGGCAAAGCCCCGTCCTTGCCGATGATGCGGTTGGACGCCATGGCGGCGATGGCGATGAAGCGGGGAGTTTTCAGGGGGAGAGTTTTCAGTTTTCAGTTGGTGCGGCAGGGACGTTTTGGCCGGTGGTGCATGGGTCAGACGGCTATCGGGGCTTTGATAGGGGGATGGGGGTCGTAGCCTTCGAGGGTGAAGTCCTCGTAACGGAAAGCGTCGATATCGGTGACGGCCGGGTTGAGACGCATGATGGGCAAGAGGCGGGGCGCGCGGCGGAGTTGCTCGTGCACCTGATCCAGATGGTTTTGATAAAGATGGAGATCGCCGAAGGTGTGGACAAAGTCCCCGGGTTTCAGTCCGGTAACCTGGGCGATCATGAGCGTGAGCAGGGCGTAAGAAGCGATGTTGAAGGGCACACCGAGGAAGAGATCGGCACTGCGCTGATACAGTTGGCAGGAAAGAGTGCCTTCCTCCTGATCGACGTAGAATTGAAACAAGGTATGACAGGGGGGCAGGGCCATGCCGGCAATCTGGGCGGGATTCCATGCACTGACAAGGTGACGGCGGCTGTCGGGAGAGGTTTTGATTTGCTCAATGACCTGGGCGAGCTGGTCGATGGGGCGGTCTGGACCGGGCCAGGCCCGCCACTGGGCCCCATAAACCGGCCCCAGATCCCCGTTTTCGTCGGCCCATTCGTCCCAGATGGAGACGCCGTTTTCCTTGAGATAGCGGATATTGGTGTCGCCTTTGATGAACCAGAGCAGTTCATGGATGATCGAGCGGATGTGGATTTTTTTCGTGGTCAGGAGCGGGAAACCTTCTGTCAGGGAATAGCGGGTCTGGGCCCCAAAAAGGGATAGGGTGCCCGTGCCCGTGCGGTCGGTGCGGGCCTTGCCGTCACGCAGGACAAGGCGTAAAAGGTCGAGATAGGTCTGCATCTCCGGGATCAGGGTTTTTTTCTGGTGGCGCGTTCTTCCGCCTCTGCCCGGGCCTGGGCGAGAGTGGAGGGCTGGTAGCGGTCCTTGGCCTGGTCTGAATTGATGTCGTCGTCATCCCCCCATGTTTGGTTGGGGCCGGCGCTGGCAATGAGGAGTTTTTCACCTTCGAGGGACACCCGGAGAGGATGGTCAAAGACATCAAACAGGACTCCGTTGCTATACCGGCCGGTGCGGCCGTGCATGTAGCCGCCGGGAATGCGGCGGCCATCCGCTCCAATGATGACGTAGACCTGCTCGCCGAATTTGACAGGATCGGATGGGTCAGGCCAGCGGCCGGTTTCCTTGCGGCACTCGCTCAAGCCGGCGTGCCAGTCGGCGACGACTTCCTCGTTGGCATTGGCAAGGAAAGCCGGGATGACCTGATACCGGATCAGCCATGCCAGAGTGCCGGCGCATCCGGCAATGACGAGGAGGGAAAGCAGCCAATATTTCATCGTTGGCATGGTGGGAGTGCCGGGGGTTCGCGGCAAGAGGGAATGGCCGGGCTGGAGCCGGCGGTTTTTCTGTCGCGCCCTGCGGCCGCTGCGGTATGGTGTCCGGATGGTCACGACCCAGCCTGGCATCCAACCTGTGGAATTATCCGCAGGACCCATCCCGGTCATTGTGAATCCCGGTGCCCGCAGTGCGCGGGCAGGATTGCGGATGGATGATCTGCGCGCGTTGAGCCCGAGGGTGGAACTTCGTGAGACCATGGGGGCCGGGGATGCCTGCCGTCTCGCGGAGGCGCTGGCGCGTGAGGGAGCGCCGCTGATTGTTGCGGCCGGCGGGGACGGCACGGTGAATGAAGTGGTGAACGGCATCGTGGGGGCCGGGGCGGTGGACCGGACGGTGCTGGGAGTCCTGCCAACCGGGACGATGAATGTGTTTGCGGCGGAGCTTGGAATTACCGGCGTTCGACTTGATGAAGGCTGGCAGGCCATTACCGGCGGGTTTGTCAGTGAAGTCGATCTCTGGCGGTTGAACGGACATTTTTTTGTGCAGCTGGCCGGGGTGGGAATGGATGCTGCCATCATCCGGGAAACCACGTGGGAGTCCAAAAAGCGGTTTGGTCCCCTGAGCTATATCATGTCCGGCCTGAAATTGCTGGGCCGCCATGCTCCGGCGATGTCCGTGCAGGCGGAGGGACTGGATCGGATGACCGGCACCGTGGTGCTGATCGGGAACGGCCGGAATTATGGCGGCCCGTTTCCGTTGTTCCCCCGGGCCGTGGCCAGCGACGGACTGTTGGATGTGGTGGTGATGCCGCGGCACGGCTGGCGCGACTTTTATGCGGTGGGCCGGGCCATCATGAGCGGACATTATGCACCCCAACGCGGGGTTCATTACTTTCAGACCGCCTCGCTGCGGGTGGAAGCGGCCGAGGAGGTGTCTTACGAAGTGGATGGGGAATGGGCCGGATCGGCAGCCCGCCTGGATTTCTCATGGCAGGGCAAATTGCGGGTCATGGCTCCGGGACCGCCAGCCTTCCTGTCAGCGGGTGCATCGCCACTTTTTCCGGGGGCAGCTCCAGCCGAGTAGAATTCATTTCCCTAACGGATTCATGAATTCCCGGGACGGCAGGATCGCCCATCCCGATTTTCGGGGGTCCCCGGGAAGCAGGCTAACGGAAATCAAGTTCGTGTCCTGATTCTGGGGAATCTCTTGCGGTCGATTGAACTGCTACCGGTCCTGGGGAAGAAGCCGGCAGCGGGTTTCAGGGTACGATCGTGTCGGGAAGTCCGTGGTGAGCGCGGGTTTCCTGATAGAGGCGTCTGAATTCGTGTTCGAGTGTGGCGGAAAAGGCGGCGCGGCCTTGTCTGGTGTGAGCCCCGGACGGGGCGTTGAGAGTGGGCCCGGCGGTGACCCAGAGGCGTCCGCGCCATGCAGGGAGCCATGGTCCGACCGAAGTGAGGCGGTCCGAGCCGAGAATGACGACGGGGAGGACGGGACAGCCGGAGCGGGCGGCAAGCCACGAAACTCCGTCACGCAGCCGTCCTTCGCGGAGGACGGTGCCGGAGCCGGTCATGATTTCACCTTCCGGAAAGATTCCGACGACTTCTCCGGCGGCAAGACGGCGCAGGCCTTCCCGAAGCGCGGGCCTGACATACCCTTGCCGGTTTACCGGGAAGGCCCCACTCTGATAGAGAAAACGGCGCATCAGCCAATGCCGGCAGAATTCCACCCGCGAAATCCACCCGATGCGGTGCGGCAGCACCGTGCTGACCACGACCGGATCGAGATGATTCAGATGACAGGCCGCGACGAGGAATCCCCCGGATTCCGGAACGTGTTCCATGCCAGTGATGCGCCACCGCATCGTCATGGCGAAGACACCCCGGGACATCACCCGGAGAAGGTCATAAAACCGTCCGGGAGGCTTGCTGAAGCCGGAATCCGGCTGGTCCTCCAGACGGAAAGCAGGCAGGGAGGAGTAATCATCAGCCCGGGAATTCACCTGCGCGCCCGGCTCAGAGATGGATCGGATGTCCTTCGGCCACGCCAGTGGCTTCATGGATGGCCTCGCTGAGGGTGGGATGGGCATGGATCGTGGCATGGATGTCGTCCTTGGTCAGTTCTGCCGTCATGGCCAGTCCCATCTCGGCGATGAGTTCGGTGGCCTGATCTCCAATGATGTGGGCACCGATTACTTCTCCGTGCGGTTCGCCGTAGATCAGTTTGACAAACCCCTCGGTCTCGCCCACGGCGGAAGCCTTGCCGCTGGCCATGAAGGGGAAGACGCCGACCTTGTATTTCAAGCCCTTTTCCTTGGCCGCCCGTTCCGTCAGGCCCACGCTGGCGACCTGCGGATGACAGTAAGTGCAGCCCGGGAAGATGGTGACCTTCTTCGGCTTTTTGCCGTCGTAGAGACCTTCGACACATTGGATTGCCTCGTAGCTGGCCACATGGGCGAGCCATGGCGGGCCGATGATGTCGCCTGCCGCGTAGACATCCTTGAGGCTGGTTTGATAGTTGGCATCCGTGGCAATATAACCGCGGTCGGTGAGTTTGGGCTGCGGGCCGCCCGGGAGGACCGGTTTTACCCCAATGGCAATCAGGGCCACTCCGGCGGTGAGCCCTTCTGCTTTGCCATCCGCCCCTTCGACAGTGATTTCCACCCCGCTGCCCGTGTCCCTGGTGGCGGTCACCTTGGTGGACGTCAGGATGTTGATGCCCGACTTCCTGAGGGATTTTTCCAAGGCAATGCTGACGTCGGTGTCCTCAACAGGGAGGATGTTGGGCTGCATTTCGACCACGGTGACCTTGGTGCCGTAGGCATTGAAGAAATAGGCGAATTCAATCCCGATGGCTCCGGCTCCGATGATGATGATGTCTTTCGGCTGGGTGGCGAGGGTGAGGGCTTCCTTGCTGCCGATCACGGTGGTACCGTTGAAGGGCAGGCCGGGAAGGTCGCGGGTGGCACAGCCGGTGGCGATGAGGATTTTGGCACCCTCCACGGTGGAGACCTTGCCTTCCTTGTCCGTGACATCCACCTTCCCGCCACCGGCGAGGGAGGCGGTGCCGGGGATATAATCGATTTTGTTTTTCTTGAAGAGAAAGGAAACACCGGAAGAAGACTTGTCACTGACCTTGCGGCTGCGCCCGATAATTTTGCTCCAGTCGTAAGTCAGGCCATCCACGCCGAGGCCGAATTCGGCGGCGCGGTGTTTCATGAGGTGATAGAGTTCGGCTGTTTTGAGGAGGGCTTTGGTGGGAATACAACCCCAGTTCCCGCAGGTGCCGCCAAGGCGGTCAAAGTCGATCACCGCGACTTTTTTGCCAAGCTGGGAGGCGCGGATGGCGCCGACATACCCGGCAGGACCGCCGCCGATGACGATGAGATCGTATTTCATAGAGTGGGTGGGAAAAAGAAAGGAACCCTAAAGCCGCCGCCCCCCTGCTTTGCAAAGGGAAATCCCCGGGCGGGAGGGCTCTTTGCCCCGGCATAGCATAGGAGGCCGGCCGCTCTTGGAATCGTGGATGACGGGGAAGTCTGGCGCTTGCCAGGCATGCTCCGCGCTATCATTTGCTGGGAACTTTGATTTACTGGACCACCGGTGATCTGGTAACCCTGAAACAATTCGGCTGGATTTCCTCGAAGCAGCAACCCCGGTAAGCGTGCGCCTCGAAGCCTCCGTCAGACAGAATATTTTGGCTGACGGGGACCCTTTTTCCGTGACGTTGATCCCGCCTACATTATGATCCAGAAGCTTTTTCAAGGCAGTCCCTCCGCTTTTGTTGCTTATTCCGAATCAGGGCGCGTTCCGGTATATGTGGATGAGTTTTGGACCGCCATGCAACGTGCAGCCCATCCGTTGCACGAGATCTCCTATAGGGCCTGTTATAAACCGCAGTTGCCGGCTTATTTTCTGGAGCATTACGGCGAGCCTGGGCAGACGGTATTTGATCCCTTTCTGGGCCGGGGTACTACCCTGATTGAAGCCCAGCTCCGCGGCTTCCGGGTGGCCGGGTCCGACATCAATCCGCTTTGTCTGCGATTGGCTGCACCGCGCCTTGCCAAGGTGGAAGGGACCGCCGTTCGTGAGCGTCTTTCCGCAGTCCAACTGGACCGCCAGGCTTTGGAGCGTGAAGATTTATTGGCCTTTTTCCACCCGGACACGCTGGGGGAAATTGAGGCGTGGCGGCGCTATTTTGCCATGAGGCGGGCCGCCGGGACATTTGATGTGCTGGATGGCTGGACCGAGATGGTGGCGGCGAACCGGTTGACCGGCCACTCCCCCGGATTTTTCTCGGTGTATTCGATGCCGCCCAACCAGGCAGTCACTGTAGAGCGTCAGTGGATCATCAATGCCAGATTGAGGCAGGAGCCTGCGGCGCGCGACACCAAGGCGATCATTTTGAAAAAAACCCGGTCGCTGCTGAAGGCTCCGCTGCCAAAAGAATATGGATCCCAACCGGCGCATCTGTTTGTGGCGTCGGCAGATGCCCTGGGGCCACAACCCGGTTCCAGCGTGGATTTGGTGATCACTTCGCCTCCCTTTCTGAACGTGGTGGATTACGAGTCGGACAATTGGATGCGCATGTGGTTCTGCGGCTGTGCGGTGGAACCCGGTGCCCTCTGGAATCTGCGTTCCATGGCAGCCTGGGGCGATGCGATGGGCCGGACATTCCGCGAACTCCGCCGCATTGTCCGTCCCGGAGGGGTGATCGCATTTGAGGTGGGCGAAGTGAAGAAAGGCAAAGTCCGGCTCGAGGAGGAAATATCCCGGCTTGGCTTTGCGGAAGGGTTGATACCCGAAGCCATTTACATCAATTCCCAGCATTTCACCAAAACCGCCAACTGCTGGGGGGTTGGCAATAATGCCGCGGGGACCAATACCAACCGGATCGTTATCCTTCGGAAGGCGGACTGAGGATGCCGCCTCCGAGGTGATTTTTGCGTTCACCAGGCTTTCCCTGGGGCTTGTCAGGGTATATCCACTCCGCATGTCCCCAGGCTCCAAACCCAAACAACGTGCCCAGTTTTTCCGCGAACTCGCGCAGTTGACTGCGGCGGGGATTTCCGTGAATCAGGCGGCCAAAGTGCTCGGGCAGGACTGGCGGGATGCCACGGTGCGGGGGGCGGTGTCCCAAATGGAACGGGGGCTGGCGGAAGGCGGCACTATCGCCGGGGCCTTGGGACCGAATTTGAACGCGATGGAGCACAGCGTGATCGGCTCGGCAGAAAGGGGAGGGAAGTTATCCCAGGGGTTCCGGCATCTGGAAGAATACTATCATTTATTGGATCAGACCATCGACCGGGTGCGGGGGGCCTTGCTCTATCCCCTGTTCATGCTGCACGCGGCGGTGCTGTTGCCCGCCCTCGTCAGCGCGGTGACTTCCAAAAGCAGCATCCCCGGGGCTCTCCTGACCCGGCTGGGGTGGATTTGGGGCGCGCTGGCGCTGCTCTGGCTGGGTGGAAAATGGCTGGGCCGGCTCGCCCGGGCCAGCACCGTGGTGGACCGGCTGCTCCATGCCTTGCCATATGTGGGGAGCACCCGGCAAGGCCTTGCGCTGGCCCGCTGGCATGCGGTGATGCATTTTAATATCACCAGTGGCCAACGCATTGCAGATGGCCTGCGGGAAGCGGGGACTGCCACTTCCAGTGCGCGGTTGGAGTCTGCCAGCCGGGCGGCCGCCAAGGCGGTCGACGACGGCTCCGAACTCGGAGCCGCCCTGATCAGCCAGCGTGCCTTTCCCCGCGAAATGGCAGGAGCCCTCGCCGCCGCAGAGTTCACCGGAACCCTCGACACGGAAACGCAGCGCTGGTCCCGGCAATCCATGACCGAAGCCGCTTACCTGATGGAGACCAGCAGCAAACGGCTTTGTGCGGTCTTTTATGGCGTCGTCGTGCTTTTTACGGCATGGCAAATTTTGCAGATGGTCGGCAACTATGTCGGCATGTATCAAAAGGCCTTTGAGGACCTGGGGATCTGAGGGTCCGTGCCCCGCCCTCCCCGTGACAGGTTTGGTCAGGCCACGGGATCCCCCTCAGGGGACTGACCCTCGGAGGCTGCCGGCTGCCGGTGGGCCATGACTCCCTCGACGGCGCGGATCAGCAGGGGCCGGGCTTGGACCGGAATGGGGTCCAGCGTCAGGATGACTTTGGCATCCTCGTAACCAGCCAACGTCAGGGTAAGCCAGCGGCGGTCCGGTGAAAAGTCAGCCGCCTCGATGCTTCCCCATGGCAGCAGCTGGAATTGGTCCACGGGTTTCCAGAAGGGAAAAATTTCCACTCCCACCGGGGACAGCAGCACATAGGCATGCCGGGTGAGGCGTCCCGCCAACCAGAAGGACCCTGCTGCCATGGCACAAGGGAACGCGGCCAGCCACCATGGCGGAGGGTTTTCCAACTGCCACCAGGACAGGATGGCCACGCCCACGCTGGCAAGCGCCAAAATCAAGCCGGCCACCCAAAACACCACAGCCTGCCTGGCGCGGGTGAAACGGAGTTCTTTTTCCGGGGATTTCATGAGCAGTGCGGGAGGTCGATGCCATCAGACCAACTCCCTCATCCTGCGTTCAGCACCTCCGGGCACAAGGAAGAATCCTGCCGGAGCCGGAGTGGACGGGCGATTCACCCGTCAGGGCAAAATCCATTTTCCCAAGCCGCAGGCTAAGGAACCCTACGCGCCAAAAAATAGCCCGCAGGCCATTTTGACTCCCCTGCGGCCCTGAATTGCCGCCGCATGGGCATCACCGGATAAAAGACATACTGAAATTTTTATAGATAATCATCAAAATTATGGTAATTTTTGAAAACAGCCCTTTAACTATTTTGATTCTTATGATTTTCACCTCGTGATGTCCACCTCCACTGGAGTGGAATCCTTCGTTTTGTTCCATGGAAGTCCTCTCTGCTGCACATTTTCACCCCCCGTTTCGACGGAATATCCTCTCCACCCGCAATGCCTCACCTGATTGCTCCCACCGGTCACCTCTTGGACCTGCCCTCCCGGCATCTCACCTTTGGATCGTCACCCGCCTGCGACATTCCGCTCCAAGGGGATTATGAATTAGCCCCTTTGCATTTCGAACTGGCTCCAGGCAGTGATGGTTTTACCTATCTGCGTGACGCCAGCGGAGGCCAGACCAGAGTCAATGGCCAGCCGGTGATCACTACCTTCCTGAATGAGGGGGACGTCATTGAAGCGGGTAAACTCACATTGCGTTTTGGCGGTGTGGCGGCCAAGCCGGTTTCTACGCCCGTTGCGGCGGCCTCGCCCATGGGGATTGCCCCGTCGGCAGCACCTCCGGAAACCCCTTCTGAGCCGGTGGTGACCATGATGGAGGCGTCTTCTGACACCCGTGGCAGTGCGGTTGCCGGGGTAGTCCCTCCCCCCTTGCCGCAACCAAGCAGCCCGCCTGTCGCGGCGGTGTGGCCTTCCGTCCTGCCTTCGGTGGTTCAACTGCCGTCCGAGGGAGAAATCATCACCGCAGCGGACGCCCCGGCTGCTCCCGCCACGGGAACCATACCCGCCGCCGTTCCGCCTGTGGCGGCATTATTGCCATCCGCCTCCCAGCGGGTCCCGCGCCGCAGTCCGGCCAGCCCGCTGATGGTGAGGGTGGCCTGCGGGGTTCTGCTGCTCATCGCGGCAGCGGCCTTTTGTGCCACCGACCCTGGGCAACGCCTGATCAGCCCGCTGATCAGTAAAATCCACCAATGGAATACCGCCCGGGCTCCCAAACCACACGAAGCCGCGGCCTCCAAATCCACTGAAGGAACTGTTGCCGTAAGCGCTCCGCCGAAGCTCCCGGCCAGTCCCACTATCATCCCCCAAACGGCTCACGAGGAAATCTGCCGCCGCCTCCTGACCGAACGCACCCAAAGTTTTATCTACGCGGACCTGCGCCTCCTGATCCCGACCTACAATCTGATGGCCAGCCAGCAGGGCCTGCCTTCGCAGCGGGAGATGAGCGAATCCTTCCGCAAAGCCTACGGGGCGGTGCTGGATCCCTTCGATCAACTGAGTCTGCTCCAGACCGATGCCGAGGAGGATTTTCTGCTGGTCTTAAGCGGGAAGGAAGCCCTCAGTCTTGAGAAAATCATCGGCCAGCCCACCCGCCCTGGCCATGATGGATCCCTGTATTCGCGAATCTACACTGTGAAAGCCGGTCAGCGCACCCTGAGCGCGGCACTCTTCGACCCATTTACGCTGATTCTGGGTCATCCGCGGGCCGTGACCCGGGCAACCCAAGCCGACCCGGGGCCGCAATTGCGCGAAGCCCGTTGCATGTTTCCTACGACCGCTCACCGCAATCCCGGGGCTCTCATCATGGTCAAGCGGGTCAATGTCCCGGCCCCCAACGCCGAATCGCCGCCCACGGCCTTTGAAACCATCATCACCAACCTCTTTATCACCACAGGCACTCCTTCCACGCTCACGCTGACACGCAACCCGGAGGTCCCGGAAAAAGCTTTTGTGGATGCTGCAGCCCCGGCCCTGAAGGAACAGGCGGCAGCCTTGGCCCCTTCCCTCGGAGCGGATCCCAAATCCTTCTCGAAAATTGCTCCATCGGAAATCAATCTCACGCTCAACGAAGCCACGGTGGCCCTGCCCGGTGGCCCGGCCCTGATCAGTTCCGCCTTGGAAAACATGGCGCGGAGTTTCGTCCGCACCGCGCCCACCATGAGCACCATCCTCGAGGCCCAGGATGCCGTGATGCGCTTCAATACCGCCCGCTCCACCGGAGCCGAAACCGCCTTGCGCGCCAGTTCCTCCCGCGAGGCCCTTGAACTCCTCAGCGAGGGAATCCGCGGGGGCGGGCGCTTTGGGGGAGCCACTTTTACTCTATCCAGTAAAACCCACGATTTGGACCAACTCAGCGGCTTGCTGCAACTCGATACCACCGTCGGCCTCGTGTATCGTCCTGACCCGGAAGCGCTGAGCGATTCCTCCCTCGCCCTGGCGCTCAAAGCCCGCAACTACCGCAATGCCGAACTGCTCATCAGCCTGTGGCCGCACACCAATCTAAAGGCCGGCCCGGATGACACCGCCGGCACGGCAGCCCGCCAGGTGCTCGATTGGGCTGCCTCCCCCCAAGGCCGCCAGCAGGGATCCATAATGGGGCTCCCCGTTCTCACTCCCGAAGAATTCGAGGGCGCTCTCAGCCACCTCGCCCTGACGAAAGGAGCGCTGGAGTGGAAACCAGGACAGGCCAACTACGGCACTTGGGTCCGCCTCGTCCAACCTGACCCCGCGCGGGACGCTTCACGTCTGGCCAACACATTCAACGCCGCCACCGCCGGTGGGGCCATTCCCGCCTCTGCCAAACGTGACCTCCGCGCCGCCCTCAGTCTCATCACCCGGGGCGTCAAAGGCCGCGGGGAAAACGCCGCCACCACCTACCAACTCGACTCCCTCACCCCGTCCGAATTGTCAGCCGCTTCGGCCCTCCTCACGCTGGAGGATGGCGTCATGAAGGTCACCGCCACTCCCCCCGTCAGCCAGCCTTGAGGAAAACCGGTTAGGGCCGCCTTCAGGCGGTTCCGGAGAGAATCTCCCACCGGATGCTTCGGGAGCATTTTTTCTTGACTCCACTCCATTTCTATTTTAGATACCAACCAGTTCGTATGTCAAAATCAACTCATCCCAGCCCAACCCGCAATCCCGCTGCCACGCGGGAAAAGCTGGTGACGGCAACGGTGGGCATGATCCTGAAGCAGGGTTACGCGGGCACTTCCGTGGATCAGATTTGTGCCGCTGCCGGGGTCACGAAGGGCAGTTTCTTCCACCATTTCGACAACAAGGAGGCCATCGGTCTCGCCGCCGCGGACTGGTGGGGAGCCATGGGCACCGGGCTCTACGCTGCGGCATGGGAGCAGCCGGATCTGGATCCGCTGGAACAGATTGACCGATTTTTTGAGATCATGATCGGATTTACCCGGCGCGAAGCCCAATGCACCTGTGTGGTCGGCATGCTTTCGCAGGAAATGGCCATGGCCAACCCCTCCATGCGCGCGGCCTGCGAACGGCATCTTGACGACTGGACCCGGAACGCCGCCCGCATGCTGGCTGCGGCCAAACAAAAATATCCCCCGGCCACGGACTTCGATCCGCAGGAAGTGGCGTGGTTTCTCAACAGCCTCTGGCAGGGCTCCATGCTCGTGGGCAAAACCCGCACCCGTCCTGACATGATCCGCCGCAACCTGCGCCTCGCCCGTGCCTGGGTGGATGGATTATTCGGTTTGAAAAATTCCCCACTCAAAAAAGTTCACCCCCAATCCTGACGACCCCTTCTTCACCGGTATCATCACCTTCGAGACCCTGCCTTCGGGCAGGACCCGCTACACCGCCCGCGCCCTCCACTGGACCCGGGAAAACGCCGAAAAACACGCCGCCATGGGCTTCGGGCAAGGCTGGGGCGCGGCGTTCGATCATCTGGTTGAACTCATGACCCCCAAATCCTAACACCAGCCATTTTTCCACCGTCAACCATCAACCATCAACCCGCCACCATCAACCACCCATGGCCACCGTCGCTACCTATCTGAATTTTCCCCGCACCACCGAAGAGGCTTTCAACTTCTACAAGTCGGTCTTCAAAACTGAATTTTACGGCCCGATCATGCGTTTCGGTCCCAAAGCCTGCGGGGACCTGGACGTTCCCGAAGCCGATCAGAACCTTGTCATGCACGTCGGCCTGCCCATTCTCGCCGGGCATCTGCTTATGGGCACGGACACCATCGAAGGCATGGGTCAACCTTTTGTCCCCGGCAACAATGTGTCCATCAATCTCATGCCTGACACCAAGGCGGAGGCCGATGCCCTGTTCGCCGCCCTCGCTGAAGGAGGCAAGGTCGGATGTCCCATGCAGGATATGTTCTGGGGCGACTACTTCGGCTTTTTCACCGACAAGTTCGGCATTCAATGGATGGTCAACTGCCCCTGCCAATCCGCCGCCTGATCCATACAAACCCTGACTGAAAATCTGAGATATGTCCCAGCCCTTCGTTCAACCCTATTTGTTCTTCGGCGGCAACTGCGAAGAAGCCCTCTCATTCTACAAAACTGCCCTCGGTGCCGAAATCGGCATGCTGATGCGATACGACGAAAGTCCCGATCCGCTGCCGCCGGACATGCTCGCCCCGGGCTTTGAAAAGAAGATTATGCACGCCGACTTCACCATTGGAGCCTCCCGGATCATGGCGTCGGATGGCTGCGGCGACGGGATCCACTTCGGCGGGTTTTCCCTCTCCCTCGCCGTCGCCACGGAAGCCGAAGCCGGCCAATTTTTCGCCGCGCTCTCCGACGGCGGCAAAGTCACCATGCCGCTTGGCCGAACCTTCTGGTCTCCGCGATTCGGCATGTTGGAGGACAAGTTCGGTGTGGGTTGGATGGTCAATGTCGTGCCTGCCACGGGATCGGCAGCAGTGTCCTGACCCTAACCATTTCTGCTGGAACTGTATTCACATCATTCCATTCATGAAACACCTGCCCGCAATTGCTGGAGGCCTGCTCGGCCTGATGTTCATCGCCGGAGGAGCCATGTTTCTCCTCAACCTGATCCCGCCGGAAGCGCAGTCCCCGCCCCCACCCGGTTCCGCCCCCGCTCTTTTCATGGGAGCCATGGCCCCCACCGGCTATCTGCATTTTGTGAAGTCGCTGGAAGTGATAGGCGGCCTGCTGCTGGCCATTCCCAAAACCCGGAACTTCGGCCTTCTCGTGCTGGGTCCGATCATCATCAACATCATCGCCTTCCACATTTTCATCACCGCCGGAAAGGATCTGTTCTCGCCTGTCCTGATCGTCATCAGCCTGCTGGCAGCCTACCTCCTGTGGGTGGGCCGCAAGGCCTTCGCCGGATTGCTGAACTGACCAGTCCGCCAAAACCGGCGCCATTTCTTCCATTAACTATCAACACTCAACACTCAACACTCAACCATCAACCTCCCATATCCCCATGAGCACCCCCAACACCCAATACGTCGACGGATTTGTCCTCCCTGTGCCCACGGCCAAACTTGGCGAATACCAGGCATTGGCCCAGAAGGCCGCCGCCATCTGGATGGAACATGGGGCCTTGGATTACCGCGAATGCGCCGGAGACGACATGGTCATCCCTGACATGCTGGGTTTCCCCACGATCTCCGGAGCGAAAGAAGATGAAACCGTGGTCTTCGCCTGGATCACTTACGAATCCCGCGAAAAACGTGATGAGATCAATGCCAGGGTCATGGCCGATCCCCGTCTCAAGGACACCTGCAATCCGGAAACTTCCCCCTTCGATTTCAAGCGCATGGCCTACGGCGGTTTCAGGACCATCGTCAAAAGCTGATGCCAAATAAAGGGAGCACGGGGCTACGGCCCCTGCGTTACGGTTGTCTTACGCCGTGCCCCGGGGATCTGACTCCACCATCGAAAGCCCCGCAGTTGAGACTCACGTGACAGGGCCCCGGGTTTTCTTTCCACGCGTGCTTTTATGCGAAAACCAGCAGACCCGCACCGATGGCACCTATGCTGCTACCGGGAGACTGGATTGCTCATTTCCAGCCCCCGCCGCCCATCGCGGTGCAACCCGCTGGACGGGCTGACTCCCACGCCTATGGACCCGCCCCCCTCCGCCGTTACCCGGGAAGCGCTGGAACGCGAGGCCTATCTCCTTTGGGAAGCGGCCGGTTTTCCCCCCGGTCAGTCCGATCACTTCTGGCTCATGGCTGAGCAGCAATTCAATTCTGGCGGGCCCGACGGCAGCGTCGTGCCCGCTCCCGCCCCGGAATCCCCCCCGGCTTCCAAATCCAAACGCGGTGCAGCCCGGCCGGCCACGCCTGCCCCCGCGCCCGAAGCCGCCCCGGTCCATCCCACCCGCCGGAAACCGGCCACCCCAACGGCCGCCAACTCCGTCCCAAAGGCCCCGGCAGAACCCGCCACCCCCCTCACCGCACCGCCGAAGCCTGCCGCCAAATCACCCCCGAAATCCGCCAGTCCTCCCCCGTCCCCTCCCACGGATTCGTCCTCCAAGCGCCCACCAAGTCCCCGCTAAACCGAAAACCGGGGACAGGCCTTGATTCAACGGGGTCTCCTTGCCGGCAGCATCGGCTGGCTGTGGGTCCCCGCAGCACTGCACGGGCAGCATTTTACCGGAGGCCTGATCATCGAAATGGCAGCGCGCGATAACGAATCCGCATCCGATACCCTTGCCCGGGCCTTCCGGGGCTGCGGTTTCCTCAGGTTGGTCCAGCCTTCTGGCCGACGGGCGTCCTTGGAGGCCATTGCCTAAATTGCTGGACTTCGGCGGACTCCTCCGGTCTGTTGGCAGGATAACCTTGGTCTTGTCTCCTTCATGCCTTCCACCCTTTCTCCTCAACCGATCCTTTGCGGAACGGATTTTTTCGATCCGGCCCGCCACGCTGCAGATGCTGCCGCCGCTCTGGCGGTAAAGCTGGGTGCCCCGCTGCACCTGATCCATGCCACCGTGCTGCCAGCTTCACCGCAAAACCAGATCAATCTCGACGCCGAAGTCTCGCGCCTGCGGCAAAGCCGCGGGTCCGGCAGTCTCCACCTCGTGGCCACGATCCTTGAGGGCAATGCCGGTGAAGTCCTCGTGCAAAGCGCCCAGGACCAGCAGGCTCAATTGATGGTGGTGTCATCCCTGGGGCGCCGGGCACCGGCCCGATGGCTCCTCGGCAGCGTGGCGGAGCGCACCGCGCTGGCTTCCCCCATCCCCACTCTGGTGGTGCGCTCGGCAGAGCCATTTATGGAATGGGCTCGCGGAGAACGTCCCCTGCGGGTTTTTGTGGGAGCCGATTTCACCTCCAGTTCAGACGCCGCTTTGCGCTGGGTCGCTGAATTCCGGAAACACGGGCCCTGTGAAGTCATCGTCGCCTGTTCCGACCACGCGCTGGAGGAATCCATCCGCCTCGGAGTGCCCTCGTCAGGAGGCACCTTTACCAATCCCCCGGCTGTTCAACAAATCCTCGAGCGCGACCTCAGGGAAAAAATCAGCCGGATTCTGGGGCCTGAGGAGGTCGAACTGCTCGTCCAAGGCGGATTGGGCCCCATTGGACTGCAACTGATCCAACTGGCAATGGAGGCGCGGGCCGATGTCATCGTCACCGGGACTCATCAACGGCGCGGGCTGAGCCGCCTCGGGGCCTTTTCCGTTTCCCGGGCCCTGTTGCATCATTCACCGATGAGCGTCGTTTGCGTGCCTGCCCAAGCCGGGACGCGCCCGGCAGAACCGCAGGTCCATGAATGCCGCCGCGTCCTCGTTGCGGTGGATCCGGGTGAGCCTCACGGATCTGCGGCTGCTTTTGGTTATGGCACCTGCCACCCCGGAGGCATCGTCCATCTGCTGCATGTGCTCAACCCTTCAAAAGCCGGGCCCGAGCACCATGCCCAGGCCGAAGCCGCACTCCGGGCTCTCATCCCGGACGGAGCCCACGCCCGTGGCATCACCACCGAAATCGAAGTCGTGGGACACAGTGACCCGGCACGGGCTATCGGTGAGGCAGCCCGGCGCTGCCATGCCGAGGTCGTCTGTGTCGGCACCCACACCCGCCCCGGCCCTGGTTTTAAACTGCTGGGCTCCGTCGCCCTCGCGGTGCTGCAGCAAAGCGAAATCCCCGTGCTCATCGTGAGGCCTCCCGCAGAATAACCGGTTTCCCTGCCAATTTTCCGGGTCGGCCCGCCTGGCCCCGCTGGTCAAGCCACTTGCCTCCGTCGGTCCGGTGGTTTACCCCCAAGCAATACGCATGAGCCGTGAGCCTGACAAAATCCAAATAATCAAGGCCGATCCTGCCCTGCCTGACCATGCCCGGGCCATCGTGGAACTTCTTGATGCCTACGCCGCAGGCATCAACGGTGGCGGTCAGGCCCTGTCTGCAGCGGTCAAAGCCGCGCTGCCGGGCGCGTTGGCCCAGCGTCCCACAGCGCATGTGATCCTGGCCCTGCACGGCACCGAGCCGGCCGGACTGGTGATCTCCTTTGAAGGCTTCTCCACCTTCCAATGCCGTCCGCTCCTCAACATCCACGATGTCGTGGTCGCCAAAAATTACCGGGGCCAGGGCTTGTCCAAACGCCTCCTCGCCGCCGTGGAGGACATGGCTCGGGGCCTCGGCTGCTGCAAACTCACCCTCGAAGTCCTCGAAGGAAACACCATCGCCCAGGCCGCCTACCGCTCCCTCGGCTTCGACGGATATCAACTCGACCCCGCCCTCGGCAAAGCCCTGTTCTGGGAGAAAAAGCTGCCGGTTCCTGAAGTATGAGACGGCCACGACCCGGCTGGCGGGGCCACGGCTTCCGCATGATGAATTGAACCCGCCGCCCTGCCATGAAAACCGCCAAGGACTATTGTGAGTGACTCGGTTTTTTGGGATGAAGCAGGGAGCCGGCTAGCATGCCATGCTGCCCGCCTCATGAAGTCACTTCTTGTTATCAATTCCAGCGGACGCACCACCCGGTCGGTCACCCGCCACCTTACTGCCAGATTTTCCCATGCATGGCAGGCACGGCATCCTGACGGAACCGTGGTCACCCGCGATGTCACCGCCAACCCTCCGCCCTTTGTCACCGAAGCCTGGATCGCTGCCGCCTACGCCGACCCCGGGCCTGCGGAACCCCCGCTGGTCCTTGCCGAAAGCAACACCCTCATCGACGAGATTATCGGGGCGGACTTCCTCGTAATCGGTGCCCCGATCTACAACTTCGGCATCCCCGCGCAGCTCAAGGCATGGGTGGACCAGATCGTCCGGGTTGGCCGGACTTTCGCCATCGACCCCGCCTCCCCCGATCCTTACCGCCCGCTACTCCAAAATAAACCCGTCATCATCGTCACTTCCGCCGGGGACGGTGACATGCATCCCGGCGGCGGATTATTCCACCTGAACCACCTCGAACCCCCACCTGACCACTGTGCTGGGCTTCAACGGCCTGACCGATATTCAATTTGTCAGAGCTGGCTACGACGAATTCCAGGACGACCGCGCCCAACGCTCCCTCGCCGCCGCCGAAGCGGAAATCGACCGGGTGGTGGGAAAACTGCACGGCTCCGTTGCCGCTCCCGGATGAACCATAACCGTAATCCTGGCGCGGGGCGGTGTGAAAAATGTCTGATACCCACCAGCATCAGACCTCTTCCTTGCCTGCCGACTGCTCCTCCAGAAAGCGCTGCTCGCGGATCAGCAAACCCCTTCCCCAGCTCCAGCAGGAACGCCTTCAGATGATCAATCAGTCCCTGCTCCAGATCCGATTCCAGCAACCGTCCGGGCAGGCTAAGGAACTCCAGCAGAACGGGATCCCTCACAAACTCGCGCGGCGATGACGGCAGTTCCGCGAGTTTCTCCTCCGCCTCCGCCCTCACCGCCTTCCGGTCCTTGCTGGAAAGCAGCCGCTCATAGTAGAGCCGCCCCACCTGCCGTTCCAGTGCGCGGGAACTCCAGTTCTGCGCCACGGTCTCATTCACATACCACTCCCGCGCCGCCGCATCCTCCACCCGCAGCAGCGTGCGGTAATGCGTCCAGCTTAATTCGTGACGCAGTGCGTCACAATTTGGAAACACGAGGTAGAACAGCCTCATGTAACGCAAATTCGACGCATCAAACCCTGCCCCAAACTCCTCCGTCAACTTCTCCGCCAGCCGTGGCAGCAACCTAGCCCCATATTCCGCCCGCACCGCGCCGCCCTGCTCGAACTCCACAATATGACGCCCCACGCCCCAGCATGTCCTCACCTGCACCACATCCACCGTCCGCAACACCTGCCGCCGGCTCTCCGCGATGATCTCCCGCAAACCGCCCAGCAATCCATCAAAGCCCGGTGAGGCGGACCCAATGGCTTGGGATTTGGACTTGGATAGTGATTTTGGGTTCATGGCATGATGTTTTCGGAGAGAACTTGGGAGGAGGAAATTTTGGTTTCCTGCTCTCCCATCTCGCAGCTCCCATCAGGGATTCTGTCCGAGCTTGATGGCTTGCAGGATTTTGTCACCTTTGAAACTGCTGGATCCACCCGGCTTTGCCCTCACGTCCCACAAGCCCGGCGAAGCCGCCTGAAAGCTGACGTAATAATAATCGTCCGGCTTGATGGTGTTGGGATTGAGGCGCGTCCACCATTTAAAATCACGGAACTCCACCACGCCTCCAGGAGGCAGCTCCAGTTGTCCCGCTCTGGTCTCCGCATTCACCGGCGTCAAAGTCTCGACTCCCTGTTCGATCCGTACGGAAATAACCAACAAACTCCCGGCGTCCCCGACCGGCAGTGTGATGGCCTGCGGAGAAATGTTGGTGATCGTCGCTAACATTAAAGGCGCGGGCTCCCCATCGCTGCCGATGGGCTCTCCCCACTTGAAATCAATGCTGAGGAACGGGTTTTTATAAAGGGCTTCACGGGCATCCCTGGCCAACTGCTGGTCGGAGGCGGGATAGTTGGCATCGGCGGTCATGGCAGCCAATTTGAGACCGGCCTCAGGTAGCGTGAAGACCTTGGCATAACCGTAGGCGGCGGCTCTCATCGCAGGGTGGCCGGGTTTTTTCAGCACGCTTTCCATCACTGGTTTCAATCGGTTCCTCTCCCAGGGAAAGGTTTCAACAAGCCAGTCCAGAGCCTCATTCCTCCATGGAAATGCCGTATCCTCGACTTGGAGCGCTGCATATCCCCAACACGTTTCGGGTCTGATGGAGCTGTTCATGGCCTTCTTCAAAATCTTTAGACACCTTGTGTAGTAGTAAGCCTGCGCGGGCCCCGGCTCAGAATTCCTCGCGAGGTTTGCGATGACTTCTTTTATCACCGGAAATGTTTCCGATTCATTTGGAAAACGCGCCAGTCCTTCCAGGGCATCCTGCAAACCATCAATACTGGCTCTCTGTCCTCCTTTCACCTTCCCCGTCGCCACGGCGGCGACATCTTCAAAAGGACCGTCCCGCATGGCCATCGCATCATATCGGCAGGATTGAATTTCCGTATCTTCCACAAGTCCCGAGCCTTCATTGGAATCCAGATCAAATGGGGCTGCCTGAAACAGCCGGAAGCGGATTTTCCGCGGAGTGCCGTTCACGGTGTCGCACCGTTGCAGCCAACTGAGGAACTTTTCGGCGGGAAGACTGGAGGAAATGTAGCTGTTGCCGCACCAGCTGTACTGGTGGCTATCACAACGCACCCATCTTCCGTCATCCGCTTGTACCGTCCGTTTGCAGTAAAGATCCCCGTCCTGAGTGGGAATTTCCACTTTCGCCTTGGTGGCATTGATCAGAAACATCGCTACGATGCCATCCTGCTTATTCTGAAAATCCGCGACCAGGGTCAGTTTGCCCGGCACCGCTTGGATATGCCTGGGCAGATCGGCCAGCGGCTTTGTCGGAGGTTCAACTGATTCGTCGGCCGGACTGCTGATGGAAGTAAATAAAATCAGCAACAAGACACTGAGGCTGCCGAACCAAGCAGAAGAAGAAATGCGTTTCATAGAAGCAGTTTAACAGATCACCGGACGCAAGTCAGCCTGAACCTTTTATTGCTTTTCTGACTTCCAGCCTGCTCTTGAGAGGCGCAAATTGGTCATCATCCTGTGTTTTACCTTACGCCATCAGCCTCATGAACCGCACCGACCGTCTTGCCGCCCTTGTGATGCTGCTGCAGTCCCGGCGGGTGATTACGGCGGCGGAGATGGCGGGGCATTTCGGGCTGACGGAGCGGACGATTTACCGGGATCTGGTGGCGCTGGGAGAGGCGGGGGTGCCGATCATGGGAGAGGCCGGGGTGGGTTACCGGCTGCAGCGCGGCTATCATTTGCCGCCGGTGATGTTTTCGCCGGCGGAGGCGATGGCCCTGGCGACGGGGGGTTTGCTGGCGGAGCGGATGACGGATGCGTCGGTGGGGGAATCGATCCGGCTGGCACTGGGAAAAGTCAGCGCGGTGCTGCCGCCGGATTTGCAGGATCAGGTGAACCGGCTGCGCCGGGCGATGCTGGTGCGCAGCCGGCCGGGGGCGTCCGGGCCGGTGCCGCTGAGCCGGTTGCAGACCGCCATGGCGGAAGGCCGGGTGATGCGGCTGCACTACCGTGGGGTGAAACGGGAGGAGGCGGAGTGGCGGGAAGTGGAGCCGCTGGGGCTGGTTTATTATCTGGATCACTGGCATCTCATCGCGTGGTGCCGGCTGCGGGGAGATGTCAGGGATTTCCGGGCCCACCGGTTTCTGAAGGCCGGACTGCTGACGGAAACGGTGTCTCCCCGGCGCGGGTTCGACCTGGCGGATCATCTGGCAAAATGGATGATCCCTGACGGAACGGAGACGGCGGTGCTGGACGTGGCACCGCCGGTGTTGGAATCGGTCCGCCGCCACTGGGGGCCGGCGGTCCGTCAGGAAGTGCCGGGCGCGGGCGTGGTGCGGGTGACCCTGACTTACTGTGGAAATGATTACACCTGCCTGGCGTCCTGGCTCATGAGTTTTTGCCGGCAAATCCGCATCGTTGAGCCGGAAAAGCTGCGGGAGCGGCTGGTGGCACTGGCCCTGGAAACGGCGCGGCATCACCAGTCGGAAGCCACCGTGCCGTAGCAAGGCCCGTCCCGGCCTTGTTACAGGTGACTGCTGACATAGGGCTGTCAGTAGGCAGATGGACGGTTGGAAACCGGGCAAGGGGGGCACTATGGTCTACCCGAATGTGGAAGGCGATCTGGACGGCGTTCTGGCGAGAATACCGGCAGCCGGCGGGACGGTGATCCAGGAGGGTATGGCGATTCCGCCGCACGGATTCATTGGCATCATCGGGGACACCGAAGGCAACCAGGTGGGCCTCCATAGCATGGTCTGACCGCCTGAGGCCGGGTTTCCTTTCACGCCTTGATCCAATGCATCACGCCATGTCTATTTCACCATCCGAGCCCATGACTGCTCTTTTCATCCAGCACCGCACCCTGCCCGGAAAACGCGGCGAGATGCAGCGCATCTGGGAACGCCATGTGAAACCGCGCGTGGAGGGAAACCCGGCCCACCTCTTTTATTTTTTCTGTGAGGATGCGCTGGATCCTGATGTCGTGCGCGTCTTTCAGCTTTACGAAAGCGACGAAGCGATGAATGCCTTCCCCGGCGGGGCATGGTATCAGGATTATCTCAGCGAGGTGTCCAAAGTCGTAGCTGCGCCGCCTGTCATCTCCCCGGCACCGCTGGTGTGGTCCAAGTCCCCCCTTCCCGTTCCCGTTCCTGTTTCTGCTTCTGTTTCCGCATGACTGATTCCCCTTCCGGAAATTTTACCCACCCTTCCGATGCCTCCGCGCCCCTGCTGGACGTGCGCGGCCTGAAAAAGCGCCTTGGCGGCAAGCAGATCGTCGATGGGGTGGACCTGGTTTGCCGCGCCGGGGAAGTGATCGGTCTGCTCGGGCCGAATGGCGCGGGCAAGACAACCTCGTTGCGGATGTGTTATGGATTCCTCCGCCCCGATGCCGGGAGCATCCGGATCGCCGGGCACGATCTGGTGACGGAGGGCGACCGCGCCCGCCGTGCCCTCGGCGTCTGCACGCAGGACGATACCTTCGACACCGACTTCACGGTGCGCGGCAATCTCATGCAGACGGCCAAATACTACCGGCCCAAAATCGAAAACCTGGCCGCACGAACCGATGAACTCCTGACACAATTCGGCCTGACGGAATTTGCCAATCACAAACCCGACACCCTGTCCGGCGGCTACAAGCGCCGCCTCATGATTGCCCGTGCCGTGGTGCACCGGCCGCAGGTGGTTTTCCTTGATGAACCGACCACCGGATTGGACCCGCAGGCCCGCGTCGGGGTGTGGGAATTGGTGTCGCAACTGCGCGCCGCCGGCATGGCCGTAGTCCTGACAACGCACTACATGGACGAGGCCGAGCGCCTGTCCGACCGGCTGGTTTTGTTGGAAGCGGGAAAAGTCAGGGCGTCCGGCACGACCCGGGAACTGCTGGGCGACGTGGTGGGCGAACACGTGGTCGTGCTTCCGCACGCCACGCCGGAAGCGGTCACGCTGGAAGCCTGGCTCCGGACGCGGGGCACCACGCCTGCCACGGTCCTGGCGGACTGGCACTTTGCGCTGGATGCCGCCGGACTGGCCCACTTTGTCGCCGAATTCCCACGCCTGCGCTACGAAGTCCGCCCGCCCACGCTGGACGATCTTTTCCTCTCCATGAATCAAAAATCGAAACCATGACGAGCAACGTTTACCAACCTGCTTTCGACTGGCAAAGCCGCGCCGTGCTCGCGCGTCACCTGCGCGTGCATCTGCGGAACTGGCACACTGCTGCCCTCCCACCGGTGTTCGAGCCTTTGGTTATGCTGCTGGCATTCGGCGTGGGTCTGGGCCGGCAGATCAGCGAGCTGACGTGGGCGGGGGGGCCCATCGCTTATTTGTCCTATCTGGCTCCGGGCATCCTCGCCTACACGGCATTCATGACGGCATTTTTCCAATCCCTTTTTTCCGCCTACATGCGGATGCACTTTCAGAAATCGTGGGAAGGACAGCTCACCACTCAGGTCCGGCTGGAACACGTCATCTGGGGAGAAGCCCTCTGGTCCGCCAGCCTCGCTACGTCCTATGCCCTGATTGTCTGCCTCGTCCTGCTGTGTTTCGGTCTGGCGGGGGTGCTGCAACTGCACTGGGCCTGGCTCCCGCTCGCGGTGCCGCTCCTGTTCCTAACCGCATTGGCCTTCTCCGCCGTCGGTTTGTTGTTCACCGCCCTGATCCCCAGCATCGACCACATGGGCCTCCCCTTTTTCCTCGTCATCCTGCCCATCGGTTTTGCCAGCAGCACCTATTTCCCGCTTCCCGATGTCCCGTGGCTCCACGCCATCGTGCAGGGCAATCCGCTCCACCACCTCGCCGAAGGCCTGCGCTGGCTCCTGCTCCGCGGCGAACCGACTTGGCACCTCGCCGCCACCGCCGCCCTCAGTGCCTTGATCCTCCTCATCCTCCTCCCCATCGACCTGCGCTTGCTGCGAAAACGCGTCTTCGGGGACGCCTGATGGTCACTTCCGGGATTTTTTGGTCCGGGCAGCGGACACCGGCGGGTTTTCTCCGGCAGATTGAGCAGACGACCTTCAATCCCATCGTAGAACTGCTCCGCTGTTGACCAAGGGGATCGGCCGGGTGCCGCAGCCCCGGCCAAACGGGTGGATGACCCGGGTTCAGGAAAACTTGGCGGTCCGGCCCCGGCTGCGCGGTTCCGGAATCGGGCGTGGAGCAGGCTCGACATAGGGTGTATCGAGGCCCCGTTTCAGCTCCTCTGTTTTGATGCGCAGCCAGTATTCGGGAAAACACTGGCGCAAAATCCGATCGTGCAACGCTTCCATATCAGAGTCGCCGGCCCGGGGGGCCCAGCCGATCCCGTCCCAATATAAATGCAGTCCGCGGCGGGAAACTTCCCAGGGACGATCGGTCGCAAACAGATCAAAGGAAATGCGCCGCCGGGCCACCGCAAAAAAGATTCCATAATAGAAGTTCTGGGTATGGAAGGCCGCCGCCGCGACCGGATAACCCAAGGGGAGCACCAGTTCTTTTTTTTCCACGGCCCGGTTCATGAGTCCAGTGAGATGGGCCCCAAAGCCAGTGACCAGCGAATGCAAGGCTTCCAACGGGGGGGCGGGCAGGGTCTTTTTGATCCATGGCATACCCAAAAATTCCAAAGTTTCCAGGTGGTCCGGTTCAAACCGGGCAAGCACTTCGAATCCGGTCATCAGCGCCATGGCCTGTTCCCGAAGTTCCCCTTGGAACCGGCGGGACGATTCAAACAAACGCTGGCACAGCGCAATCGTGCTCGAGGCCGTCGCGGCCAAGGCCCCTTCCCGGGATCCAAAATACTGATAAACCGTTGGCCGTGAGATCTCTCCGGCTTCCGCCAAGCGTTCCATGGTAAAACCCGAGAGTCCTTCCCGGGTCAACACATGACGGGCGACCTGTTGTAGTCGATCCTTTTTAGTCATTCCAGAAATGTAAATATGATTTAGTCAAAGGTCAAAACCTTTTCTGGGACAATTAAATTACTTTACACCAGTGTAAAAATAGACTACAAACCGGGCAGCTCCGCTACAGTTATTGTATGGACACGAACTTCATGGATCTTTCGCTTCAGGCCAATCAACTCCAAGTGTCGCACCTTGGGGCGAGCCGTTATGGGTTGCCCCTGCTGTCGGTGAGCGGGGCATTGGGGCCTGAAGGCTGGGCGGTCATCCGCGAGGCCTGCCGGCAAATGAGCGGACGGACCCGGCTATTGGATTTCAGTGGGGTGTCGCACATTCAAACCTCGCTGGACGACGCTGCAGCGTTTGGCCGCCAACTGGCGAGGCAGTCGGTGTTTAATCCGAGGTTGCCTTGCCATGTCCTGATTGCCCCCGGGGATCTGCTCTTCGGCTTGTGCCGGGTCATCGAGATGAATCTCGATACATCAGGTCTGAAGGCGGTCGTTTTCCGCTCGGTGGGTTCCGCCCTGAAGTGGTTGGCTCAGGAAAACCGCTTGCCCGACCCGAACGGTCATTGACGGGGAAGCGTCGGACCGGGAAAGGGTCTTGACGGTGAAAGGTCTGGCGGGCCACGAAAAAAGGCTTCAGGCTGATGAGGAGCCTCACCTGCCTGAAACCATTTTGAAACCATGGAGTCACCCGGCGAAATGGCGGGGATCCGTCGATCTTTCATCTATGCTGCAGCCCGGGCCGCATCGCGTCGTCGCCGCACTTCATCATGAGCCCTTTTTACCAAGTTGAGGTGACGCTCAAGGACGCTCGTGATGGACCGGGGCAAAGGGATTTCGTGAGGGGCCAGGGCATTCTTGTAGGCCGCGAGGGCAGCATCCTCGCCGCGTTCAGCTTCTTCGAGCAGAGCCAGGTCCGAATCGGTGGAGAGGCCCGAACGCAAATTGATCCAGGTCCGGTGGAGGGTTCCCATGAGCGTGCCGTCGCCATCCGGGTTGGCTTGGCCATGCTGGCGTTCCAGCAACTGAAGGTCGGCGGTCATGGTTGCCCGTTCCAGGGCATACTCCGTGAAGAACTGTTTCAGGCCCGGATCCGTCGCACTTTGGGCGGCAGTGGCAAATCCTTCCTGGGCATCGTAATTGATGCTGATCAGGGTTTGCAGTCCTGACAGGGCTTCTTCGCGGGCGGGTGAGACAGGGGGGGTGGCCATAAATTTTTTGGGAAGGGGTGGCAGGAGGAAATTTTGTTAGTGAACGCGTTGTGCACTGGATTCGATTTTATTGCCCACGTGACGCAGGTCTTCTCCGAAACCGGCGGTGGTGTGGCAGGAGCTGAAAGCCATGGCTGTCAGCACCAGCGCCAAGAAGCGGATCAAGAGACCGGCAGGAGAAAGGGGGCGGTGGGTTTTCATGGTAAAGTTGGGGGGAATGTGGAGGAAAAACGGCAGGATGTGATCCTGCCTTGACCTTGCCTGCTGCACGCCTTGTGCCGCAGCTCCAATGCGCAACGGAACTGTTGATTTCAAACAGCTTATTCAGTCCCGGGGGGTGGTTGCCTTCCCACCGGCCTGGCATTCTGCCAGATCCTGGCTCTGCCTTCGCGCAAATTGCCCAGGCAGAATGCGCTGCGGGGCGGTTTCAGGTCTGCTCCTCCTGCCGGGGGCACCGCCCCTATATAAGGCCGCCCGTTTGCAGGCGGGCTTCCATGGGTTCGCCGCTAACCGTGAGGGGGATTGGCCTCAATTTCCCTGTGATGCCGCGCAGGCCCCGACACATTCCCTGACCAGAGCCGGGCCACGGTAGATCAGGCCGGTATACAGCTGCACCAAAGTCGCGCCGGCATGGAGTTTTTCCACCGCATCCGCTCCTGACATGATCCCGCCCACCCCGATGATGGGCAGGGCTCCGTCCAAATCGCGGGCGAGTGCGGCAACGAAGGCCGTGGCCCGGGCCGTCAGGGGGGCGCCGCTCAGGCCTCCTCCCTCCTTGCTGTGAGGCAGCCCTTCCGTGTGAATGCGGCTCAGGGTGGTGTTGGTGGCGATGACCCCTTCCAGCTTCTCTTCCACAAAAAGCCGGGCAAGGCTCGCCCGGTGTTCCGGTTCCAGATCCGGGGCAATTTTGATGAACACCGGGACGTGCCGCTGGTGCTGCTGGCCAAGCGATTTTTGCTCACCCTGCAGCCTGCGGATCAAAGCGCGGCAGGCTTCGTCCTGCTGAAGGTCGCGCAAGCCCTTTGTGTTGGGGGAACTGAGGTTGACCGTGACATAATCCGCCCAGGTCCATGCCCCGCGCAGTCCATGAAGGTAATCATCGGCCGCCCGCTCGTTGGGGGTGTCGAAATTTTTCCCGATATTCACCCCAAGGATGCCTTTGAATTGCCGGCCGGCGGCATTGGCCTGCCCTTGGGCGATGCCTGGATTGTTGAATCCCATGCGGTTCACGATGGCTTCGCGCTCCACGATGCGGAAAAGACGGGGCTGGGGATTTCCCGCCTGCGGCCGGGGAGTCAAGGTGCCGATTTCCACGTGGCCAAAACCCATCGCCCCAAAGCCGTCGACACAGGCTCCGGCCTTGTCCAGGCCTGCGGCAAGGCCGACGCGGTTGGGGAATCGAAGACCGGCAACCGTGACGGGGGCGGCATCGGCCAGAGGCGGCAGCAACCGCAGGGCCCCGGCCGAATCCGCGAGTTTAAGGCCGCGCAGGGTCACGTGGTGGGCGCTTTCCGCATCCAACTGGAATAGGCCCGCTTTGAGCAAGGGCCATGAGGCTTCGAGGGCAGTGCGGGCGAGCGATTGCAGCCGGGAAGGGGATGGCGGGGCGGAGGTCATCTTGCCTTGACTCATGCCACGCGGGGGCCTAGTGCAACCCTTTCCGTGCGTTTTCGCATTCCTGTCCACCACTCCCCCCTCTCCGGCATGTCACTCATCTACGAAGGCAAGGCAAAACGGCTCTTCTCCACCGAAGATCCGAACGAACTCCTCATGGAGTTCAAGGACGAGGCGACCGCTTTCAATGGCGCGAAAAAGGAAAGTTTCGCCAATAAGGGTGCCCTCAATAAACGCTTGTCGCTTCATCTCTACGAACTCCTGGAGCGCGACAGCGTGGCCACCCACTTTGTCCGCGACGACAAGGAAAACACTCTCATCGTCAAACGCGTGGAAATCATCCCGATTGAGGTCGTGATCCGCAATGTGGTGGCCGGCAGCCTCATCAAGCGCACCGGCCTCAAGGAAGGGCACCGGCTCCGCCAGCCCATCATCGAATGTTATTACAAGAGCGATGAACTCGGCGACCCCATGATCAACGATGAGCACATCCGCGAACTGGGCCTTGCCCGGGGCGACGAGATGGAAAAAATCAAACGGGCCGCGCTCAAGATCAACCGCACCCTGACCAATTTCTTCGTCAAGGCCGGCCTCACGCTCGTCGATTTCAAACTGGAATTCGGCCGGCTTTATCCGAACCGCCACAACATCGTCCTCGCCGACGAAATCAGCCCGGACACCTGCCGGCTTTGGGACAGCGAAACCGGCAAGAAGCTGGACAAGGACCGTTTCCGCCAGGACCTCGGCGATCTCGTCGAGGGCTACTCCGAAGTTCTCACCCGCGTCGAACATGCGCTTGCAAGCTGAAGTCATCGGTCGCTTCGACCACGCCGGGGACGCCAATGCGCTCCTTTACACCCCGCTCGCGGCCCGCCTCACCGCCCGCCACACCCGGCGCTACACCGTGGATTTCGAGGGGAACGAAGCTGCCCTTGTCGCCTTCCTTGTCAAAGTGCTGGCGGATCCGGTCAGTCATGAACTCCACACCGGGGACGCTTCGGCCCTGGACGGATACGCTTTTTTCCTCGACTACGGCATGAAGGCCGGAGCCCTTGACCACGAAAAGGAAACCATCCTCGCCCATCACCAGCACACCCCCGGTGCCGGCTTCACCATCACCAGCCTCAAGATCAACCACCGCGTCTACCTGTTCGGCGAAGCGGGGGCGGAGGCGCATGCCGGTCGTTTTGTGAAGGACATCGTGAATCCCGCGATCCACACATGGCAGGTCACTGCGGCGTAGGTCCGTCGGGTGGATATGAGCAGCCAGTCGCATCGTAGCCATCACCGCGCCGCGTGATGAGCATGGACGCTCACCTAACACCCGGAATTCAAGAATCAAAAAAGCCGCTCCCCCCCAACCTGAAGTCGAGAACCCATCCCGCCGGCGCAAGTCGCCCGCTCATCACGCGGAGCGGTGATGGCTACTTTTGGAAACCCGGCTCCTGAGCGCCAAGCACGTCGCGCGCGAAAGCTTGCCGTCCATCTGTGAAAATGGTAGGATCCTGACCAAATCCGCCAAGCCATGAGCCTCCGGGATGAAGCTGTCCCCAAGTCTGCTGCCAGCCTTGGACGCGTGTGACCCCTAACTGCTCCAGATTCAGGGTGTTGCCCCGGCCACGTTTTGATCATGCTGGAATCAGGGCGTGGACCTGCCTGCTTCCGGCACTTGCTTCCCTGGTGGCGAAGGGTGAATCTGCACGCCAAACTGCCCCATGCCTGACTCTGCCATTTCCACGATGCCCGCCTCTGCGGACTTGCCCGGAGCGGGTGCCGGGGTGAAGCGTCCGGACTGGGGATCGTTGTGGCGGCTGCTGGTGGTGCAGACGCAGAATGCCTTTAATGACAAGGTGGCCCAGTTCACCCTGCTGGGGCTGGCCAAGGTGATGTTGGACAAGGCGGCGAGCGACCGGTATGCGCACATCGTGTCGGTGCTGCTGGTGGTGCCGCTGCTGTTTTTTGCGCCGGTGGCCGGCTGGATGTCGGACCGTTTCCGGAAGAGCCAGGTGGTGCTGTGGTCCAGTGTGGCCCAGGTGGTTTTGTTGTTGTTATGTGCCGGGGCCTTTGCCCTCGGATGGTTCTGGACCGCGACGGGTTTGTTTTTCCTGCTGGCCCTGCAGGCCGCCGTGCTGCAGCCTGCCAAGGGGGGTATCGTCAAAGAGTATGTGGGGGAGAGGTATATCGGGATGGCGTCCGGCTGGGTGCAGATGTCCGCGATCCTTGCTTTTGTCAGTGGCCAGTGGGTGGGCGGGAAGATCTTCGAGCACTTTTATTTGACCGGAAACCCGCCGGACGGCGGTATGGCGGCTTGCTGGACGGTGTTGGTGATGGCCTTGGGATCCCTGCTGATGGTGGTTCTGTCACTCCAGATGAAGGAGTCCCATTCCCACACCGATGAACCATTCCGGGCTGGGATGATGGTCGAGCACTTCCATCATCTGGGCGAACTGCTGCGGGTGAAGAAACTGCGGCTCACGGCGCTGGGAGTTTCCTTCTTCTGGTTTTCCTCGGTGATGCTGACGCTGATGCTGATCCAGCTGGCCACGCAGATCGAGCCGAACGAAGCTTCGCAGGCGGAACGAAGCGGGATGCTGTTTGCCTTTGTGGGCGCGGGAGTGGCGGCCGGTTGCCTCCTGACCGCATGGCTGTCAGCACAACGCATTGAATTGGGATTGGTGCCGCTGGGTGGCCTGGGGATGGCGGCGGGCGCAGTGGCCACCCTGGCAGTGGATCCGGCGGGCATGGTGTTCCGTGCGCTGATGTTTTGGGTTGGCGCGGCCAGCGCGGTGTTTCTGGTGCCTTTGAATGCCTATTTGCAGGATCTGTTGGAACCGCGGGTGAGGGGGAGAATGCTGTCCGCCGCCGGCCTGCTGGATGCGGTGGCGATGATGGTGGCCATCGTATTGCAGCTGGCCCTGCTGAAACTGGGGGTGCCGGTGCTCTGGCAGTTTGCCCTCCTCGGCGTGCTCTGTCTGGCAACCTCCGTATATGTGCTTCGGATCATCCCGCAGAGCTTTTTGCGCTTCACGGTTCTGGGCCTCATCCGGGTGATCTACCGGACCCGCAGTCTGCATCCGGAGCGGGTGCCCGAGTCCGGAGGTGCCCTCCTGATCTGCAATCATGTCAGTTACGTCGATGCCCTCGTGCTGTCCGCGACCTGCGACCGGGAGGTCATCTTCACGGTCTTCGAGGGCTTCTTCAACAATCCGTTTCTGGCCCGTTTCATGCGTTTGTTCGGGGTGGTGCCGATCTCGGAAAAGCGGGCCAAGGATGCGATTCAAACCATGGCGGAGCTGATCAAGGCGGGGAATCTGGTGTGCATTTTTCCGGAGGGCCAACTCACCCGCACCGGCTTCATGAATGAGATCCGCAAAGGATTTGAACTGATTGCCCGGCGGGCGGAGGCACCGGTGGTGCCGGTCTACATGGATGCGTTGTGGGGATCAATTTTTTCGTTCGAAGGCGGGCGGTTCTTTACCAAATGGCCGCAGCACTTCCCCGTGCATTTGACCGCCGTATGGGGTGAACCGATTCCGCCGGGCCAGGCGAACACCGAGGCGGCCCGGGCGGCGTTCCGGACGATGGCGCAGGAAGGTTTGCAGGCGCGTCCCGAGGTGAACCGATCCCTGCGCCTCGCCGCTGCAGCGGGACTATGCGACCGGCCATGGCGGCTCTGCCTAGCGGATGCCGAGCAGCCGCAGGATCCGGGGAGAAGGCTGAGCCGCGGCACGCTGTTTGCCCAGGCAATGCACCTTGCGCGGCGCTGGGAACCTTTTGCCCTTGGCAGGGTGCTGGTGGTGCTGCCGGACGGGGTAGGCGCAGTTCTGGCCGTGTTGGCCCTGAAGCTTGCAGGCAAAATCCCTGTGTTGGTGCCATCGGCCTTGCTGGACGATCCGCAGTGGAAATCCTTCCATGAGGCGGAAGGTTTTGGTAGTGTGGTTTCGCACGCCTGGCTGCGGGGAGCCCATCCGGATGCGGTGTGGCCGGATCACTTCCTCGACCTCCATGCTGAGATGGAGGAACTGGATGATCTGCGGGTGCTGGGCGACTTTGGTTTCGCGACCTTCTCCACACCGACGCTGCGCCGCTGGCGGGTGGAGTGGCGGCGGGGTCAGGATGGCCTCGGCTGGGTGGAGCGGACTCCGGAGAACTGGTTGCGGGTGATCATGGTGACGGACCGCGCCCTGCTGGCGGAAGTGGAGATGCTGAGGGCCATCGATTTGTTCCGTCAGGATGATGTGTTGCTGAGCGATCAGCCCCTGTCCTCCGCCGCCGGGCAAGCCTTGTTATGGAGCAGTCTGGTGCGGGGTCTGCCCTTGGTGCTGGCCCCGGAGACGGTGGACCGCCGCACCGGAACCGCGTGGTTTCCCGAATATAAACCAACCGTGGCTGCCGGCGGGCCCGTGCTGGCGGACGCTCTCGCCGTGCCGGGGGCATCGCTCAGGTCCTTCCTGCACTGGAATGCGGAGGGAAGTTCCCTTGAGGGCGGTGTCGCCACGGCCCTGACCGCAGCCACGGGGGCGACGGTTTGCGGGGGGCTGACCCACCCGGCCGCCGGGATTTTGGTGGCGGCCAGCCTGCCCCAACCTCCCAAATCCACCCGGACGGGCGAAGCGCAATCCGGACATCTTCCGGACAGTCCCGGACGGCTCCTGCCGGGCCTCGCCCTTGAAGCGCTGCCGGAAGGCTGGAGGCTGGAAGCGGACGGGTATGTCCGCAGGATGCCTCAGGAAACTGCCTGACCCCGCTTTGCGCAGGCCATGGCCCCGTCCCTGACTAACTGATTCGGTTTTTCCACGCGTGGGCATAGAGGAACTGGGGGAAGCCGATGACAATGCCGAGCACGAGGCCCCCGGCGCGTTCGATGAAGGGATTGAAGGTGAGGCTTTGACTGAGGAAAGCCATCAGCGCGATGAACGGCAGGAAGGCCACCTCCACCGGATAGTCCCGGGTCACCTGAAGCAGCCGGGTGGAACGCAGGGCGATGAAAAGGGCGCCGGCAAAGAGGCCCACGTAGATCAGGCCGCCAAGGATCCCGCCGGAAAACACGGCATAGGTCCAAATCGAGTGGCCCGGAAAGCGGATTTCCCGGGTGTAGTTCCGGAATTCATCTTCATTGCCGTAGGTGTATTGGGCCAGTTCCACGGCATAACTTTCGTCCCAGTAGTAAGGATAACCAAGGCCCCGGCCATAAACCCATGTCAGGGGTTCCCTGTTCAGCAGGTCGTAGAAGGCTTTCGTTTCGGCATAGCGGGTCAGGGCACTGGGGTCGGAGGACAAGGACGCCGCCCCGGCCGGAGGGAATAACCGGTCTGACCAGCGTTCGGCCACGTGAGGAAAGGCCACTGCCGTTATCCCGGCCGTGGCCATGAGCAGGCCCGCAAACACTATTCCGTGGATCAGTTTAATCTGTCCAAACCCGCGGGGCAGGATTTGATAGCGCGAAGCCATCCAGAGGGACCAGACGGCGGCAACTCCCGCTGCGGCAAGGATCAGGACGGCGGATCGGGTGACGCTGAGGACATAGGACAGGGTGCCGATGGCTCCGACCACCAGGGCCAACCATGGCATCCGCCGGCTCAGGGCGAGAGCGCAGAACAGATATGCCATGAGAAACGGCAGACAGGGACTTAATATCTCCACCCTGACGTTTTCGAAGGGAATGCCGGCTCCAACCCGCGCATAGAGGATGCGCCAGAAAGTATTGATGACTCCAGCGGCCAGCACGGGCCATAACACATGCCGCCATGACAGGCCATGGGCTGCGGCCACCTGGGTCACACACAGGCTGGTGAGCAACAGCAGAGGCGGGATGGCATTGCGGAAATACCAGCCGAATTCCACGCCATTGAGCCGTGCGACCACAATAGTGGAGGCCACATAAGCTCCCCAGCCGAGGATCATCCATCCGAGGGGCAAGGCAAAAAGGCGGCGGAAGCCCAGCAGCACCACGCCCGCCGCACTGGCCAGCGTCAGGCCAAAGAACACCAGTTGCACCGGCGATCCTCCCTGGCCCTCCGCCGCGCGGTAATCAAAGGCCCACGACAGGCAATACAGCCAGACGCAGATCTGCAGGGACAGCCGGGAATTCATGCCATGGGGGAATGCGGGGAGGATTCCTCCGCCAAGCGCACCAATCCGGTTTCCGGGCCGGGGGCATCATCCTGCGGACTCAAGCGGCGGCGCAATAACAAGGGCAGCCACCACGCCGAAAAGAGCAGCACTCCCCCCGCCATGCCGGCAAGGGCTCCGGGCAAGCCATAATGGTGAATCCCCACCCACGCCAACCCCAGCACCGCAGAGGTTTCCAAAGCGAGGATCAGGGCCGGTTGCCGGATCACCCCACTTCCGGCCAGCAGCACGTAATGCAGATGGGACCAGACCATCAGGACGAAGGACAGACTAAAGAGCGCAAATTCGCTGCGTTCCAACTCGACGTGCCGGTTCAGCCAATGGTCCGCGAACCATGGCCCGATGGCCGTGAATCCAGCTACCGTGGCGAGGGCCAGGGGAAAAAACCAGCGCAGCATCCGCTTCCGGGCCGTCCGCACCCAGTTCAGGTCTCCCCGGGCCACCGCGTCTGCCACCGCCGGCCAAAGGGGACGGCTTAACATGAAGACAAAGCCATACAGGAAAAACCCCAATTGAATCAGGAGGGTGTAGCGCCCCACGGCCGCAGGACCTTCCATCTGGCCGAGGAGCCATTTGGTGCCTTCCCGCTGCAGAATGGGAGCCACACTTCCCGCCACAAACAGAGCCAGTCCTTCCCCAATCATGCGATGGGCCAACGACGCGTCCAGCTTGGACCAGCGCGGCAGCAACCAGGGACGGTGCCAGACAAGGTGCGCCGCGTTCGCCGTCATCGCCAAGGCCTGCACCCCATAAATGGCCAACAACAAAAAGGTCACCGTGGGCCAGTGGTGTATTCCGAAAAAAAGCAATCCCGCGGCAATCACATTCTGGGCCGCACCGAAGGCATTGCCGATGTGGATTTCCTGATGTCCTTCGCGGCATCGCTCTATCATGTTCACCACCAGCATCCCCAGAAACATCAGGCCGGCCAGCCAGAGGTTGCGGGTCAGTTCGTCCGCCACGGTGGCGAAACCCGCCCCAAACAGGGTGGTAACGGGCACCGCGAGCATTAGCCAGGCAAAAATCCCAGCCGAGATCAGGGCAAACCCAAGCGTGATAAAAAAAGCACACGAAACGGCCGCCGTCTCCTCCTCCCGGTCCCCCCTTGCCACCGCGCCCGCAATCCGTCGCGTCACCCCGGGGCCCATGCCCAGATCCGACATCGTGATGAACCACATCAACGTTTGAACCACTCCATACACCCCGAACCTTTCCTCGCCCAATACACTAAAGGCCAAGGGAATCGACACCAGCATGAGCAGGGCATTCCCCCCCTTGGAAACCAGCGAACTCACCACCGCCAAACCCATGGCACGGGTGCGGGTTCGCTGGGCGGCACAGAAGTCCATTCTAAAAGTTATGGGGAAAGCGATAATTAAGCATGCCTTCCCAATTTTACCACCGCTTTCCTCCGACGTCCGTGGCTGATGGGGCCTGATGGGGCCCCGGTTTTTTTAAGTCCGGACCATGTTGAAGACGATGTATTGGTTCCAGCCCAACAGGAGCCGTTGGCGGTGCATCCAACTTTCCACTTTGTCCGCCATCCGCAGGAACAAATTATCGGGGTGCGGGGGCATCAATTTGGAGGTTACGAGGGAAATGGGCATCTCCAGCACTCCGCAATAGACCGACTCGGTGCGCCAACCGGGTTGACTCTCAAAGGCGTGGACCTGGGCTGCGGTGAAGGGGGCTTCATCATCCGTGCGGGCGTGAGGGGTCGTTTTGCGGAAGAGTTTGAGCAGGGGGTTGTCCGCCAGCGGTTCCTGGAGCATCACCCGGCCTTGGGGTTTGAGCACCCGGTGGATTTCCTTGAAGGCAACCCGGGCATCAAGGTGGTGCAGGATACCGTAACCGACGACAAGATCGAAGGAGGCGTCGGGGAATTCCAAACGATGGGCATCCATGGCCCGGAAGTCGCAACGCTCCGGGCTGATGCCCGCCGCCTTGGCCTGTTGCCGCAGATCCTCGACGTAGACTTCCGAAATATCGATCGCGGCCACCTTTTCCGCCCCGTTCCGGAGGTATTTCATCGACATTTCACCGCGGCCACAACCGTAATCGAGAATCGTTTTGCCACGAAGATCTGCCGTGTGGTCATCCATGGTGGCATAAAGCCTTCTCTTGGATGGATAAGTGGCGAGATGAGGGAACTTGTTTTTCAGCCGGATGCTTTCCGCAAGGACATCCCGCTCGGTGTGGGCCCCATGCTCGCGGGCGACGCGCGCCACCAGATCGGCTTCCAATTCCATTGCGCAATGAACCAAAAAATATAGTCACCACAAGAATTAATTGCAGTTAATGTAGTTAGACATAAAGCCATCGCTCCATGGCTGCCTTTACTGCGGGCCATTCGTGATCCAGCATGGCAAACCATGCGGTATCGCGGTTTTCTCCTTTCACGATCATGTGTTGGCGGAAGATGCCTTCAAAGGTGAAACCCAGGCGCAAAGCAGAGCGGCGGCTGGGAGCATTCGAAGCGTTGCATTTCCACTCCATCCGGCGGTAACCAAGGTCTTCGAAGCAGTGCTTCAGCAGGAGATAGTTGGACTCAGTGTTGGCTTTGGTGCGCTGGGCGGCCGGGGTAAACCAGATGTTGCCCAATTCTCCCACGCCGTGGGCCGGGCGCAGGCTCATCAGGGAAATACTGCCCAAGGCAGGGCCTGGTCCGGCTTGCCGCACTGTAAAGGCCAGCACATCCGGCGCGGATCCCCAATCCTGCAAAAAACCCTGCAGGGCCCCAGGTCCGGGGAAGGGGCCAACCGGAAGATAGCGCCAGAGGGCCGGAGCATCGGAGATATCGTGCGAAATGGAATAAAGTTCGGCAGCATCGGCTGCCGGATCCTGCGGCAGGAGGGAGACAAACTGCCCATCATGCCTTTGCCGGGGCGGAAAGGGGCGCGGGCGGGCGAGGGGATGGACGTCCGGCATCTTCCCTTCAAAGCACGGGCGGGGAAACGGGGAAACCGGAAACCGGGGGCCCCGCCGCGCTCCGGGACGGACCAGGACTAACTATTCATGCTGAAACGCGCAATGAACTAACCTAACCCGGACCGCAGGGCGCGCGAAAGGGTTTGCAGGTTCACCGCCAGTTGGGCGGTTTCCGCTTCCAAGGGGGCAGCAAGCTGCTGTTTCTCCATGATGGCTGCTTCCAACGGGGCCACCACAGGGTCAAAATCGGCCAGGCGGGTTTGGCTGTGGGTAGTGAGGATTCCGCGGACCGAAACCTCCAATTGGTCCCCTGCGGCCTCCAGCAGCGGCTGGGAGCCAGCAGCGGTTTCCCGGGTTTCCCGGCGCAGCGCCAGCACGCCGGCGATGGTGAGCGCTGCCATCAGCCCGGCGACGGTTAGGACCCCTTGAGCCGAAATCCGGCCCCCGGCGGCGGCCATGCCCGCAACCGCCAGCACCAACCCGCCTATCAAAACCAGCCCGCGCATCATGCGGGCACGTTGCTGAAGCCGTTGAACCCAGAATGCTCCCAGCCCACTCTGGGCCACGGCATCGCAGACCGCATTTTCCAGGAGGGCGGTGAACACCACCTTCCGGTCCGGCCACCCGGGTTCAGGCTCAGGCCGCACCCGGCCTTCCAAACTCCGATGGATGGCGGCACCGGACTCGCTCCACAAGCTGGACATGTGCTGGTTGAGCGTGTGATGGAACGTTTCGGCCGCCTCGTGCACCGCCTTCATCAAGGGGGGCAAAAGCCGGCTTTCCATGCTATCGGCAGTGGGGTCGCGCCGCCAGAGCAGAGCGGGGAAAGGCAATCGGCCAGCCAGTCCGTTTAGGAAAGCGGTAGTGGTGTGGGTTTTCCATGCCTCCCGGACATGGCGGACGAGACGGTCAATGGTTTCTGCTGTGTTGGCCTGCATGGCCGCAAGGGCCGCCACGCTATCCCGTTTCACCTGGGTTAATTTCTCCAAGGCCACGGCCGAGGCTTCGATCCGGCTTTGCACCTCAGCCAGCAGGGCCTGCCCGGTGGAACAGGCGCTGACCAGCCGTCCCATGTGCGCCGCCGCTCCCGATACCATGGTGGTCAGGTGGTGCTCCAGCCCTGGCAGGGAACTGTCGGCAAGGAGCCGGGATTTGTCCACACCGGAGGTCCGGGCCAGCAGCGCCAGGCGGGCCGACACGGCGAAGACAGGCAACTCTTCGCCCAGACGCTGCCGGGCGATGCTCCGCATGTGCTCCGAGATCGCCGCCACTTCCTCCGGCGTGCGCAGGTCGGATTGCTGCAGCACCAGCACCACCTTTTTAAGCCAGTCCCCGTGAATCCGCTCCAGAAAATGCCAGCCCGCCTCACTCCATGGGTTGGTGGCGGGAAAACAATAGAGCACGGCGTCGGCACGGGGAATGAAGTCACCTGTGATCAGCTCATGCCCGGCTTCGATGGAATTCACACCGGGAGTGTCCACCACATGGAAGTCCCGCAGAAAGGCATGCGGCAGGCCGATCTCCTCCAACACCTCACTGACCGTGGTCCGGTGCGGGGTCCGGTCATAACGGAAATAGTGAATCCGCCGCGTTTCCGGCAGCACCCCGGAGGGACAGAATTCCTCCCCAAACAAGGCATTCAGCAGCGTCGATTTCCCGGCATTCACCTCCCCCGCAACCACAAAAACAAAGGGATCCCGCAAGCCTTCGACCAGCGACTTCACCACCGGGACGCGCGACGGTTCCAATCCCGCCAGATCGGCTACCTGGCCCAGCGAAAACAGGGCGGTGCCGAGCCGGGAGCGCAGATCAAAATATTTGTCAGCGACCATGGCGGCAAAAACTAGCCAAGATCCGTGATGGAGCGGAACTCGGCATCGAACAGGCGGCGGTATAGCCGTGTCGCCGCTCCGTCTGTCATCCGCGCCACGGCATCGCAGACGAGCCGCGCCCGGCCGGCCTCCGTATCCTCCCGTTCCATCGCCGCCTCCTCGGATTCCCGCAGCAGGCGGAACCGGGACGGCGACCTCCCGGTGACATAACGGTCCATCAGGGCGTCCATCAACTGGGTCAGCATCACATCACTCTTGTGCTCCAGTTGCTGCAACTGACGGCTGCGGAAGACCAGATGCAGGGCCAGCCGCTTGTAAAGTTTAGCCTCCGCCCGGGCCTCCGGAGCCACTACCAGCTTCCATGCATAACGCCGCGAGGTTCCCGTCAGGAAATTGGCGTCAGGCTCCAGCCGGCAGGCATTGATGAAATCGCCAATCCGGATCCGCAGCATGACCTCAAGGGTCTGCTCCCGGATGCTGGTCAGGAGCTTTTCCATCAGGCCGCTCTCGTCAGCAGTGAGGGGCTGCCGGCCCGCCCAGCGTTCCACCGCTTCCAAAGTCAGGAACCCGGCATTGTAGCCATCCGCGATGTCATTCAGCGAATACGCGGTGTCGTCTGCCCAATCCATGATCTGGCACTCGATGGACTTGCAGGAGTCCCGGGCCTCGCCAGGGGTTAGTTCCGGGGGAAAATCCTGCTCACCGAGGGCCCAGTCGAGATAGCGGTTTTGGCTGTCGTAGAGGAAATGATGCTCCGCGCCGGGCAGTTCGCAGTAGAGCGTTTTGTATTTCAGGGTGGCATCCAGAAAGGCGCGGCAGGGATTCATGCCCCGGCCGGTTTCGGTGAAAATGGTTTCTGTCAGCATCCGCAGGGTTTGGGCATTGCCTTCAAAGCCGCCCCACGGTTTCATCAGCCGGTGCAGGGTCCGCTCTCCCGCATGACCAAAGGGGGGATGCCCGATATCATGGGCAAGGCAGGCTGCTTCCACGAGGTGGTCGTCGATGTAAAAGTCTGCCCCAAGATGCGGACTGCGCCGCCGCAGCGCCGTGCAGATGCTGCGGCCTATCTGCGAAACTTCAATGCTGTGGGTCAGCCGGGTGCGGTAAAAGTCATACTCCCCTGACAAAAATACCTGGGTCTTGCTCTGAAGCTGACGGAAGGCGGTGGTGTGGATGATCCGGTCCCGGTTGATCTCAAAGGGCGTCCGGTAATCCGGTTCACGGGGCACCTTCCCCGGGGCTGGAGAAGACTTGAGCGGGGCGAGGTCAAATTCGTTATAAAAGGAGTTCGGCACGGATTTCAGGGCAACAGCGCCCGACCCTGCCTGTATCCGCCTCCTGTGGCAATGCCGGAACGGGGGGAACTTGTTTCTCTGCGGCTTCGCTGGTGACAAAATATTGCAAAAAATAACAGGTTTGATTCTCAAAATTGCGGAATTTTGAGTCTACATCATTTAAATCTCTTGCCGCTGCGATAATTATCAGGGATAAACCGTAGAATCAAGAAACCGGCAACCCCACTCTCTTATGATTTCCTCCTCTGGCCCTCACTCTGCTGCTTCTGTCCAGCTCCGTTCCCTGCAACGCGCCGTCAAGATGCTGGTCAGCGCCTTGGCAGTGCTGCTGCTCACCGGCGGGGCGACGGTCTCGGCCAAAACTCCAGAACTGACGGAGGCCCAGTTGCAGTCCCGGCTCGCAGACCCGGCATCCGGTTTGCGCGACTTCATCAGCCTCGTGGAGCAATCCATGATCACTGGTGAAATGTGGCCGGTGGAGGATTTGATCGATCAGAAGGCCATTCTGAACCGGGCGACCGACGCCGTTCAGATTCCCGGGGTGCGCAGCATGCGTGAGATTTTTGCGGACAGCACCCAGCATGCATGGGAAACGCTGGGCATCACCCGCGATTTTGCCGGGAGCAACTTCCGCTTTCTGCGGGTGCGCACTTTCAAAAACCGTTCCGGGCTGCTTTTCCGTTCTGCCGGGGAGAAAAGCAGCCTCAACTTTTTCTGTTTCACCATCCATGAGGTGGCACCCCGCGACTACCGTATCACCGACATCTACACCGCCGGCCTGAACGAATACACCAGCGAAACCCTCCGCCGCACCTATATTAATCTGGCTGCTTCGGTGCTGGGGGATGCCGGCCGGTCACTAACGAGTGACAATGGGGCTTTCGTGGACTCGCTGGAGGAAATTGCCGCCATCAGTCAATTGCTCAAAGCCGGCGAATACAGTCAGGTCCTTGAGGCCTGCACCGCCCTGCCGCCCGCCGTGCAGCGCGACCGTTCCGTGCTCCTGATCCGCCTTGAGGCGGCGGAACAGTATTCCGTAACCAGCCGGGCCGAGGTGCTGGAAGACTGGCTCAAGGCCTATCCTGACGAGATGGAGCTGCCGCTCAAACTGGCTGACCACTACCTCACCCAGGAACGTTGGAATGATGCCGAACGGGTCGTGACCCGACTGCTCGAAAGCACTGGTGGGGATGCCCGCCTGCAACTGCAACTCGGCAACATCAACTGGCGCCGCGACCGCGACCAGCGGCTCCTCCAGGCCGCCCGCAATTGATCTGGCAAGAATCCCGGCCGGTGCCTCGTCCTTGCGGGACCTTCGTCCACTCCTGGTCCGGTGCCCATCTTTTTCCCCTGCCTGGGAAAATAACGGGCCACGGATGGCACGGATTCAACCGATAACCACGGATTTATGATGAACTCGTTATTCACCTTCTGAATGAATCTCGATGTTTTGCTATATCCGTGATTATCAGGATTATCCTGCCATCCGTGGCCCATCAGCGTCCTTTTTAGGTTTACAAAAAAAAGCCGGACCCTGCGCGTTGCAGGATCCGGCTTTCTGAATGATTGGACTGGTCAGCAGGCCTTATTTGGGATCCGCCTTCTTCGGTTTGTCAGCGGGGGCTTCCTTCTCTTCCACCACGGGGTCTTCGCCGGCAGCCGGGTCATTCTTGCTCTTCTCAATCTGTTTGCGCATTTCCACGATGCGTTCCTTGATGGCGCGGGAGCGCTCGGCGAGTTCAGTCTTGGGGTCCACCTTGATAACCTCGTCCAGCAGGGCATCCGCTTTGTCGATGTCGGCTGGCCCAAGGACCTGAAGTTTGGTCATCATGAGGTCCTGAAGATTTTCGCCTGACACCTTTTCGGCGGCAATAAACGCGTCGATGGCTTCGGCAAATTCCTTGGTCTTCTGGTTCTGCGCGAGTTCTTCAAGGGTGCTGTCCAGCTTGCCACGCTTTTCTCCGTATTCCTTTTTGGCTTTAAAACCGAGGGTGTCGGCGGTGTCGAGGGCGATCACCTGGGCCACTTCCTCCTTGTAGTAACTATCCGCCACTTCGGGATCCATGGCCTTCAATCCTTCGTGGATAGCCTTGGCCTTGTCGAGGCCGGTGGCGGCTTCCGCTTTTTTGAAGGCAGCATCACGGCCTTCCCGGGCTTTGCGCAGTTCGGCGAGGTGTTCGTTGTAGGCCTCCGGACCGCCAGGCATATAACCGGTTTTGGCATAGGGCCGGCCCTTGGCATCGGTCAGCATGATGGTGGGGAAGCCTTCGATGGCGTAGGTTTCCTGGAGTTTTTCATTTTGTTCCTTCAGTTCCTTGGGAAGTTCCTTTTGCTGGGGAAAGTCCAGTTCCAGGAGCACAAAATGTTTTGGAGCTTCCTGTTTGAAGCCGTCCTTGGTAAAAACTTCCTTTTGAAGTTTGATGCACCAGCCGCACCAGTCAGAGCCGGTGAAGTCCATCAGGATGTCTTTGTTCTCCTTGGCTGCTGCTGCTTTCGCCTCCTCAAAGTTGGTGCCCCAACCCTCCGCCGCATGCAAGGCCGGGGAAAAGCTCAGGATCAGGGCGGGCACGGCAGCCGCCAAGGCCCGCCAGGAAGTCGTGGAAAATGACATGGATTCAGTAGAGTTTGGAATAAGGGGGAGTCAGTAATAAGGAAAAGAGCGGCCCGTGGACTGCCTTTGTCTTTTTATCACCTGTCCAATCAATTGTCATCCGGGGAACTTTGGGAAAAATGCGTTCAAACCTTTCCCGCAGAGCCGCCCTGCCGGGGCTGGCCAAATCCGCCATCCTGTGTTAATGAGCCCCCGTGAAACCACGGCGCTCCCCCCTTCCTGGCCTGTTTGGTTCCGTGGTCATGGCCATGGGGGCCGGGTGGGCGGCCGGCCCCGAATCCGGCGCGGCCACCTTGCTGCCTCCATTGACCGCCGCCACCGCAACGCCGGGCGGACACTTCCGGGTCACCACTCCCGCCACCAGCCCCGACCAATATTATCTGCTGCAGCGGGCGGGTTCCCTCGCGGGACCATGGGAATCCGTGGCCCTCCATCCCGGCACCGGCCAGACCCTGAGCCTGACCGATCCCGCCAGCATGGCCCGCCGGGCGTTCTACCGGATCGGGGCGGTGCCCGTCGCCTCGCCGATCGACTCCGATGGAGATGGCCAACACGACCTCGCCGAATGGCAGGCCGGCACGCGGGGCAATCCCTTCAACCCCGCCTCCCCGCCGGACCCTGCAGATGCCGCCATCATCCTGACCGATCCGGTGCTTTATGAAAAACTGGCGCACCGCGACAACTTCCCGGGTGCCACCGGGGTGCGCGAGGTGAAGTTCCTCATCATGGGAGCCAACACTGGGTCGCCGCAGTTGTTTTTTATCAATACCAACCGACATCAATATCACTATTATTTTGCCCAGGACGTGCTCGGCTATCCTAACGACCTGACCGTCTTCAACAACGAAACCTATTTCACCGATGCCCGGAAACAAATCGCCGGCAGTCTGGTGTATTATCCTCACTACACCCGGGGCAACGCTCCGCCTGGGCTTTTCGCCATTGAGTTCTGGCCCAGCGACGGCATCGCCTTCCACCACGTCCGCATGGCCTGCCGGCTGGTGTCCACCGCCCTGCCGTGGATGGACCGCCGGCTGGCCTATCATCCCGCCGGCGTGACCCAGGAACAGCGCATGGAAAGTGAGGCCGCCGCATGGGAGGCCAGCACCCTCGACCGGATTTCGTCCGATGAACTTTTTGCTTCCACCACTTACAGTGTGCTCAACCCCGGCGTCTCCTTTGGCCGGCTGGTCCTGGGCGGCGGCACCACGGCTGTTTCCGTGCGGGATATCGTGGTGCTTCCCACCGTTCCGGCCGATCTCTCCCGGGTGGCCGGCATCATCACCGCGGCCCCCCAGACCCCGCTTTCCCACATCAACCTGAAGGCCAAACAAAACCGGACGCCTAATTGTTATCAAAAGGACGCCCTGACTGATCCGCGCATCACCGCCCTTGCCGGGAAAAATGTCCGTTTCGAGGTGGCCTCGGATGGTCTGCTTCTCCGCGAAGCCACCGCAGCGGAAGTCGACACCTGGCTGGAAGCCCTGCGGCCGTCCCATCCCTCCTTTCCGCCACGGGACCTCAGCGTCACCACTATCCGGCCCCTCAGCCAGGTTCCCTTCACCGCCAGCACCAGCGTCGGGGCCAAGGCTGCCAATGTCGCTGAACTGCGCCGGCTGCTTCCCGCCGGGATGACCCCGGATGGTTATGCCGTGCCGTTTTCCTTCTACGACCGATTCATGTTGGAAAACGGGTTTTACGCTTACGCCAGAAACATGCTGGAGGAGCCGGCGTTCAAAGCCGATCCCGCCGTGCGCGAAGCCCGCCTCGCGGATTTCCGCCTCCTTCTCCGCAACGGCACCGTGCCTTGGCAGGATCGTGCTGCCCTTTCCGTGGTCCAGGCCGCCTTCCCGCCGGGCGTGCCCATCCGCTGCCGCTCCAGCACCAACAACGAGGACCTCCCCGGCTTCAATGGAGCCGGCCTCTACGACTCCAATACCCACCGCCCGGATGAAGGTTCCCTCCACAAATCTGTCAGGAAAGTCTGGGCCAGCCTCTGGAATTTCCGCGCCTTTGAAGAACGCGACTTCCAGCGCATCGACCACTTCACCGCCGCCATGGGCGTCCTGCTGCACCCCAATGCCGACGATGAACTCGCCAACGGCGTGGCTGTTAGTAAGAATCTCATCGATCCCAACTGGCGCGGGTATTATGTCAATGTCCAGAAAGGCGAGGAACTCATCACCAATCCCGACCTCAGCGTCATCCCCGAGGAATTCCTCATCGCCAGCCTGATGGGCCTGACCCGTTATGAAATCCAGCACGTCACCTGGTCCAGCCTCCAGCCTCCCCGCACCAGCCTCCTCAGCACCGCCCAGGCATGGGACCTTGCCGACCACCTCGCCGCCATCCAAAACCACTTCCGCAGCCGCTACAACGCCTGGTCCGATCCGGACTTCGCCATGGAGATCGAGTTCAAAATCACCAAGGACAACCAGCTCTCCATCAAACAGGCCCGGCCATGGGTGGATTGAGATAACGGAACGCGGCCTGGCCGCGCGGGTAAGGCACGGACTAAGGAAAGAATTACTCCGGTAGGAAATCCGGGGGCATTAGGGCAGGTGCCAGACCGATCTGGCTCCCGTTGGGTTACTGCCGGCAAAGCAGAAGGGTCACCGCTGCGCGCCGTGCACACCCGCGCCTGACAAATTTTCCAACATATTCTTGACGATCGTCGGCAAAACAGGCTAAATTAGAGAAGAATGAAAACAAATAGCCTGCCGCTGCACTCCGCTGCACTCCGCTGCACTCCGCTGCACGATTCTGGGACTGACGTTAAGCTGCGCCGGGAGTTCGTTCGCGCAGTCATTTGAAAAAACGGGTGAGGCTTTCGAGCCGATGGATCCCAAGAACACTAGCCGGGCGACTGCGGACGTGATCGTGGATTCCTCAGGCATTGAGTTGGCATGGAGGGTGCACTTTGGATTTTTTGGTGAGGTCAAGGCCGATCAGGACAGCGACGGAGATGGGGTAAACGATGCAGAGGAAGCGCGGGCATGGACCAATCCCTTGGGATCGGAATCAGACCCGGAATTACCGGGACCCGAAGAACGGCGGCTAAAGGCCATGGAATTCTACCGTGCCGTTCCCATTCTGGTGGATGGCAAGGTGGCGACTCCGGCAGAAGTGCTGGCCAAGGAAGAACAGGAGGGATTGGAATTGTCCCGCACCTTTGCCGTGGCTTCAGGGGCTGCCAAAGCCCGGGCCGAAGCCTGGTCCCGACGCACGGGACAACCTCTCTACCAAGGAGGCAATGGCCGCCCAAGCCTGGTGGTGGTCGATGCCGAAGGTGACCGACCTGTCTTCCTCTCCGATTATGGAACCGTATCCAATGATTTTGCGGTGGTTCCTCCGCTCTGGCCCGGGGGAAGCGTGGGTTCGAATGTGACGGGATACGTGGGACTACTGGGCGGTCTGCCGGTGCGTAAGGACTGCGGGATGTGGGAAATCCATGCGCCCCGGGTCAGTCATCAGGAATTGACGGGAAGAATTGCGGTGATGGACGCGGCTGTCTTTGATCCGGACAAATCCTACCACGCGACATTTGTCAGCGGCATCATCGCCGGAGCGGGTTTTGATCCGGACTTCCTCGGCATTGCATACGGGGCAAAGATTTCTGCTTACAACAGCGAATTCAATTTTTCTGAATTGTCGAGCCTGTCGAATATCACCATTAGGGATATGAGGGCATCGAATCACTCATACGGCAAGATCAACGGGTGGGGGCCGCCGCTGGCGGTTGGTGGCTACAATTGGCGCTATTGGTCAGGCGATCTTGCCTTCGCCAGTGCAGCTTCCAACTGGGAAGATTTCCGCTTCGGGCACTATAATAGCGAGGCTGCCACAGCCGACACCACCGCACGCAATAAATCATATCACTTGATGGTCAAAGCAGCAGGAAATGACCGGAACGATGGCGGTTCTGGAAGGGATTTTGCCGTGATGATCAACGGCGTCATCACCGGATACAGTTGGTGTTTTACAACCGTTAATTATGAACTTGTTCTGGTGGAATTTTCGACCGGATTGAGATACATCAAAGCAGATTCAGTTATTGTATGGGATTATACCGCCGGATTGGCACATATTGATACCACTACGCCCATTTACACCACGGGCAGTCTGATCACTCTGCCCGCAGATGGCAACTCATTTTCTAGTCAACCGGGGTATGATTCGCTTGCCGAAGGATTTACGGTCGCTAAAAACGCCCTGTCGGTCGGGGCAATGGCAGATGCAGTGACAGTTGCGACCTACAGTTCGGCCGGCCCCACGGATGATGGCAGACTCAAGCCCGATATTATGGCCTTGGGTGGTGAAGTGGGTTTTGAATTGGCCGGGTTGGGAGCCTTCAGTGACAACGATTATTCAAGGACCGCCGCAGGCACCAGTTTTGCTGCTCCCGCAGTGTCAGGGGCCGTTACCCTGCTATCCCAATACCAGGAAAACCTGCGAACCGGGAAAGAGCCGCTGCGCTCTTCGACCTTCAAGGCGCTACTCTGCCATTCCGCGGATGATGTCGGACTGGCTGGCCCGGACTATCTTACCGGCTGGGGAATTGCAAATGCGCAGGCGGCAGCCGAAATGATCAAGACAAATGCCAACCGGCGAAAAATAACAGAGGTGTATTTAGACAATGGGCAGTCCGCAGTGGCCAAAGTGCGCGCGGTCAGCGGGCAGCCCATCCGGGTGACCATCGCTTGGAATGATCCCGCAGGCCCTGCGCAACCCAATACCGTTGATCCACTAGGCAACAGTGGGGCGTTGAAGGTGCTGAAAAACGACCTCAACCTCAAAGTAGTTCAAACAACCCCCACGCCTTCGGTGACGCATCATCCTTATCAGCCCAATCCCGCAGATCCGTATTCGCCAGCGGGATTTGGCGTCAATAACCGGGACAATGTCGAGCAGGTCTACATCGCTTATCCCGTAGCCAATCAGGACTATGAAATCCAGATTCAGCAACAATCCGGCACCAGCCTAAGCGGCGGCGGCCAGTGGGTCTCTGTTGTGATGACCGGCGTGACCTCGCCGGGACCGGCCGAATTGTCGATGCAGTCTGTTACTTTCCAACCCTACTATGGTGGTATGACCCTCTGCAGTGTGGTGTTCAGTTCGGTCATGGGCGGTTATTACAAAGTCCAGTATGTCCCCCACGGGGCTCCGCCGAATTCCTGGCAGGATGCGCCAATCGGGATTCTCTACAGCCGGGGCGATCTTTGCTACGCTTCCTTTTATATCAATCCGTCCAATCCGGTGCCGGTCCGTGCCATAGCGGTTTCCCCCAACCCGTTTAACCTTCCGTGAAAACGGCAAACCCACAAGTAGGGCTTCAAGCTTTTGCAGGTTGCCTGCTTCCAAGGATGCTGGTTGGGTGGCTGGGGATGATGTTGCTTCAAACAAGGACCATGGCGGCCGTGATCTATCAGCAATACCCCCGGCCGCTCGGTGTGAATGCCCTTGGAAAGACGGGCAATCTGTCAGGCTATATCATTGAGGGCACCTTGTATCAGTTCACCTGGGCGAAGACCCCCCACGACTTTGACTTTGACGGCAATGGCACGGTGGACCTCACAATAGGCGGCAATTGGCGCACCTCGGTAACAGATTCAATCTTTGTGACCCAGCATGGCAGGAATGCCGTCTGGTCAGTGGCCGGCGGGGTGGCGGGCAACGATTTTGGAAGCCATGCACTGGCATTGGCAGGCGGGACGGAACTGGGGCCGTCGCTTCATTCGGAAGAGCCGAGGACAGGATGGCACAACGAGGACGACACGAGGGGTTTTTCGGTGTTGATGGAAGGAATGTCGGGCACTCCGGTCAGCGGCACTTTTTTTCCCGATTCGTTATTCCAGCAAAAATATTTGGGCTTCCGCTTTGAGCGGGATGGGGCCCTGCATTACGGTTGGATGGCCCTCTCCGGTTATGCGTTTTACGGCAACGAAATTTATGTTTATTCCTGGGCCTACGAAAGCCAGCCGGACACGGCATTGATCGTGGGCCAGGTGCCTGAGCCCTCGGCGGCGGGCTTGCTGTGCCTGGGATTCTGGTGGATGACCGGAAGGCGCAGACGGTGTTAGGCAGCGCAGGCCGGACCGCCACGGCAGATGTCTTCATTGGAAGCGGAAATTGAACCAAAAGCCTTCAGCATCCATTGGCTGAAGCAGGGGGAGCCAGGAAGGAGTGCCCGCCGCCACGTCCGCCGCCCTGACAGGAGCAGCGCGGGGGCACAGGCGCGCGGGCCTTCCGGCGTTTTGAGGCGCCAGGGCGTTTGACCATGCCGCCGGGTCGGCCCGGCGGTTCCCGTTAGTTTCCTGCCGGCAACCCGGAATCAAAAAGGACCGAAGGGCAAAAATCTCCCGCGCCGGGCGGCGGATAGTCAGGAATGAGGTTTGACATATTTTCATCCTTTCTTCATAACAGAGGGTGCTATGAAAACCTCGTCCCTTTTTTTAGCCGTGGCCTGGATCGGCGGCACTTCCGCCGCAGCGGATACCATCAGCGTCAACTTTGTGGATGTCTTTGGAGTGGATGACATGGCTCCGGGCGATATCGCCGGGTTCGACACTCCCGCCACTCGGGTGGGCAACTGGAATAATGTGCTTGCCGCCCCAACTGGGGGGGCCACCGATTTGGTGAAACAGGATGGCACCGCTACGACGGCGGGTTTTACCTTCACCACCACCCTGAACCGGTGGCGGCTGGGCCATGTCATCGACGGCGCCTCTACCGGCGATGACCGGATGTGGAAGGGTTACCTGGACGTGGCAGACGGCGCCAGCGCCGCCCCCTCGGCCACCCTCACGGTGTCAGGAGTGCCCTTTCCCGGGGCCTATGACGTCTACATTTATTTTGACGGGGCCAACGGAACCGCCTTCCGGGTGGCGAATTATGAGCTTACCCATGCTTCCGGCACGGTCACCGCCAACGGGGAGGACAGTGAGGGTGCCGACTGGGGGGTGGCCGGTCAGGAAAACCAAGCCAAAATTTATCAAATTCCGGTCGCTGGAGGAGCCGGCAATCTGATCTGGCCGGTGTCTCCGAACAACAACGAAGGCAATACCATCCGGCTGACGGGGGTGATCGGCTCCTCATTCACCCTCAAGGCATGGGGTGCCCCCGGCATCCGGGCTCCTATCAACGGTTTCCAGATCGCCCAGTCCGGCGACCGGGACGGGGACACGCTGCCGGACTCATGGGAAGACGACAATGGTCTCGACCCGGACTCTGCCGAAGGCGACAACGGCAAAGACGGCGATCCGGATCTTGATGGCCTGCTCAATCACCTCGAACTGGCCCGCGGCTCCAGGCCCCTCGTCTATGATACCGATGGCGATGGATTGTCGGATTTAGTGGAAACCAACACCGGAATCTGGGTCAGTGCCGATAACACAGGAACCAGTCCCAGCAAAGCTGACAGTGATGGCGATGGCTTGTCCGACGCCGTTGAAAATCCGACTCAGGCCACCGTTGACCTGAATCAACCCGGCACCAATCCCCATTTCAAGGACACGGATAACGACGGCGTGGACGACGCCACGGAAGTCCTCTTCGGCACCAATCCCAAGGACAATGCCTTCAAGCCCGCCCTTGATCCGGTGAAGCTGGATCTGCTGGCTTGGTGGCCCTTCAATGATAATCTGGGGACTCAGACTCTCGATGCCCGCCACGGTATTCCCGGCACCCTGATTGGTGGAGCGGTTTTTTCCGCAGACGGAGCCGGCCACACTGGCGGAGTGGGCGATCATGCGATTGATTTGGGCAATGGGGCCAATGCCCGGTCGGTCCGGGTGAATCTGGCCGGCTTCCTCAATCTTGCGGCAACGACGGACCAGATTGCGGTCTCATTCTGGCAGAAGCTTTATACCCAGGCGGCCAGCCGGGCCTTCTTTGCGCCCTTTGTGCCGCCGGCGGGGGATGCGCGCGGCCTTTCGGCCCATGCCACCTGGACGGATAACAATTTCTACTGGGATACGGCAGGCTGTTGTGACGGCAATCTGCACCGCATCGGTGCTCCCAATACCCTCGACCTGACCCGGTGGCGTCATATCGTCTTCCAGAAGAACGGACCCCTCAAGGAAATCTGGGTGGACGGCCAGCTCCTCGCCTCGGGGACCAACACCGCCACCCTGCCAAACTCCTTCTCCACCCTCTTCCTCGGCTCCGGAGCGGCCGGGGCGGAACAAACCCGCGGGCTCATCGACGACTTTGCCATTTTCGGCGATTCCCTGACCGAAATCCAGATCCGCCGCCTCTTCACCGGCGAAAGCCCGGGCGATCTGGCAGACAGCGTCGATACCGACAACGACGGCATGCCGGATGCCTTTGAGGACCTCTACGGCTTCGACAAAAACAGCGCCGCAGACGCCGCCTTGGACGCTGACCTCGACGGCTGGTCCAATCTCAAGGAATTCCAGGAATCCACCAATCCCCGCAAAGCCGATACCGACGATGACGGGCTCATCGACCCAAGGGAAAACAATACCGGGGTCTGGGCAGGTCCCAATGCCACCGGAACCAATCCCCGGAATCCTGACACCGATGGCGACAGCCTCCCCGACGGGGTGGAAACCAATTCCAATGTCTACGTCAGCCCGCAGGATACAGGCACCAGCCCGCACCTCAGGGACACGGATGGCGACACGTTTTCCGACCGCGACGAGGTGCTGCTCGGCACCAGTCCGGTGGACGACACCAAGTTTCCCCTCCTGCCGCTCGCGATTGGTTATTGGCCCTTGAATGATCAGGGGGACACCTCCCGCGATCTCGGGCCGGGCCGCCATCATGGCACCATCAACGGGGCTCCGGCTTTTGTGCCGGGCCGCACGGGCGCGGCAGGTGACCTCGCCATCAACTTTGATGGGGTGGACGATTCGGTGACCACCACCGTCCCTCTCCTCAATGGCCTGCCTGCCTTCACCGTGGCCGGCTGGGTGAAGATGCCAGTCCAACAGCCAGGTAACCGCACCGGCCTCTTTGGCCAGAATGATTTGGTGGAATTCGGCATGATCAATCCGTCCACGATTGAGTTCTGGACTGCCGGAGGCGGAGCCCTGCAGGTTCCGGTGCCGGGCAACGTCCTGCCGGATTGGACTCACCTGACCCTGATGTCCTCGAATGGCACGCGCCGCATCTTCGTCAACGGCGCGGTCGCCGGCACCACCACCATCACTTCCGGCGGCACCTCCAACTTCAACTTCAACATTGGCGGCGGCGGCATCCAGGATGGCACCGGGAATTTCTTCCTCGGCCAAATCGATGATGTCGCGGTCTGGGACCAGGCCCTGACCGATTCCCAGGTCGCGGAACTGGCCGCCGGCACGCTCAGCCCGCTGGTGGCGGTGCCCGTCATCCCCCGCTTCCCCATCACCGCCTTCAGCCTCACCGGAAATAACATCTCCCTCACCTGGGCCTCCGATTCCGGGGCCACCTACACCGTGCAGCGCAGTCCGGACCTGACCGGCTGGACAGATCAGCTAACGCTCCAGGCCACCAGCCCCTCCACTACCTGGACCCAAACCCTGCCCCCTGCCCCTGACATTCCGGTCCGCCTCTACTACCGCGTCATCAGGCAATAGCGCCTGCGGCGGCACGGTCTCCCCTGTCCCATTTATGAAAAGACCATAAGCATCCACCGGCTCTGAGTCATCAGGGTGTATTGGGATTAGGAACGGTGCCAGCGCCTGCGGAGCACGTTGGTTTCCTGCGGCAATGCAGAAGGAACACCGCCGCGCAACAATCCGTCGTGCAGAGAGGATATTCCGTGATGGATGGGCAAGCTTGTGAATCCCGCACGGGCGTTTTACCAATACCAAGCAGTGGCGAGTTTCGGCGGAGGGGAGGTAATGGAACAGAATTCTGCTTCGGGCGTTCCCTTGCGTGAAAAACGGGGCAAATGGAGATTCGCTTTGCCGCTGAGGGGGGCAGTTGCGTATATACGGAAGTGGCTCACCCCTTAAGCCTCAATCTGGCACCCGGTCAATTGGTCCAATTGGTCTGTTTTTTCAAACTCATAACTCTTTCCACTGCAAATTCCCATGACCATCGATCTTACCCTCCGTCCTCCCCGCAGTGCCCGCGTGCGGCTGGGGGGTTTTGTGTTGTTGCCCCGGATGCTAGACAAATGCCGGGCCGAACTCGCCGGGAAAAATGGCGAGTATCACTTCAATTGCCCTATGGACCAGCACTTCTTCCGGTTTACCGGCCTCGAAGCCAAATACCTCAAGGAAAGAGTCGCCCAAGGCTTCGGGGATGGGGAGATGCTTCTGTGGGTTCAGGAGCACGCTGTCCCGTCCCGGGACCCATGGGAAGTCGCCCAATGGAGCGCTTTCCAGGAAGGAAGGGCTCCCTCGGACAACGAAAACCGGGAGTTCTTCAGTGAACAGGTGGCCAAGGCAAGGGGAGCCAGCCGTGAAGATATCGCCACTTGGTTCGACTATCTTGATTTCGACGACTACGTCACCTTCGGCGGCAAACCCTGAATCTTCCTAACATCTATGAAGCCTCTTCTGACTCCCGTGCTCCTCCTATGGACCCTATTGCCCCCGCTGGGGTTGATCCCCGTGGCTTGGGCGGATGAACCGCTGAAATCCCAGTTGGAAGCCAGAGCAAGGGAGTCCGCCGCGAAGACTCCGGAGGCCACCAAAACGGCCTACGCCGCCGGGATCAAGGCGGTCGAGGAATCCGGCGTCGTGAAAACGGCCAAACAAGTGGGAGAACAGGCCCCGGACTTTACCCTTGGCAATGCGCAGGGAAAACCAACCGCACTCCGCAATTTGCTGAAGCAGGGCCCCGTGGTTTTGACATGGTATCGGGGTGGCTGGTGTCCATATTGCAATCTGACGCTGCGGGCCCTGCAACAGGTCCTTCCTGACATTCATGCGGCCGGAGCCCAATTGGTGGCCCTGACGCCGGAGTTGCCGGACAAAACTGCGGAGACCACCGGGAAAAACGGTCTGAAATTTGAGGTCCTGACCGATCTGAACCACGCTGCAGCCCGGGATTACGGGCTGATTTTCAAGCTGACCCCGGAAGTGCGTGGTCTTTACCGGAAACATTTCGACCTGACGGAATTTAACGGCCCCGGCGCGGGAAACGATCAACTGCCTCTGGCCGCCACCTACATCATCGGCCAGGACGGCGTGATCCGCTATGCCTTCCTCCATGCCGACTACCGTGAACGCGCGGAACCGGCCTCCCTCGCCGCCTTCCTGAAGGAAAACAAAAAACTCCTCACCACCCAACCCTGACCAGTCCCCTGCCATGAACACTCCCATCAAGGCCTACGCTGCCACTGCCGCCAAAAAACCACTCGAGGTCTGGGAATACACGCCCGGCCCGCTGGGCCCGGAGCAGGTGGAAATTGCCGTGGAGAGCTGCGGCATTTGCCACAGCGACCTCTCCATGCTGGATAACGACTGGGGGATGTCCCAATATCCCCTGGTGCCCGGCCACGAAGCTGTAGGCCGGGTGGTGGCCCTGGGTGAACACACCAAGCGCCTCAAACTCGGAGACCGGGTTGGCTTGGGCTGGAACTCCTCCAGCTGCGGGTCCTGCGCACCGTGTTTGTCAGGGAATCAGAATCTGTGTGCGGCTGCCGAAGGCACTATCGTGGGCCGCCATGGTGGGTTCGCTACCCGGGTGAGGGCGCACTGGATGTGGGCCGCCCCTCTGCCGGAAGCCTTGGATGCTGCCAGCGCCGGTCCGCTGTTTTGCGGCGGCATCACCGTGTTTAATCCGATCGTCCAATTCGGCGTGCAGCCCACCGACCGGGTGGCCGTGATCGGGATCGGAGGGCTGGGGCACCTCGCGTTGAAATTCCTCCGCGCGTGGGGCTGCGATGTCACCGCCTTCACCAGCAGCGAATCCAAACGTCAGGAAGCGTTGGAACTGGGCGCCCACCAGACGCTGAATTCCCGCGATTCCGGCGAACTCAAAAAGGCCGCCGGCAGTTTCGATTTTATCCTGAACACCACCAACGTTGCCCTCGACTGGAACACCTACATCGCCGCCCTGAAACCCAAGGGCCGGCTTCATACTGTGGGCGCGGTGCTGGAACCACTGGATGTCGCTGCTTTCCCCCTCATCAGTGGGCAGAAATCGATCTCCGGATCCCCGCTGGGCAGCCCGGCCTCG
>JBBQWG010000005.1:0-177382 GCA_038210825.1 Verrucomicrobiales bacterium
CCCGGCCCCCAAGCCGTGAAAGGACGAAACCGAAATCTTATGGATTTTACAGTTAGGCTTGCGGAAATGGCCCCAAAACCAGAAGCGGCCTCAAGAGCGGCCCAAAATCGGCCGATGACTTTTTGCGGCCACATCATGAAAGACTTCGAAATTCGCGAAGTGATGGGGAGAAAGAAGCATCCAGACGTTAGAATGAAACTGTTTTTCAACCCGAAATCCGATGATGAGGAGACGCGGCACGGATCAATGCACATGTTGATTATGAACCACGGGAAAACCTTGTGCCGTTTTTACCGCGCCACTGTCGTGGTGCCTTTCCTCTACGAGAATCTGGGTCACGTAGATTTTATCACAGAGCAGCCGGTTGAGAAGACAGAATTTGGATTTGGGCAGCTCCTTGTGGCGGATGATGGGGGCACGCCCCTTTTTCCAGGGATGACACGTATTGCAAATTTTGGTTACAAGTTTATGCGTGTCGTAGTTTGGAATGGGGCATTCGATCTACTTACAACCAAGGTCCTTGTTAGGCTTTATGCAGACGACATGCCTTGTCACCAAGAGTGGCTCGACATCAAAGATATTTTGGTCCCTTGGGAGCATTTCGAATGTTGAATCAAGGGCAGTTGGATAATTCGATTTTGGAATGAGTTCGTTTTTAAAACATTGAGGCCTTGAGACGGCTAAGGTTTGTGCCATGACTGCACGACTGTGGCTGCAAGCTCATCCTTGAATTCATGGCGGGCTGTTGGTTCCTCCTATCTGCCACCCCGGTCCAAGCACCGGTGGGGGTGCTGGGGGAAACAGAAGCGGTGACACTTCAAGCGGCTTGGTGAAGCCATCAGACTCAGCGCCCATTGCCGGCGTCCAATATCGTCCGCCCACTTTTGCGCGGATTAAGGCTCTGCTTTAAGCGGGGTTTTCCGGACCCAGCCGCATAAGCCGGAAACCACCACGATGATGATTGTGTAGGCACCCCAGAGTATCCCCAGCCAAGGTGTCACATCGGACCACCTTGCTAAGCCCGCTGCCATCGCGGTGAAAAAAATCAGACATAACACAATGGCTGCCAGCAGAATCCCGATCCGTGCCAAGATCCAAACGTGCCAAAGGCCAATCGAGAATCCCATGATCAGAACACAATATCCAACCCGGTATAGTTCGTCAATTTGCCCCTGTTGCAGACCAACACCCACATCTTCGTAGTCCACCACCTCATTGGCGCACCATAGGAATCCAAATGCGCCGAGGAACAGCCACGCAATGCTAAGGAAACGTAACTGCGAAATCAGTGTGGGCATGATGAGATACTCGACGAAACAATTGAGAGATGGAAATCTAGGGTGGCCCATTCTATTGACCCACGGCGGCGCTCAAAGTTCAGGCTGATGTGGCCAGTAGCTGACAGGTCTCCCACGCAAAATGAAGTAGCAGCAGCAAGGCAGGGAATCGGATGACTGCCTACGCCGGGCACAAACCCGATCACGTCCGGGCCGCCGCCAAACTCTCAGAACGCCGTCAACACTCACGTCTTGGGCCGCTTTGTGGACCTCGCCCGTCGGTTGAAATGCCATGCGGTCCAGAGCAAGGCCGCATTCGCACTTCCCTCGAATACTGTGCGGGGGAACACGGTGCAAATGAATGCGATTACGCCTATCAGGATGAACCCGGCGGCCAGCGCCTCGCGTAGTGGGCTCTTCTTGCCTTGTGATCCGGATGGATCAGACTCAAGCGGACGTTTCGATGGAGGCGATTGAGGATTCATGCAGGACCAACAGCCGATCTAATGACCCTGCTTGGAGAGTCAAAACCCGATAAACGCACAGAAATTGCTCAGGCAAAAATATTTTCGAGGCCGAATTCTCCGTAACTCCTTAATTATGAAGATACCCCGCTCAGGACTTGAACCTGAAACAAACTGATTAAGAGTCAGCTGCTCTACCAATTGAGCTAGCGAGGCGTGGGGACGCTGGAGGACCAGCGCAGGAAGGATACACGTGCTTCCTGCGGCGTTTTTCAACTGGAAAATCGCCGTTGAAACTGATTGAAAAAGCACGGCGGCCGGAGGGCCGCGGGATTCGCGTGTTTACGGGCTGCGGAGCAGCTCGCGGAGGTGGGTTTCATCGGTGCCGGGCGGGCGGTTTTTGAGGAGCCAGGCGGCATCGGCTTCCGCCTCGGCGTGCCGGCCGGCGCGGGAGAGGAGGAAAAAGCGCTGAAGCCGGAGATTGGCTTGGGCGGGTTCGAGGGCGATCTGGGCCGTGAGGTAGCGGAGGAGGCGCACGGTGTCCTGGGCGCCGACGGCTTCGGTGACGAGGTTGTTGAGCATGCGCAGCACGATGTCGCGTTTTTTGGCGGGAAACCAGGCGGAGTCTTCCGGGAGGGTGGAGGTGGTTTCGAGGACCATCGCGGCCGCCTCCGGGCGGCTCAGAATGCGGCCGCCGTCAAAGACATCAATGTAAGGACCGCCTTCCGGATGGTCCGGGAGGCGGAGTTGGGTGACGAAACGGCCGGGCAGGGGAATGCCTATAACATCGAGCCCGAGGTGCCCGGCCAACTCCATGTGCAGCACGGCGAGGGTGATGGGCAGTCCTTCGCGGTCGTCGATGACCTCGTTGAGATAACTGTTGGATTTGTTGGAGAAATCATCGCGCGAACCGTGATAGCCGTTTTCCTCGAAGAGCCAGCGGTTCAAGGCGGCGAGCATGGCCTCCGGGCTGGAGCGGCCGGCGTCGGTCAGGGAAGCCTGCAGATCCGTGGCCATACGCCCGATTTCATCAAGATAGGGCGCAGGGTCCAGCCCGGGGTTGTCCAGTTTGGCGACGAGGAGGGCAGCTTCTGCCAAAGGAATGGCGGATTCCTCATGACTAACCATCCCCGCCAATTGGGAGGCGATGGCGCTTTCTGCGGCCTCGGTGGCGACGCGACGGAGGGTGGCGGCGCGTTTTTCCAGCAAGGCGGCTTCCTGGAATGCAAGGGCAAGGGCCACCTGAGGATCCGCCGACAAGGCTCCGCGTTGCGCGTCGGTGGCCTCGGCTCCGGAGGCAAGGGATTGAATAGCGGCCGTCACTTCCGTTGAAGTTGCGGCGGGTGATCCAAGGTCCGGACCGGTCCGGAAGTCGCGGAAGTCTGCGGCGGTGCCGCGGAACTGGCAGAGCCCGGCAGCGCCACCACGCAGTCCGGTGTCGGTGCTGGTCAGGACGAGTTCACCGTTCAGCCAGCAGGAGAGTTTTCCGGCTTCCACGCGGACGCGCAGGTGGTTCCAGCTGCCGGATTGATAGTGCGGGGAAGTCAGGTTTTCGAGGATGGTCCACGAGGAAACATCCGGTCCTTCGAAGCGGGTCAGGCGCAGCCCCCCGTTGGTCGGATAAAAGCCGTAGTGCACGTGCCCCCCATCCGAACAAAAGGCCAGGCCGGCAGCCCCGGATTCCTCCTCCAGCTTTACCCTGACACTTACTTCATAGGGCAAGGCCGGCGGCGGCCCGGCTGCGAGGCAAAGTGTGCGACCGCCAAATCCACTGCCGGTGCCGCGCACCTGAATCATGCCCGCCCGCTGCGACCACCGGGTCCCGCCTGACTCCGGCACCTGCCAAAGCTTGGGATTCAGCGCGCCGATCCGAAGCCAATTTTTCATGGCCACCGGATTGGGTTTTTGAAAAAGGATCTTCAATTCATTTACCGGCACGGCAAAGCCGAGGTTGGCGGTCACTGCGCTCTTGAGGGTCACGATGCCCAGCACCTTTCCTTCCTTGTCCAGCACCGGTCCGCCGCTGTTGCCGCGTTCCACTGGCATGGCCAATTGCAGCATGGTACGGCCTTCCACTTCCTGACGGGCCGAGATGATGCCTTCGACCATGCTGAAGCGGTAGCCCAGCGGATTCCCCATGGCCACGGCCGGCATGCCTTGCTCCACGCTGGCCGAGTCTCCCAGGGTCAGGGCCGGCAGGCCGGATCCGGCGACGCGCAGGATGGCAAGGTCCCGGGTCCGGTCCCACGCATGAACCCCGGTAACTTCGCGCCGGGTTCCGTCAGGAAACTCCACGCGCAGAGCCCGGCCTTCCCCTATCACATGGAAATTGGTGGCAATCAGTCCGTCCTCCGAGATCACGAACCCTGACCCCACCCCGGTCTCCGTCCCTTCCCGGCCAGCCGGATAGATCGCGACCAGCGACGGCTTGATTTGTTTGGCGAGGGCTTCATTCCCCGCCCGCAGGGAAGACGATAGGATCAGGGTAGCCAGGAAGAGAAAAATTGCACGCATCATGGCGAGAATACGCGGGCCATGAGTGGGGTTCCAGGAAAAGTGCGGCTGCCATGGAACGGGCCCGACGCATCCAGCGCGTGCTGCCGAGCGAGGAGGAATTGTGGCGGGCGATTTGCGAACAGCGGTTGTTGGAGCAACGCCCGGAGCGGAAGGGACAAACCAAAGTCCGCCATCGCTCCTCCTCATGAACACCGCAAAACTCTCCGCCCCGATCGTCGCCCTTCTTTTTTCCTGCTCTGTGAGCGCTTTGGCGGAACCGGGCCGTCTGGCGGGCGGGGGGCGGGCGGACTTGCCGGTAGTCGTGGGGGAGAAGGCATCCGCTGCCACCAAAGCGACGGCGGCGGAGCTGGCACGGCTGCTCGGACGGATGGCAGCGACGGAGTTTACCGTTGAAACGGGAGAGGGTAGCCGGGGCCTCGTGGTCGGGGCGGCGGGGGATTTTGCGAAATTGCCTTTCGCGGCGGAGTTCGGGAGCGGGCCGTTTGCGCGCGAGGATTATGTGCTTCGCTCAGGGAAGGACGGCGTGTGGCTGGTCGGCGCAAGCGAACTGGGCGCGGCGCATGCGTGCTGGGATCTGCTCCACCGGCTGGGCTACCGGCAGTTTTTTCCTGGCAAAACATGGGAGGTCGTGCCGGAGACGCGCGAACTCTCAATCGACGTGGACGTGAAGGAGAGCCCGTCGTTTCACTCGCGGCGGATTTGGTATAACTGGGGTCTCTGGGGCTACAACAATGAGCCTTACACCAAGTGGTGCGCACGGAATCGGGCGGTGCAAGGCTTCCATCTCGACAGTGGTCACGCCTACGACGCAATCATCGCGCAGAATCGCGCGGAGTTTGAAAAGCATCCTGAATGGCTCGCGCAACTCGACGGAAAACGCGAGCTGCGCGGCGACGCGAAATTCTGCGTCAGCAACGCGGAGCTGCGGAAGTTCGTCGTCGGGTGGGCGGTCGCGCAGTTCAAAAAGAATCCGCAGCAGGACAGCATCTCCATGGATCCCAGCGACGGCGGCGGATGGTGCGAGTGCGACGCGTGCGCGGAATTCGGAAGCGTGAGCGACCGCGTGGTGACGCTCGCGAACGAAGTGGCCGTGGCGATCAACGCGCTCGGCTTCGGCGCGAAATACGTCGGACATTACGCCTACAATCAGCACTGCGCGCCGCCGAAAATCCGCGTTCATCCGCACGTCATTCCGAGCGCGACGACGGCCTTTCTCACCGGCGGCCTCACCTTCGACCAGGTGCTCACGGGCTGGCAGGCGCAGGGCGCGACCATGGGTGTTTACGACTACCTCAGCGTCATCGGCTGGGAGTGGAATTTCCCGCGCGGCGCCGCCGCCTCGCGGCCAAAGCGCGTGGCCGAGCTGCTGGCGCGCGTCCATGGCCAGGGGGCGCGCTTTTACGATGCCGAAAGCGGGGACTGCTGGGGGCCGTGCGGGCTGGGCTACTACGTCGCCAGCCGCGTGATGTGGGATGTGCGGGAGGCCGGGCGCGTCGAGGCGATTGTTGCGGACTTTGTGGAAAAGGCGTTCGGCACCGCGCGCGAGCCGATGCGCGAATTTTATGCGCTCATCACCGACGACGGGCAGCGCCGGTCGCCCTCGGACATCGTCGCCCGGATGTATCGCCATCTCGCCGCCGCGCGCGCGGCGACGAGCGACGCGAAGGTGCTGCGGCGCCTCGACGACCTGACGCTTTACACCCGCTATGCCGAGCTGGCGCATGCCTGGCAAAACGGCGGCTCGAAGGAGGAGATGGCGCGCCACGCCTATCGCATCCGCCATACGATGATGGTCCACAGCTACGGCATCTGGGCCTGCCTGCTCAGCCAAAAAGACGCCCACACCGAGGGCCATCCGCTCAAGAACGAGGAGCCATTCAGCGACGCGGAGATCGCGGCAATCGGCAAGGCGGGGATCGAGAAGAATGTGCCGGCCGAGCCGGGGTTCACCGGCGTGGAATACAGCAAGGAACTCGTGCCCGCCGCCACGCTAAAGCTCGCGAAAGTCGAGCCGGGCAGCTTCCCGGGAGAGTCGCAGGAGCGGCAGCGTTACTTCGTCTGGGTGGAAAAGCCGGGCGTTATCGAGCTGAAGATCGCCGTGAGAAAGCAGTGGGCGCTCCGCGCGCCGAAGCTTGAGCTTTTCTCACCGCTCGAAGTCTCACTCGCGCCCGTCGCGGTCCGCGAAGACTACCCGCCCGACAACCAGGAGCGCGCGATGCCGCTCCAGACACCGCATCCAGGTCTGCATCGCATCGAGACGCATGACGGAGGCGATTATACGCGCATCGTCTGGCCGGCTGGGATGCGCGTGACCGTCGAGAGCGGTATCGAGACGTCCGAGGTGATGAGCCACTTCCGCGGGCCGTGGACGCTCTACTTTTACGTCCCGCGCGGCACGAAGATCGTCGGGGGCTGGGCCTCGCGCGTGGCGAATTGGGCCCCGAAGATCTCAGGCAAACTCCTCGCCGCCGACGGCCGCGAGATGCTCGACTTCGCCAAACTCGAAGACGGATTCTTCAAAGTCGAAGTCCCTCCGGGCATGGACGGCGCGCTCTGGAAGTTCGAGCACACCCTCGGCCAGCGCCTTCTCATGACTGTTCCGCCCTACCTTTCCCGCAGCGGCGAAGAACTCCTCCTCCCCCGCGAAGTGGTGGCTGCCGACGCGCGATAGATAGAGTGTCAGCTTTTGGTATGTGATAGGCAACTCCCGCTTTATCCGCCGCTGTTTCCGAGGCGGTTGCTTTCGCGCCGGTCTTTGATGTCACCGCCTCAAGCCTTGTAATTGTAGTGAAGAAAGCGGGCGATTGCCAGAATTCACTCCCGACGGAAAACAGCCAGCCAATTGTTAAATGGAGTCTTGCCGTAGAGGGGTTGCAGGGTGCCGGTGAGGCCGGCGGCTTGCAGGGTTTGCGTCAGGCTTTCGGGAGTAGGATAGTGCACCGGTGGGGCCTGCATCCAGTTCAGGCGGTTGGCCATGCCATCGCACCACCGGGTGAAGCCGAACCGCCAGCCCGGCGTTTCGAGGCAACTGCGGATCACCAGCACGCCATCCTCACCAATCCGGGAGGCGGCGGCAGTCAGCAGGCCTGCCTGTTGGTCCGGAGGAAAATACTGCAGAATATCAAGAATGGTCACCGAACCGCAGTGGTCCGGCAGGCCTTGCCGCGCGTCGCCCTGGGCAAACGTCAGGCCGCAGGCGGCACTGCGGGACTGCACGTCACAGGCGGCTTCGATTTTGCGCGGGTCATAATCGATGCCATGAATGGCCGGGGCAAAGCCATGGGCCCTCAGATAATAACTTAGCACCCCCATGCCGCAGCCGACATCGAGGAGCGGAGTGGTGGTGCTGCGGAGCACGGCCCACACCGCGGGATAAAGCGGGTCAGTCGCTACTTTGATGGCCACGTAGGAACGGGTGTGGGGGTCCGGAAAGGCGGAGGCAAAGCGCCATAGGCTGAAAGGCGGCGCTTTCATGCGGAGGGCAGGGAAGGGTTGGCGTTGGTGGCGGAACTCACCGTGGCCTTGCCGCTGGCCCGCCGCGCCAGCAGCACCGGCCAGCGCCACACGGCTCCGGGGAAGTGCCGCAGAAAAAGCGTCACCAGCCGCACATTGTCCCGCAGATAATGATAGTGAGAGACCCCACCCTCGGCTTTGCTGAGATAGCGCACCGGCGTCGGCACGTTGAGGATGGGCACGCCGCGCCAGCAGAGCAGAATGCCGGCTTCGCATTCAAAATCATAGCGGCGTCCGAACCAGGTTGCTTCCATCACTGCGATCAGGTCAGGAATGGGAAAAAGCCGCATGCCGAACAGCGAATCGCCAATGCCCCACCATGCGGTTTGCAGGTTCACAAAAAAATTGGCCACCTTCCGTCCCATCACCCGTTCCGTGGGGGCATTGGCCGGAAAGACCGGCTTCCCGAAAATCAGGGCCCGCGGATGATTCCGGGAATGTGCCATGTATTCGCCAATTTGACCGGCCGGGTGCTGGCCATCCGCGTCAAAGGCCAGCAAATGGGTGAACCCGGCTTCGCGGGCGTGGCGTGCGCCGGTAAGCACGGCCGCTCCTTTGCCCAGATTGCGGGGATGGCGGATGACACGCAGTCCGGGTTCGGTGACGGCCATGGTTTCCAATTGCTCCGTGGTGCCGTCATCGCTGCCGTCGGTAATCACCCAAACCGGAGCCCAGGCCGCGAGGGCTTCCCTCACAGTTTCCAACACTTTACTGCCGGTGTTGTAGGTGGGGATAAGCAGCAGGTGGGTGGCGGACGGCGTGGGCACAGGAGGCAGGAAATTGAAGGAAAGATGTTTAAACGGGCGCTGACCCTCCGGCGCAAGCGCCCTTGGCAGGTGCCGCAGGGGGGCGTAACCCGGGGAATGACTGCTCCCAATGCCCTTGCCGCTCTCCCACACGGCCCGTCCTTCCGTTTTGTCGATGCACTTGTTTCCCTTGAGCCCGGCCAGCGCGGGGAGGGCCGTTACCATGTGCGCGGCGACGAGGCGTTCTTGTCAGGACATTTTCCGGACCATCCGCTCGTGCCGGGCGTGATTTTGATGGAAGCCCTTGCCCAACTCGGCGGTGTGATAGCCCAGAGTGATCCGGCGTTGCAGCCGCTGGCGGATCTGAAACTGGCCGCCGTCAAGGGGGCCAAAATCACCGGCAGCGCAGTCCCGGGGGAAACCCTGACCATCCGTGCCGAGGTTGCCGGACGCATGGGCGGGCTGGTCCAGGTGCAGGGGGACGTTTTGGTGGGAGACCGTGTGATCCTGACGGCGCAGGTGACGCTCAGCGGCACGGTGAGGGGAGCTTGATTCCACCCCGCGCCGCGTGCGGTTGCGGCGGGCGGCTAAAATGCAGGTTGGATGAGTTAGGGCCGCAGCCACCGCTCCCGCCAGACCGCGCGGGAAATTTTCCCGCGGGCATCCGGCGCAAGGTCCGGACAGACCCGCCAATGCCGCGGCTGTTCCGTCGCGGGGAGGTGATGGGCGCTGGTTTGCTGGATCTGTTGCAGACGGATGCCGCTGGCCAGATTCAGGCACACCGCAATTTCCTCCACCCTCATGGCGTCCGCACTGGGGATGCCGAAGACCACACAATGACGCACTCCGGGCAGCGCGAGGAGTTTCTCCTCGATGACAGAGGGGGAAATCTTGCGGCCCGCCACGTTGATGGCTTCGCTGACGCGGCCATCCAGCCAGACATGGTCATCCTGCAGCCGGACCTGATCCGACGTTTGGAACCGTCCGCCGCCGAGGGCCGCGTCCCCGTCCGCATAAGCGAGACCAGTTGACGGACTGCTAACTGTCAGGCAGCCGGTCGCGTCATCCACCGCCAGCAACACACCGTCCATGGCCCTTCCGGCGTAGCGGGCGTCAGGACGCGGAACCGGACTCCGGTCGTAGGCAATGCCGCCGCACTCGCTGCTGCCGTAGAAATTGTGTATTTTGACCCCACGCTCTGCGAAGACCGCCTCTTCCAGATCCAAGGGGAGGGGGGCTCCGGCGGAAATGGCCAGCCGGATCCGCGGATCAATCACACCGGCCGCCTGCCATGCCCGCCACATCGCCGGCACTGCCGGAAGGGTGAAGGCCGCGCCTCCTGACAAGATTTTCCGCAGGGTTTCGGGCAGGGGATTTTCTGCCAGGATGAGCGGAATTCCATGCAGCAGCAAGGGCAGCACCAGATTCGAAAAGCCGTAGGAGTGGGCCATGGAGATCACGGCAATGTTGGGCCATTCCGGCCGCAGGCCCATGGTGGAGACGATCTGGTCCGCATCGGAGGCGAGCTGTGGCGCGTTGAATAACACGTCGCGCGGGGCGCCGGTGGAGCCGGAGGTGGTTTTGATATGGCAGACCTCCTCCGGCCATGACCGGGCGGTGCTGACGGGGGATGCACCCGTGTCCAGCGGCCGCAGCACGGCGTCATCCCGCCATGCCCGGAGCACCTCAAGGAGAAATGGCAATCCCTTGCCGGTGGCCAGCACCTCCGGTCCTGACGGCGGCAGCGCTTCTGCCGCGGCCTGCAGTTCGGCAAAGGTCAGGGCTTGCCCGCCTCCGGCCCATTGCACCGCAGGGCGGCCGCCATGGGCACGGGCCACTTCCAGCCAGCGTTGCTGGAGAGGTTGACACCGGGCGCGTTCCATCGCTTGTGTATTCAGCACATCCCCCCCTTCTGCAATCCCCGAATGGCCTACCGGTCCGCCACTTTTACTCCGTCCCCGCCCCGGCGTGTGGTCGTCACCGGTGCCGGTTTGCTCACGGCCCATGGGACAGGATGGCAGGTGAATTCAGATGCGTTCCATCAGGGGAAAAATTCCCTCCGTCCGGTAACCCTCTTTGATGTGTCCCGGCAAAGAGTCCAGACCGCCGGGGAAGTTCTGCTTCCTGAAGACCTGCCTCCGCACCGGCTGGGTAGGCGTGATCTGGCGCGGATCGACCGGGGGGCCCGTCTTCTGGTCCATGCCGCACACGAAACCTTGGTTCATGCGAAGGTTCCCCTGACTCATCTGCCGTGTGTCCTCGGCACCTCTGCAGGGGGCATGGCCCTCGGGGAAGCCTTTTACCGGCAGGCCCAGGCGGTGCCGCCGGCCCGGCGGGGTCAGGCCAGCCGGGTCCTCTACTATCAGGCATGGCAGCAGGCCGCCGTGATGCAACGGGCGTTAGGGATCGCCGGGCCGGTGACCCTGATTTCCAATGCCTGTGCCTCCGGAGCCAATGCCATTGCCCATGCGGCCAGTCTGGTGCGGCGTGGCGACGCCCCGGCGGTGCTCTGCGGGGGATATGATGCGCTTTGCCAGATGGTTTTCGCCGGATTTGATACCCTGAGGGCGCTCAGTCCGACCGTGGCCCGCCCCTTCGATGCCCACCGCGATGGACTGGCCCTCGGCGAAGGCGCGGGACTGATGCTGGTGGAAAGCCTCGACCATGCAAGATCCCGTGGTGCCACGGTGTTGGCGGAAATAGCCGGCAGCGGGGCCGGGACGGATTTGCATCACCTCACCCAGCCCCATCCCCAGGGGGATGCCGCTCTCGCCAGCATGACTGCGGCGTGTGCCATGGCCGGACTCCGTCCTGACGAAATCGACTATATCAATTCCCACGGCACCGGCACTCCGCTCAATGATATCGCGGAAGCTCTCGCCATCCAGCGCTGGGCAGGCGATGCGGTCAGCCGGATCCGGGTCAGCAGCACCAAGGGCGGGATCGGGCATCTCCTCGGAGGTGCCGGCGCGGTGGAGGCAGTAATCTGCCTGATGGCCTTGCGCGGCGGTTTCCTGCCCCCCTGTGTCAATGTGGAAACTCCCGATCCCGCGTGCACTTTTGACCTCATCCGCGAACCCCGTGATGCGGTTCTGCGCAGCGCCCTGACGAATTCCTTTGGATTCGGCGGCAGCAATGCCACCCTCATTTTCCGCCAGCCTCCTGACTGATTTCATGAATCCTGCCTCCCGCATCACCATTGCCGGCACCGGCACCGTTTCCGCAGCCGGTTGGGGCGTTCCGGCCCTGAGGCAGGCCATGGAGGCTGGACATCCTCTGCCTCTGGATCAAATACCCCGCCCCGGCCCTGACAACACCCTGACACTTCCGGTCCGCCGGGTGCCCCGGCCTGCGGAACGCCCCGCCTTTCTGGCCCATCCCCGGCTGCGCCGCAGCAGTCCCATTTCCTGGTTTGCCGCCGCCGCCGCCCTCGAAGCCCTCGGTCCGGACCCTGACAAATCCCGCCGCACCGGCGTCATCTTCACCCTGCTCAATGGCTGTGTGAATTACAGCGGCCGGTTTTTCGGAGAGGCGCTCCAGGATCCATCCACCGCCAGTCCAATCCTTTTTCCGGAAACCGTCTTCAACGCTCCGGCCAGCCATCTGGCCACCCTGCTGGGATTCGATGCCCCCGCCTTCACCCTCATCGGCGACAGTGCCCAGTTTATTCCCGGTGTGGAATTGGCCGTGCAATGGCTGCTGGATGGGGTGGTGGACGCCTGCCTCGTGGTGGGCGCCGAGGAGGTGGATCCACTCACCGCCGAAGCGCTGTCCCTGCTGGCTCCGGGGGCCATCCTGACCGAAGGGGCCGGAGCCCTCCTCCTTGAGCGCGATGGCCCGGGTCCTGTCATCCATGAAATCGCCGGCCCGGTGCCTATCACCGGTTTCCCTGACCAAACGTGCCGCACCGCCGCCGCCCTGAGATTGCAGCAATCCCTGATGCCGCTTCCGGAGAACGCACTCCTTATCGACGATGCTTCCGGTTGTCGACGCAGCGACTTTCCCGGTCTGTCTGCGTGGCATGATTTTCACGGACCCCGCCTTTCACCACGCCGGCTGCTGGGTGAGGCCCCTGGCGCGTCGGCCGCACTCCAATGCGTCCTCGCCTCTGCGGCGATCCAATCCGGGAAAACAAAAGCGGCAGTGGTCTCCGCCATCGGAGCCGACCAGCAGGCCAGCGCCTTGGTGCTCGCAGCCACGTAGCCCGACATTCCGAAGTCGAGTCCGCCCGGTGCTGCCGAAATCCCGACTGTGTGTTTCCGGAAAGCTGCCTTAACTTGTCAGAAGCAATCTTTTGCGAATGCTTCTCCAAGGTCTCCGAATCAGCCCGGTTCCGTCGCTATCATGAACACAGGCAAAATCACGGTCTGGATAGGAGCGCTGGCGAATATTGCCGCGGGAATGGCCTTTCTGTGTCTGAGCTCCATACTCAAAAATTATTTGCTGCGCCTCGAGGGCGGAGAGGAGGCCCTGCCGCCGCTATCCAAGCTTTACATGGGGCACCCATTTTTGATTTTTGCGCTTTTCGCCGCTCCCCTGTCCGTGGTCGCCCTGATCCTGACAGCACTCCGCGTCATCTCGCCGGAGACAACGCTGCTTTTTGGGGCTGTCACCGTCCTGATGATTGCTCTGCAAATGTTTTTGGCCGTGGTAGCCCTCGGAACTCCATTCGTGATCCCCTTGGTTCGTTTCAGCAGCTGACGGTTTTTCCGAATGCTTGGTCCGACCAGCACGATTTCGTTAGGCAGCCGGCGGCAGAATCTTGGGAAAGACCGGGGACGGCTCTCCCAACACATGCCCGTCGGGAAGGAGGCCCCACGTCAAACCGGACAAGACGAATCCGGCCGGCGGGGTCCAGCCGAGTTGTTGTTGCATTTTCGCGGCGGCGGTGGGCATGACGGGGCTGAGGAGCACGCTGAGGTGCACCATGGCTTCGGCGATATGGCCCATGATGCTGGCGACCTGGTCGGCGTTGGCGGGATCCTTGGCCAGCTTGAACGGGGCGGTCTGGTCGATGAATTCGTTGGCCTGCCGGGCGGTGTCGATGACATCCGACAACACTTTTTGGATCTGCCATGTCTTCATGTGCTCCACGGCGGCGGCAGGCAGCGCGGCGACCCTGGCGCGCAGGGATGCGTGGGCTTCCGAATCGAATTCCGTATGCCGCAACTGGCCTCCCAGATACTTTTTCGCCATGTTCAGAGTGCGGTTCAGCAGGTTGCCGAGGATGTCGGCGAGTTCCTTGTTATTGCGAAAGAGAACGCGTTCATCGCTCATGTCGCTGTCCTGCCCGGTGGCGATTTCGGCGAGAAGGAAATAGCGCAGGGCGTCGGTGCCGATGGTGTCGGCGATGCTGTTCGGGTCGATCACGTTGCCGAGGCTCTTGCTCATTTTTTCGCCGCGGGCATTCCACCAGCCATGGACGAGCAGGCGCGGCAAATCCTTGTCAGGGAACCCGCAGGCGTGCAGCATGATCGGCCAGTAGATGCCATGCGCGGGAATGAGGATGTCCTTGCCGATGACATGCACGACTTCGGCAGCCTGCCAGGTTTGAGCAAAGTCCGGCAGCCCGTTGGTGTCCGGGCTGGCGTCGCGGAAGCCGGCGAAGCTGATATAGTTCGTCAGGGCATCGAACCAGACATAGGTGACGTAGTCGCGGTCAAAGGGCAGTTCGATGCCCCATGTCAGGCGGCTTTTGGGCCGGGATATGCACAGGTCCATGCCCTCGCCTTCCACGGCATTGAGAAGCTGGGAGAGACGGTTGGCGGGGAAGACGGCTTCCGGATTCGATTGCAGCCAGCCGCGCAGCCACGGGAGATGTTCCGTTAGTTTGAAATACCAGTTTTCCTCATCCAGCTCCAGCACCTCGCCCCACTCGGGTCCGAAGTTGCCTGACGCATCCCGGTCCTTGTCGGTGAGATCCTGTTCCTGACGGGTGCTGTAGAAGCGCCGGGTGTTTTTTTTGTAAAGCTGGCCGCTGTCGTGCAGTTGTTGGAGGAGCGACTGCACAATGGTCACATGGCGGGGGTCGGTGGTCGCCACCCATCCGTCGTATTTCACCTCCAGGCGTTGCCAGAGAGCGAGGAACTTGGAGGTGATTTCCGCCACATATTCCTTCGGCGTCACGCCCGCTTTTTCGGCGGTCTGCTGCACCTTTTGTCCATGCTGGTCCACGCCGGTGAGGAAATAAACGGACCGCCCCGCCAGCCGCTCGAACCGGGCGATGGCATCCGCCAACACCTTTTCATAAGCATGGCCGATGTGCGGCGCGCCGTTGGTGTAGTCGATGGCAGTGGTGATAAAAAGCGGTCGGGACATCGCTCAATCATGAGCGGATGGAGCAGTGGGGCAATGGTGGAGTGCGCGGTGGCGATGGATGGCCCGCGATAACAGCGGTGTTGGTGAAATGGGCTTCAGTGGAACCCGCTGGTGAGGGGCGTTCACTCCGGATGGCGATGCCCGGCTGGAACCCAGAGCGGTGCCGCCATCTCCAGATTGAGCGTTTCCCATTCGCCTTGGAGCGATTTCAGCCTCGCGGGATCGGTGGCTGCGAGGTTGTTCTTCTCTCCGGGATCATTTGCCACATCGTAGAGTTCCCATCCTGCGGTGCTGCGGCCGCGGAAGATTTTCCAGGTTCCCGAGCGGAGCGCGGCTTCGGCTCCCATGCGCCAGTAGTGGCGTGGTCGGATCGGGGTCGCCGGATCAGTGGTTAGGAGATGCAGTAAATCGGTGCCGTCCAATGCCGCAGCGGAGGAGCCTCCCGCTGCGGCCAAGGCGGTGGGAAACAAATCAAGCGAACTGGTCATGCGGTCCTCGACGCGCCCCGCCGGCAGGCGGTTTTTCCACTGGATGATGAACGGGACGCGCAGCCCGCCTTCCAGGAGTTGCCCCTTCTCTCCGCGGAGGGGAGCATTGCTGGAAGTGATTTCGCGGGTCGGGCCGCCGTTGTCGCTCAGGAAAATAATGATCGTGTTGTCCTCCAACCCCTCCTGCCTCAGGACGTCCAGCACCTTGCCTACCCCGTCGTCCATGTTAGCCAGCATGGCCGCAAAAATGCGGCGGTGCATGTCCGGAATCCAGGAAAATTTCTCCATGTAGGCGTCGGCACCCTGCATCGGGCTGTGGACGGCAGCATGGGAGAGATAGAGAAAGAACGGCTGCTCCCGGTGCCGCCGGATGAAGCTGACCGCCTCCCGGGTGAGAGTATCTGTTAGATTGGTCTTTTCATCCACCGGCTGGCTGCTGCGGAGCAGGGGATTGTTCGCATCGTAGTCCGGCTCAAAATGATTCATGTGAGTGGTCCAGGTGACACGGCCGTCGGCGGAGGTCCACCGGCCCTGTGATCCGTTTGGCAGGGCCTTGCGCCTCAGCCAGGTGGAGTGCCCTTCCCACGGGGGCGGGACGAAATAATGACCCTCGTGGAGGAATCCGAAAAACTCGTCGAACCCCCGGCGCTGGGGGTGGAACTTTGCATTTCCGCCAAGATGCCATTTGCCCACCAACCCGGTGACGTATCCCGCTTCCCGCAGTCCGTCGGCGAGGGTGCGTTCGGACAAGGGAAGTCCATTCGCCGGCTGCTCGTTTTGGGCTCCCACCGGATTGAACTCAAAGCCAAAACGCGTGCCGTAGCGTCCCGTCAACAAAGCCGCACGCGAGGCCGCGCAGTAGGGCGCGGTGACATAGGCATTGGTGAAACGAACGCCGTTCCTGGCGAGCGAGTCGAGGTGGGGGGTCGGAATGTCTTTTCCGCCGTAAACACCAAGCTCCCCGTAGCCGAGATCATCGGCGACGATCAGCAGGATATTGGGCTTTGCGGGTTGAGCGGCCAAGGCAGCGGTCACGCACGCGAAGCAGAGCAGGATCAGGAGTTTCATGGTGCGGAGCGGGTAGCGTAGCAGGGCGGTGGGAACTGTAATAACTGAAAACGGACCATGGAGAATGGACTGGAATTCAGGGTTCATGGTTGTGCTTGCCTGCCCTATTTCCGCGACCTTGCCGCCGCGCGGATGAAATCTCCGCGCGTCGTCTTCTGGTCGGCAGACGGAAGGATACCGGGAGCCAGGCCGAGTTCGGCGGCGAGTTTTTGCCAGCGTTCCGCGAGGGGTTGATCGAGCAGCCTGTCCAGTTCCGCCGCCTGGCCGGGGGCGGCTTCGAAATACTGGCCGTGGATCACTTTTCCGCGCGGGCTGGCTGGCCGGGGTGATTGTCCATGCAACCCGCCTGCTGTGGCCCACCATTGCACTGAGGCGAAGTCGGCGTGACCGGGCAGGACGTCGCTAACGTAAATCGTGGCGGATTTGTCCGCGTGCAGACGCTGTTGCAGCACGCCCACGTTCACCCTCTGCACGGCAAGATTTTCTTCCACCGACAAGGCCGCCGCGTGACCGGCGGCTTGGCCGAGTGACATCCAGATGGGTTCCAGCCGCAACGCGCAGAAGCCGACGTGTGAGGCTGAAACCGCGACCGGCACGAGGAGATTGTCCACGTCGCGTGGAAGCAGCGTGCTGTAGGGAATCTGATAGGGCGGGACGGGATGGTAAAATTCGCCGGTGTGCCGTCCGTCGAAACGCGTGCCTTCACGCGCCGTGCCGTGGCAGTTGTTGCCGTAGTCGCCCATGGCAATGGCGTCACGGTGCAGCAGAGCCCGGGCCTCACCGGGGGCGTATTCGCTGTCGCGCTGCGTGTATATGCGCGCCCCCACCATACGCCGTGCTTCCCGCACGTAGAGTTGTGGCGGCAAATGGTCCGTCCCGGCAAACTCATCCTTGCACCAGCCCCAGGTGCGGGCTTCGTCGCGGAACTTCGCAGGCACGGCCGCGTCGTTTTGCAGGAAATAGAGCAAGCCCGTGTTGTCGCGCAGATGCCCGGCAAAAATCGTTGCACGCGTGGCGGCATCCCCGTCCGGCCAGCCGGAGTTTTGCCCGGGCAGCGACAAGCGGACAAGGCCGCGCGACACGTCGTTGATGTCATACTTGCCGTTGGGCAGCGGCGGGGTGTGCGCCTTGAAAATGCAGTCACTGGGATAGCCGAAGAGGCGCTGGATCCTGCCCGACTCTAGCGCCGGCAGCACGCCAAGGAAATCTTCGCGGCGGTAGCCGGCCGGAGCGGCGGGAGCGACGCGGTTCGACTCCAATTGCGTCATCACGAAGCGGAAGTTGTAGGCCTGGAGCTGACCGTCGCCCTGCCCGGGGGCGAGCGACTCGCCGTATTCATCGCGCCCCTCGCGCCCTAGGCGCCACGGCACCCCGGCTTTGGCCATCAGGTCACCCTCATAGGTGCCGTCAATGAAAACCCGCGCAGGGAGCATCACGGATTTGCCTTCGGCGTTGGTGAAGGTGGCGGACTCGATACGGCCAGGGCCGCCGCGCTTCGCGACCTGCACCGAGGCCAGCTTCAGTTGCCTGCGAATTGTCAGAGCCGGGTGATCTGCGAGCATCTGCTCGAACACCATAAGGTTGACCTTCGGTTCGGCGAAAGTGCCGCGGAAGGAGTCGCGCACTTGAGGCGAATCCTGGCCGTAAGTCCGGGCATAATGCGCCTCGACGCGCTGCGAGAAATCGAGGTATACGCCCGTCAGGCTTTCGAACGAGTGGAAGTCCGTATGGGAGAGACCACTCGTAACGAGTCCGCCAATCTGCGGGGTCGGTTCGACCAGCATCACGGACTGACCGGCCTTGCCCGCCGCCAGTGCCGCCGCGATACCGCCGGGGGTCGCGCCATACACCAGCACGTCCGCGCCCTCGGCCAGCGCTCCGCCGGAAAGCCGGGCCACCATGAAGACGAGGCAAGCGGTTCGAATTAGGAGGTTTGCCGGGATATTCATGCTGCGTCGGTTCATCGGGAAGTTTGGTGCACGTGAAGCGAACGCAAATCCGTTTTGTCATCTGCATCTGCGTCACACTGCACCCCGCATCGTTTCAGGGACCCGGCCCCGGTTGCTGCTACTTCCTTCAACGCCAGCTTCCCGCCACCCAAGTCCCTCCCAAAATATGCTGGTTCCAAAGTGGATATGTGGTTTTGACCAAAGTTGTGGTGGAGGGGCGGAGTCAGGGCTGAGTGGGTTGAGTGATCGAGGCCCCGGAGATTTCCAGTTCGGCACTGGGGAAATGACCGGCGGCGAAAATCAGGAAAATGCGGCCTTCGGAGGGCAGTTGGGATGCTCTTTCATGCAGGACTGCGTTTTTGAATCTCCGTACTGGTATCTTCGACGATGGTCAAAGTGATGGCAATCCTACTAGCGAGAGCCCCACTGAACGCGGGGCAAGGTTCATGTTACAGGGGATGTCGACGACTAAGTGGCTAGTGACGGTTGCTGTGTCTCGTCTTGTTCGGTTTCTTCTTTCTTCGGTGCGTATGGCTTGCACACCCGATGCCAAACACTTTCTGCGTAGCCCGGATCATCTAGCCGCACCAGGGACTCAAGAAGCGCATCCCGCAAATCCATGGGATCCTCCGTGCGGCGGGCGGCATAGAACGAATGGCAGTAAATCCATCCCTTCTTGCTACCTCGGCACGCACGGAACCAAATGACTCCGTCGTCCCAGACGGTTAATCGCACTTGGTCGCAGGGGAATAGGGAAAAATCAAAGTCCAGCCTCTCGTGGCCCTTATCGGATGACAGATCCACTCGACACTTGGGCATACTTCTCGGGCGAATCCGAAAACACGTCACAACATCGGACAGCCATCTACAATGTGGCGTCGGCTGTGGAGAAGATGTAGGAACTTTCTTCATGCTTACCGCCGAGGCCATCCGCGGCGAAGTGGGGGTCTGTAATCAATCTGAAGGGTGGTCGCCGTCGGGTGCGCCGGCTGGTATAAGCCACATTGCTAGCGCCGTGAAGACCACCAGCGCAGCTGTCCTATACGCATCTGCTACATGGGGAAGAAACGTGCCGAAAACATAAATCAGCACAGTGAGCCCAAGGAGAAAGGGAAGCCATCGTTGGACAGGTGGAATGCGCTCCCCGGCCATCCAACAGAATACGTAACCAGCAGGAATTAGCCCGAAACCCTGCGCCCAACTTGGGAGCCCAAGCCAACTGCAGAGCCCAAATCCAAGAGCCACAACTAGGGTGACGAGCAAAGTTTTGCCGAATAGCAATGAAATTTCACGAATGATATTGTTCATGGTGGCGCGTGTGATTGTGCAGAATAGTCTTTTATGCCAACCGGCGGGTTTGGATATCCACTTTGGAAAACAGCATATTTTGGGAGGGACTTGGGTGCGGGAAGCTGACGTTGAAGGAAGTAGCAGCAACCGGGGCCGGATATCCAGCCCAAACCGAAAGTGCGGGAAATTACAGGCTTTTTCCGGAAGGTTGATGATTTTGGGGGTAATGTCCATTCAGGAAACCCGTGACACTGGCTTCCAGCCAGTGAGTCCAAAGGGCTTCGAGCCCTTTCACCCCATGGGCTTCAAGCCCAGCGACCTCAACTTACCAGAGCAGAATTAAGCATGGAAAATAGCGGCAAGCGGGCGTTTTAAGGGGTGATGAAAGCGCTCTGGTTCTTTTTTGTATCCGCCGGGCTTGCTTCGGCGCAATTGCCTACGGCAAAGCCGGTCCCCCGCGTGCAGGCGGTGCCGATGCCGCATCACATTACCTCGTTTCAATTGGATGGCCGGGAGCTGACGGCGATGCACTTCGATCCGCGGGACATGCGGCCGTTTTGCTATCCGATCCGGGGTTCGCGCGAGGCAAGCCTGACGCGCATGGGGCATCCGCATGATCCGCTGACGCACTCCCACCACAACAGCGTGTGGGTGACGCACAACAGTGTCAACGACTTGGATTTCTGGAGCGACAACGCGAAGCAGCAGGGCCGCATCGTGAACGTGGAAGTGTCGCGTGGAGGTTACGAGGACACCGATGACTATGCGTCGATGCGCATGGTAAACCACTGGATCGGCGGGGAGGACAAGGCGGTGCAGATCATCGAGGTGAGGCGCACGGAAGTTCGTCCGCTGGACGGGGCGAAAAGCTGGTTCATGATTGTGGATCTGGAGTTCACGCCGCCAGAGGGTAAAACGACGACTTTCGGGGCCACGGGTTTCGGTTTGATCGCCGTGCGCATGGCAAAAAGTATCGGGGTGCACGACGGCGGCGGGCGCATTTTGAATTCGGAAGGGCAGGTCAACGAGGAGGAGATCTTCCGCAAGCCGGCACGCTGGTGCGACTACAGCGGGCGCATCACCAACGAGGCGGACGGCTTCGGCGGCATCACCCTGATGAACCACCCCATGAACCCGCATCACCCGACCGCCTTTCATGTGCGCAATGATGGCTGGATGGGCTGCTGCCTGAGTCTCGACACACCGGTGGAAGTCACCCGGGAGAAAAAACTGCGCGTGCGCTATGGACTTTGGGTTCACGACAGCGTGGCGACCCGGGAGCAGTGTGAGGAGCACTGGAAAAAATTCACCAGCCTGCCCGTGGCGGACCTGCATCCGCAGAAAAAATAGCCTTCCCCAGCCCACCAACCCTAACGCCGACTGTAAATGCCCGGCAACCGATTTGCGTATGAAAATCTCCCGACGACAATTCCTTTCCACGGCTGGCGCGGCCGCTTCGGCGTCGCCCCTAACCGGCGTTTCGGCTCATGGCGCGGAAGCCAATGTCTCCCATGAGTCGGCGACGGTTCGGGAGCGCACGGCGCGATTGCTCGAAGCGTTGCGCCGCCCGGTTCTCAAGAAAGAACTTTTTCCCCGCCCGGTCATTCTGGAAAGCGTGGAACTGCTCCGCTGGGAAAACAGTTTTTTGTGCCGCGTCCGTTCCCGGGACGGAGCGGAGGGGATTTCCGTGGCGCACAACGCAATGAACCGGCTCTATCCGATTTTCCTCGGGAATTTGCAGCCGTTCTTTGTCGACAAAGACGCCCGCGAACTGGATTTGCTCCTCGAGCGCGCTTTCGTGCACCAGCTCAATTTCCGGTTGAATGGAATGGCGCTTGGTCTGCCGCTCGCCACGATTGAATTCGCCATTCTTGACCTGCTCGGACGGCTTGCCGGGCGCTCGATGGGGGAACTCATCGGCGAGATCAACCATCCGGAGGTGCCAGTCTATGTGGCGACCGAATGGCGGGAACGACCGCTCGAGGAAACCGTGGAATTGATTCGCAACGAAGTGGCCAAATACGACGCCAAAGCGCTCAAGATCAAAGTCGGATACCTCATGTTCATGACCTCCGAGTTGCGCCCCCGGGAGCCGGTTGGAAAAACCGAGCGGCTCATTCCGCTGCTCCGGGAGATTTACGGACCGGACATGACACTCTACGCCGACGCCAACGGCTACTACGACGCCAGCGAAGCGATCCGCGTGGGCAAGCTGCTCCAGGAATCCCGCTACGCTTACTTCGAAGAACCGGTTCCGTTCGATGATTTCGAGGCCATCCAACAGGTGGCCGACGCCCTGGACATTCCCATCGCCAACGGAGAGCAAGACCACAGCTTCGTCAATTTCCGCTGGCTGCTCGCGCGCGACGGCCTCGATATTGTGCAGCCGGACAATTACTACTTCGGCGGCCTGATCCGGTCGGTGCAGGCCGGGCGCATGGCCGCTGCCGCCGGAAAATCAATTATCCCTCACATGTCCGGAGGCGGGCTCGGTTACCTCTATAACCTTCACCTGGTTTCCGTGCTTCCGAATGCCGGTGCCCATCATGAATTCAAGGGGTTTGCCACGCACGTGCCGTTCGAGTGCGCGACCTCGCCGCTCAAGGTCGCCGGAGGCCGCATCAAAGTGCCCACCGGCCCCGGTTCCGGGGTGACCATCGATCCCGGATTTATCGCCAGGCACCAGTTGATGCGCGGGTGACGATCCGCAACGTCGAAAGGCAAACTTGGCGCCCCGCGCATATGGAAAGGGTTGCGTCAATAACTCCAACGGGCGCCAAACGCGGCTGCGGGGATGACGCGGGGAGGCGAGGGGAGGGGGAAGCAGCCCGACATCCGCAATTGATGCAAGTTTCCGCAATTCCGCGTCCAGCGCCCGGTCGGGGACCGCGACGCCGCCGATCCAGCCGGTAAAGGCGAGGCTGCGGCTGCCGTGGATGACCTGCCCGATCGTGAACGGGCCGCCGCTAAGGGCGTCCTTGGGCGAGTAAAGGTCGTGCGGATACCACCATGGGTTCAGGCGCAGGGCGACGAGGTCGCGGGCGGTTTCCCTGCCGCCGCGCAAAGTGACTTCAATCTTCGCGAAGCGGTGCTCGCGCAGTGCGACCCGTTCGGATTCCAATAATAGCGGATATAATTTGCCGCATCCAGCGTGTAGTCGTCGGTGGCTCCGGCGGGCACGTGCGCGGTGAACCACCGCGCCCCCTCTGCCTCGCGTATCTCGAAGTCCCAGAACGCGACGAGTCCGGGCGTGTTGGTGACGGTGGCGAGACGGTCGGCCGCGGTTTCAGCGACGACGAGGGGATTGGCGAAGAGTGGAGTGGCGAAGAGAAGGGCGGGCAGCAGTTTCATGAAAGATGGGTGACGGGGGACTGGAGCGGCGTGAAGTTGGTTTTGGCGGATCATGGAATCGCAACGTGAATCTGAATCCAAGTGGAGTGCCGCCGGAGCCTGCGCACCGGAACCCTCACTTGCCCGGCAAAGGGCCCCAAATCTCCGCCATCAGGGCGAAGATTTCGGGTTCCTCCTTTTTCAGCTCACCGGCGACGAAGGGATAAAAATCATTGGAGCCGAAATAAGCTTCGGTCATTTCCGCGAAGAACTCCTTGGCGTTGGTCAGGCCGTAGTGTTCCCGCATCGGCCCGGGACTCGTTAGGACGGAGGTGTATTTCCCGCTGTCACGGAATTTTTTCCACGCGGCGATGACGCCGGGGTGGTCGAAGCCGAGGATCTGATCGTGGTAGGCGTGGGCCAGTTCGTGCAGCACCACCCAGGGCATGCGGTGATTTTCAAAAGGGGAGAGGAAATCCGCGACGGCGGGGATGTGAACGCATTTGGCGAGCGATTCGCGATAGCCGTTATTGCGGAGCCAGTCTGCCCCGGGGTGGTATTGCATCGGTTTCAGGTCGGCGTAGTCGAGGTCGAGCTGGATGGTAATGGTGCGCAGCTTCGTCAGGGCAGGCTCCGGCACCACCATGGAAATGGCTACGAGGCGGGCATTGAGCAGTTGCAGCGCCCGCTCCCCCTGCGCGGCGGATGCATTTTTCAGGAGCCGGTCGTCCACGCGGATGGTCCAGCCTTCGATGCGTTTATCAGTGTGGGCTTCCGGGAGGCCGGGCCGGTCGGCCGCGATGAGGCCGAGGGTGAGCAGGACAAGCAGCGGGAGCGAGAGGAGTTTCATGGAAATGCTAACGTGGGATGGAATTCAGAGTGTAGTAGGCGGCGGCGTGGACCAAAGGCTGGCCGCTGCGGTCGAGCACGCCGGGCAGATGAAGCTCATGAACGTGGCCGCGCACCAGACTTTCCACGGTCAGGCGGACCGTCAGGCCGTCGGGACTGACGGTGGCGGCGGTGATGGTTTGGTCGGCCTGGTCGATTTCCGGGCTGCCATAGCCTTGACGATAGTGATGGGTAAAGGTCTCCAGAGTGTAGTTGTCAGGATCGGCGGCGGTGACGGCGTCCACCGGGGCGGTGAAGCGGAGTTCGAATCCATCGGGACGGGCGTTCATGGTCAGGATTTCGCATGGCATCCGGCCGGTCCAGTCGAGGCGCTGCAGGGCGTGATCCGCAAGGCCGCGCACCGGCCAGCCCCGCTTGCTGCCGCCGACGAGGATCTGGCCCTGCGGGGTCAGGGTGCCGCCGATGATCCCGGTGCTGAAGCCCTGACGGAACGGGAAACATGCTCCCTGCCAGGCTCCGTTCACCTTTTCCAGACTGGCCCGCATCACGAGGCTGAGGGTGTAGTCGGCCACAAACAGTTGGCCGGCCCAGGGACCGAATTTTCCGCCTGAAATGTCAGGCATGATGGCAGTGGCACACTGGCCCATTTTTTTGTAGGGGAAAATCACGGCGGGCAGCACGAGTTCGGGGATGCGGTCGGCATCGAGGTAATAACGCGAGTCCTGGGTATTGGTAGGTTCCGCCGGGCGCGGGCCCATGTTGGGGGCGAGGTCATACCATGAATTGCCGATGGGATGGCCCATGAAACCGCGGGGACGCAGATGTTTGAGCGAAGTGGTGCCATTCCATGGGCCCTGATTTTCGGTGTAGAAGGCATCGCCTTCGGCATTGAAGGCGACCCCGGCGGGGCTGCGCAGGCCGCTGCACATCGGCTCGGACCGGCCGTCGGGAAAGTGGCGCATCGCCCAGCCGCGGAAGCGGGTTTCGGAGGTGTAGCTCCCCGTCAGGCAATGGGTAGTCCAGATGGCTCCGTCCTTGTCGAAGCCATTGGACCCGAAGGTGTATTCGTGTTCCCCGCTCCAGCCCCAGGCATCACTGACGGTTTCGAAGCGGTCGGCGCGGCCATCCTTGTCGGTGTCGAGCAGGCGGGTGATTTCGCTTTGCTGGGTGGCGTAGAGAATGCCGTCCTTCCATGCGAGACCGAAGATTTCCGTGAAACCCGTGGCGAAGAGTTTCCACTGCGGCTGGGGCGGCGTGGTCTCATAACCGGTCGCAAAATAAATCTCCCCGCGCCGGGTGCCGATGGCGAGACGGCCATCCGGGAGCACCAGCATGCTGCCGGCTTCCACTACCGCGCCGGGAGGCAGGGGGATGTCGGTGATGGTGTAATAATCCTGCTCGCGGTCGTTAGGCTCCATCTCCGCGAGATCGTCGGTGCTGATATTTTGTTTCAGATCCGAGGGCCGCAGGCCGCGGCGATAACCGTTAAACCCGCTGGCCCTCGGCGCATAACCGCCGGGCACCGTCACGTCGGATTTGGCAGGGATTTTGTCCTCCATGCCCAGGGCCCAGTAGCAGGCATTGACGAACAGGCGGCGCACGCCTTCCTCCTTGAAGTCCTCGCCATAACCCATGGTGGTGGTGAAAACCCGGGCCGGTTTGCCGGAGGTGCCGGTGAAAGTCTTCGTCCACGCCACGGGGACGGGCGGTTTTTCCGGGTCGGGCGGATCGGTGGGATTTTTTCCGGTGAGGGGCTGGCCGAGGACCAGCGGCTGGCTGTCACCTGACAAAGTGGTGATGGCGTAGGCATGACCAGGACCCCAGAGGCGGCCGACGCCGCGCAGGATGGGGTGTTCATTTTTGTCAGGAGGGATGATGCCGAGGGTGCTTTGGCTGCGGTAGCCGCCGTAGTGATCGACCCATGTCTCGCCGAGCACCTGCCGGCCGAAGCCGCCGGCAAATGCTTTGTTTGGGCCGCGCCAGGCCCATTCCGCGAACTTCTCTTTTTGGAATTTGTCGTAATCGAAGGCATGGGTGGCGGTGCGGATGCCGATGACGGGGCGTCCGGAATTCACATAGTCCACGAATTCCGCCATCTGCTCCTCCGGCAGGTGGCGGAAGCGGGTGAAGACCACCATGAGGTCGGCGGTCTTCAATGCATTCAGGCCGGGGATGTTGTTATTGATCTGCGGATCGATGGTTCCTTTTTCGGGATTGATGGCAAACAGCACGGTGCAGTTGAAGCCGTGACGGGTGGCCAGCACGCGTGCCATGGCGGGCATGGATTCCTCCGAGCGGTATTCCTCATCGCCGGTGACAAAGACAATTTGTTTGCCTTTGCCGGGGCCGCGTTTGCCCTGGTAGGTCAGCCATAGGTCATCGGCCCCGGACAGGCTGGGCCTGAGGAGGCCTGCCGCGAGCACAAGGCAAAGAGTCAGGCGGAGGAGTGAAGGTTTACCAGACATAGTCTATTTCAAGGGTGGTGGTGGCCCGGGATGACGAAATGGGCACAACCAATTCCTGTTGTTCCCCTTTGCCCCGCACAAAGGCGGCAGGGAGCGCCCCCACGTTCAAAGTCAGGGCGTCATTGAGCCGCCACCGGCCTGCCCCTGAGGGTGTCAGGGTGCCGGCGGCCACGCGCAGATGGAGACCGGCTGCGGGCGGGCTGTTGAACTTGAGCGTGCGGTGGAATCCCTGAATGCCGGGGCCGGAAAGAGGGGTCAGGGTGTCCTCGGTTTCCGCCCCGGCGATGGTGTAGAGAAAGACCGGACGCTTCAAGGTGTCGAGTTGATAACCTTGGAATTTCATTCCGGAGTTCCCTGCGGCCGCCGCAGGCCAGGGGGCGTCAGGATTTGTCAGGATGGTGAAAGCCGGGCCATGGGGGAAGAGCACGGGATCGTCGCCCAGGGGACGGATCCGGCCCATGCCCTGACTGCTCCAGTGCGGCGAGACATTGAGAAAACGACCCTTCCAGACGAGGGCCAGCCGCATGTCCTCCGCATCGAAAGCCGCATTCACCTGACCGGGATAACCCGTGGCAATGCCGCGGAAGCCGGCCTCCCACAGTTTGCCGCGGTAGACCACAGCTTCGCCGCCCACGACCAATTCCATGCTTTGCCGGCTGAGGCCTTCCGGGAATTTCGCCTGCGCGCCGTCCGCCAGATACGTCCAGAGGGCGGCGAACTGGCGGTCGGTTTCGCCTTCCAAAAGAGCCGGGAGCAGGCTGTGGCCACCGGGCCAGAGCGCCGGCATGCGGGTGCCAGGGTTGAATCGATTAGGGTCGCGCAGGAAGCGGCGGAACCAGTCGTCGTTGAGGCGTTGGGTGGTGGTGGTCAGGTCCATGACCTGGAGCGCGTGGGCAGGCTGGCGGTTGAATTGATGGCAGCCGATGCAGGATAGGCCGTCGGTGCCGGTGAGTTTGCGTCCGGCTTCGCGCTGGATGTCAGGAGGGTCGGGTGAGGGAGTCACCGGGTCCGCCTTTCGGTCCAGCGCCACCAACAGGCCGGCAAGATGGCCGGTATGGGCAGTTCCGAACTGGGGCATCCTCGTATTCAGATAGGGACGGACCGCGGCTCCTTCGGTGAGGACCCGGCGGATCCAATCGGGCCGGAGTTTGTCGCCGGCACCATCCAGATTGGGCGGGAGGCGGCCTTCATCGCCGACGTCATCGGCATTGGAGGTGAAGAATCCATCGCGGTCGGCGGGCACCCCGCCCCGGCCATCCCGGACGTGGCACTGGGTGCAGCGCAAGGTGCTGAGCGTGTGCGTTAGATTTTGCTGCGGGGTCGGCGCGGGGAGGGTGGCGGAATTCAGGGTGCGGAGGGCTTCCCCGAGCGCGGCCCGTTGCGCTCCGTCAAAGTGATAGTGCGGCAGGGGCGCGGGAGGTGATTCCGCGAGGCATCCCATGCCGGAAGTCAGATCGGCTAACGCGGGCGGGGCCGGAGCGGAGGGTTTGGCTTCGTGACAGGCCGCGCAGTTCATCGCGGTGTAAATGGCGCGGCCCTTTTCCGCTTTGGCAGGATCCGGTTGGAATTCGTGGAGGGCGACGGCGGGCTCCTTTTCGCTGCTCAGAAGGTTGGCCGGAACGGGGCTCCGTGGAATCGCAGGGCCTTCCCATTCCACTGTCAGGGATGGTTCCTTTTTGCCGCGTTTTACAAAATCGACCTTCAGTTGGTGCCGTCCGGCCTTGAGGTCTACTGCGTGAGTTTCCGCGACCTGCGGGGAGTTCCAGGTGTCCTCTCCCATGACCCAGTTGTTATTGAGGGCAAGCCGGCTGGCGCTGCTGGCGGTGAGGAAAAAACGATAGCGGCCGGCGGTTTCGACATTCAGCCACGTGGTCAGGCGGACTGCGGATCCTTCTCCCAGCAGCGGCGGTCCAGCCGTCAATCCGGGAGCGGGGGCAGTGCGGGCGGTTTCGGTCTGGTCCAGGTCTTCCAGCGACCGGACCCTCCCCGAGTAAAAAATGGCTTCCGCTGCCCCCGGGACTTTGGTGCCCCGGAGCAGATAGTGGGAGAGGTCGGCGGCCTCAGCCGAAGTCAGGTTCAGGGAAGGCATCCGCCCCGACGGGCGGATCGCGAGGGGATCCATCAGAAATTTCCTCAACCCGTCGAAGGCCCATTTTTCCTCCATGCGGGGCAGCGGCACGGAATCGGCCGGGGGCGGAGAGCCGTTTTGCGGATCATGACAGGCGACGCAGCCGATGCGGTGATAGAGGCTCTCCCCGCGGGCTGCAGCGGCTTTGTCAGGGAAGACGGCGGGCGGAGCCGGAGGGCTTTTCGACAACAGATAATGGGTGAGCAGTTCCGCCTGTCCGGAATCGCCGCGGAGGAGGTTGGGCATGGAGGTGCCGGGCTTCACCGTTTCGGGGGAAGCCAGAAAGCGTTGCAGCCACTCCGCGCTGGCTTGATGTCCTATCTTTTCCAAGCGCGGGGCCGCTGCCGGGGTCAACCATGCGGATTGCGCCTCCGAGCCTGTGTGGCAGGCGGTGCAGTTGCGGTTGCTGATCAATTCCATCCCGGAGTTTGGACCCGGGCGCTCAGCCTTCAGGGAAGATAGTCCGGATGGGCCGGCGAGGATGGCGAGGATGATCTGGATCGTGGTCCATCCAGTTGGTTTTGAGTGCGGGGCCATGGGAAGGGCGGGGTTCAGGTAATTACTCGCCAATCCGGACGGGCTTTCCGGGCACCTTCATTTTCGGAGCGACGCCTGATCCGGGACCGGTGCCGGCGGCCATGAACCTATCGGCGCGTGAGGTCCTTTTTTCAGGGAGGCTGGGTGCGTGGCACCGTGAGCTACGGAAACGTAACCTTCCACTTCTGGCGCGGGCGCACGGGCGGTTGCATGGAGGCAGCGCCACGGCCCGGCGTTCCGGGATTTTCGGGCGGCTCCACCTTCTTCTGTTCCAAACCACCGCATCCCATGAAACGTTATCGCCTCCTTTTCCTTGCCCCACTGGTCGTGGCGCTGTTTCCCTCCCTCACTCCTGCGGAGGAAATCACGGTGCTCCACGTGGGCGACCAGGAATCCTGGCTGCTTTCCGCCCAGGGCAATTTGCGGGACAATGCCTCGCAGGCGATTTCCTTTTACGGCGGGGTGGACCGACTAGCCACCGTCATGGCGGATGCTGCCAGTGCGGCCACCAGCGCCGGCCGATTTGTCGTCAAACTCAATGCCGGCGACTCCCTGCTGCCCGGTCCCCGGCTCAATGCCAGCTTCGCCAATCTGGCCACGGCCCACCCGGATGGCGGGCAGGATTTTTACGATGCCATTGCCCTGCGCCGGATCGGCTTTGATGCCTGCGTCTTTGGAAATCACGAATTTGATCTCGGCCCGGAGGTCGCCGCCCGGTTCGCCGATGTCTCCAATACCACCTATCTTTCCATCAACCTGAATCTGGAGGGCAAGCCTGCCTTCTCCGCGCTGGCCTCGGCCAACAAGATCGGCCATTCCAAAATCATCAACACTCCCGGAGGCAAAAAAATCGGGATTGTTGGAGTGACGACTCCCCTCCTGCCCGGGATTTCCAGCCCGGGAGCCATTAACCTAACCGCTGGTTATCTGCCGGGGAATACTGAAACCCAGAACCTGCAGGCCCTGCTGCCCACGGTGCAGCAGGAAATCAACGACCTGCGAAATGTGAACGGGGCGGGCCTTGTTATCATCATCAGCCACCTGCAAAACGCCGCCAATGAGCGCAACATCATGATCCCCGGACTGAGCGGCGTGGACCTCGTGCTCTCTGGCGGCGGCCATGAGCTGATGACCGATCCCGATGACCTCCTCATCAACGGCGGTGTCGCCCCCAGCTTCACGACCCACCCCATTTACGCCAACGACGCCACCAGCAAACCGACCCCCATCGTCACCAGCCATTTTGGCAACCGCTACGTGGGCGAAGTCAACCTCAGCACCGACAATGCCACTGGGCAGCTGACAGCGATTGGGGCAACCAAAATGAGGCGCGTCAGCGGCGCGGCCGCAGATGCGGACCGGGTCACCGGGGATCCGGCCCTGAACACCAGTGTCATTGTGCCGGTGCAGAATTACATTGCCGCCCTGAATGCCCAGATCATCGGCACCACCGCCACCAAACTCAACGGACCCACCCACGTGGCCGGCACCCCGGGAGACTACACCGAGGGCGTCCGCAATGCCGAAACGGGCATGGGCAATCTGGTGGCAGATGCCATGCGCTTCGCCGGCAGTGCCGAAGTCGCCATCCAGAACAGCGGCGGCATCCGCGCCAGCATCGCGGCTCCTGGCAACATTTCCGTGGGAGACACCTTCAATATCCTGACCTTCACCAATCTCGTCAAGCGTGCGCCTTCCGTCAACGCGGCCCAGTTGAAGGATCTCCTCGAACACTCGGTTAGTGCAGCCAGCCCGTCCGGGGCCGTCAATGGGCGCTTTGCCCAGGTCTCCGGCATGCGGGTCACCTATGACAGCACCCTGACCGCCCGCTCCAATGTGGCCGGCAACGTGGCCCCCCCCGTCACCGGGAACCGCATCCGCCGGGTTGTGTTGGACGACGGCACGGTGCTAGTAGACGCAGGCGTGGTGGTCAACAACACCCGCGCCTTTTCCTTCGCGACGATCGACTTCACCGCAAATGGCGGAGACAACTACCCGTTCATTTTCAACAATGTCGTTTTTGAGAACACCGTCAGCACCATCACCTATCAGGAAGCCCTTGCCAATTTCATCAGCACTCCAAAAGCTGAGGGCGGCCTGCGGCGTCTGAATGACCGGGACGGTCATGAAATCACTGCCAATCTGTATGGCGAGGAAAACGCCTTCGATCTCCACGGCCGCCTCGTTGACACGGCGGTGGGCGCAACCACGCCCGGCACCGTCTTTCCCGGCTCTGTCAGAAGAGACATCATCTCCGGCACCGCCGGGGATGACGTGATCACCGGGGGCGGGGGCGCGGATCTCATCACCGGGGGGCCCGGAGCGGATATCTTGGTTTACACCCACGTCCGCGAGGCTGGTGACACCATTACGGACTTCACCCCCTACGCGGATCGTATTGATGTTTCCGCTCTGCTGACCAGCCTCCGCTACACCGGCAGCAATGCGGTGGCGGAAGGCTACCTGCGCGTGGTGGACATCCTCGGCGGGGTGAGTCTGCAATATGACCGTGACGGATTCGCCGGCCGCGCCATCCCCCGACCCCTCGTGACGCTCAGAGGCATCACCGCCGCCCAGTTCGTCCCGGCCCGCGACCTCATTCCCTGAACTGCCCTCCCAAATCCCTGACCGGGCCGCCTATCCTATCATGAAATCGGTCTCCACATTTGCCCTCAGCCTTGCCCTGCTCACCTCCGCGCCGGCTGCGGTGGTCAACGGAAATTTTGCCAGTCCCCTCAGCACCGGTTGGACCACCCTCGGTGACGTTTCCATCCAGTCCGGCGCGGCCTTCCTCACCACCTCCACCGTGCTCGATCAGGATGATCCTCCCGCCCCTGCCGGAACCTTCAACTTCTCCGCCGCCCCCGCCGTCGAAACCGGCATTCCCGGCGGCCCGGAAGAATTTGCCGGCCTCGCGACCGGGGACTTGGATCCCGAACCCGGGGCAGGGAACTTTGCTTTCGAAGGTTCCGTTATGAAGCAAACCTTCAACGTGCCCGCCGGGGAATTCCTGACATTCGACTGGCAGATCCTGACCAATGACGACGCCAACGACGACTACGCCTTCATCACGATCAATGGCGTGCTCACCGTGCTGGGCACCCAGGCCGTGGCCACCACCGGTTCCACTCCCTTTGCCCGGGAGTCCGTCACGTCCACCTTCAGCCGGGGCTTTCCCTCCGCCGGGCCGGTGACCCTTGCCTTTGGCATCGTCGACACCGGCGATTTCAACACCACCAGCGCCCTGCGCGTGGACAACGTCGCCCTCGTCCCGGAACCTTCCGCGACGATCCTCGCCACGCTCCTTGCAGCCGGCCTGCTGGTCCGCCGCCGCCGCCTCTGATCTGCGTTGGCGAATGGAAATATCTGGTAAAGCCCGCTGCTGCAAACCCGGCAGCGGGATTTTCGTTCCCGCCTTTCGCAGCACCGGCCCAGTTCGGCGCCGGGGTGCGGGTGTTGGCGAAAATCAGCCTGGGGCAAGGGGACGGTTGAACCGGGCCGGATCTGGAGTTTGAATGCCGGCATGGAAACCATGCGGATGATAGACTCGGACGACATGCTGCTGGAGCAGGTCGAGCAGGCGCTGGCGATGACGCCGGAGGAGCGTTTCCGGGCGGGTGGCGAACTTTTTGATGCGGGATGCCGGTTTGCCCTGATGGGCATCCGCAGTAATTTTCCGGATGCTTCCGATGAGGAATGCCTTGAACGCCTGCGGCAACGCCTGGCCTGGGCAGATGAACTTCACCCTCCCGCGCGCCCATGACCACGGATGAAGCAGCCCTCCTGGTTGCCAAGGCCTTGGAGGAAGAGAAGATTCCTTACATCATCGTGGGCGGTTATTTCCAGCAACACCTACGGCATCCCGAGAGCGACCAAGGACGTGGACGTCGTGGTTTCCATCGCCGCATCGCGTTTGACAGATTGATTGAGCCGCCTGGGTCCTGCGTGGGTAAGGGAAGCCCAGCTCTCGTTTGAAACCAATACTGGAACCACCCGGGAAATTTTCGAACTAAAAGGCACTCGTTGCTGGTTTGCCGAAGCCGAAGTAGCCCAACCCAATTCAAGGATGAGCAGGATTTAGTCCGGCGAGTCAGGCATATAGTTGAGCCTACAGACCGGGGTGGGTCCGGCGGCGGACAGCAAGGAGCCGGGACCAGGCGAAACCATATAACCCTGCAAACAAGGTCGAGAATACCAGCAGCCAGGGAGTTGCCCGCCACTTGTTCAACCCTTCGGCCACTCCTGCTATCGAGGCAACGCTGACGGGCAAAAGCCATACTGCGGTTACCCTCCAGAGGAAACGGTGGACCAAAAGAAAAGGGGCCACCAAAACGAACAGGAACCCTCCGTGCATCAGCAAAGCAAGCAGTGTCGTGAAGACCAACAGCATGGCCAAAGATTCTCCCGGTTCGCCAAACCCGTGCATCCCCAGGGCAAGGGCCACCGCGGTGCCGGCGATGATGGTCAGGCAAAGCAGTTTGGCGGGCATAGCGGCAATATAAACACGATCCGGTTTTGTCCATCCGTGGATGCCCACGGTTAAAAATGCCGAATTTTTGCAATTGCAAAATAATTGCTTTATTGGATGGAGTGGTGACATTTTTCCCCCTTCACCGCCATGCGCCCGATCCTGCTCTTTCCTGCTTTGTTGTTGCCCGGTTCCCTGCTGCGCGCCCAGACGGAGGCGGTGCGGATGGATGAGGTGGTGATTTCCTCCACGCCGCTGGGGCGGACCTTGTTCCAGCAGGCGCAGCCGGTGTCGGTGCTGGAAGGGCGGGAGTTGGCGCAGGCGTTGCAGCCTTCGCTGGGGGATACGCTGTCGCGGTTGCCAGGGGTGGCGTCCACGGGCTTTGCGCCGGGGTCGAGCCGGCCGGTGATCCGGGGGCTGGGGGAGGACCGGATCCGGATTCTGAATAATGGCGTCAACGCGCTGGATGTGTCGAATGTGAGTCCGGACCATGCGGTGACGCTGGATCCGCTGCTGATGGAAAAGGTGGAAGTGGTGCGCGGGCCGGCCGCGCTGCTCTACGGTCCTAACGGAGTGGGCGGAGTGGTGAACGTGCTGGATGGACGCATCCCGGAGGAGAAGGTGGAGCCGGGGGTGGGTGGTCTGCCGGTGCGTGGGAAACTGGATAGCCGGTATGCCAGCGGATCGGATTTGTGGTCGGGAGCGGGGCAGTGGGATATCGGGCTGGGGCCGGTGGTGATTCATGTGGACGGATTCCGGCGGGAGTCGGATGACCTGCGGATTCCGGGTGATGCCCGCAGTGCCCTGCTACAGCGGATCTCGCCACTGGACGCGGGGGAGAAGGAGGCCAATGGCCGGTTGCCCAACAGTTTTTCGGAAAGCGAAGGCGGGGCGCTGGGCGGGTCCTACATCTGGGACAAGGGATTCTTCGGGGCGTCGTATTCGTTTTTGAACAGCAACTACGGCACCGTGGCAGATGAGTCGGTGACGATTGACATGGATCAGGAGCGCTGGGACGGGCGCGGGGCGTTTTACAATCCCTTTGCCGGGATCAAGGAGATCAAATACAGCTTTGGTTATTCGGATTACCATCACACGGAGTTCGAAGGGCCGGAAACAGGCACCGTGTTTATGATTGAGGGCTACGATGCCCGCGTGGAACTGGAGCATGAGAAGCTGGGACCCTTCAAGGGCGCGGTTGGTTATCAAACGAACCACAGCGACTTTTCGGCGCTGGGGGCGGAGGCATTCATCCCGCCGGTGGAAACGGATAGTCACGCGGTTTTCCTGTTCGAGGAAATCGCCTCCGGCGACCTGCGCTGGCAGTTTGGATTGCGTTATGACCACACCGAGGTGCAAAGCCGGACGTTCGGGGAATTCGACCCCGGGAAGAATTTGAACTTTAATGCCCTGAGTGGTTCCGCCGGCGTGGTGTGGACCCTGCCGCAGGATTACAGTGTGGCCTTCAATGCGGGTTTCACGCAGCGGGCCCCGACCTACGTGGAACTGCTGGCGAATGGTCCGCACCTCGCGACGGGCGCCTTCGAACGCGGGGACAGCCGACTGGGCCTGGAGCAGTCGCTGGGGCTGGATCTGACGCTGCGAAAGTCGTCAGGATTTGTCACTGGAAGTGTCAGTGCTTTCTATAACCGGTTCAATGACTACATCGGTCTGTTCCCCACCGGGCGGTCCTTTGAGTTTGAAGGGCATGGCGGGGAGGACGAACACGATGACGAACAGAGCGGTGAACCTGGCGATGAGGAGGAGCATGGGGAAGACGAGCACGGTGGAGAGGAACATGACGCGGAAGAACACGACGAGGAACATGGGGATGGACATGGAGCCCGGGAACTCCGGGAGTTCGCCTACGAGGCGGTGGATGCCGATTTCTTCGGCGGCGAGGTGGAGCTGACCTTCCACCTGCTGGCCCCGGCGGAAGCGCCGGCTGCGGCCGCAGGCGGGAAGCATTCCGTGGGCAAACAACCCGCCGGCAAAACCCCGGCAGCGGTGGTCACCACGTCGTCAGGACCCCGTCTGGATTTGGAACTGAAAGCGGACTATGTTCACACCCGGCTGCGCGGGGAAGGCGGATCGCTGCCGCGCATCCCGCCGTTCCGCACCTCGGCGGCGCTGGTCCTTGCTTATGAAAAATGGACCGCACGCCTTGAAGGGCAATATTCGGCCTCCCAAACCCGCACGGCGGATTTTGAGCTGCCTACGGATTCCTTTTTCCTGCTGAACGCGGGCCTGAGCTACCGCCTGATGGAAGGACCTGTCACGATGGATGTTTTTGTCAGGGGCACCAACCTGCTGGACGAGGAGGCGCGGCTGCACACCAGCTTCCTGAAGGATATCGCGCCGATGGAAGGCCGGGGTGTGATGGTTGGCCTGCAGGCGGTGTTTTGACGTGGTCAGGGTGCCGGAGTCCGGCTGCGGGAATGGGGCGGCCGGGCTTTCCTCTGAACTTGTGCCGCCGCCGGGGACGCTTATGGTGCGATGATGAATTTCCGTGCTGCATCCCTCTTCGCTGCCTTGAGTCTGGTCCCGGCTTCCGGGGCCCACGCCGGGCTGGAGTTTGAAAAACCGGTGCAGACCACCGTGGTGAAGGTGTCTGACGCCGAGATTGGCACCAAATTCGCGTTTAAGGTGACAGGGGACAAACCGGTTAAAATTACGGACATCCGCACGTTCTGCAGCTGCGTCCGGGCTCAGACCCTGGATGGCAAAATGGTCTTTCAGCCGGGCGAGACCGGAGTGATCGACACCGCGTTTGAGGTGGGCGGATTTGAGGGGGAACTTAAAAAGGAGGTGGTAGTGAGCACCGATGATCCGGCCACCCCGGCCACCCGCCTGGTGCTGGAGGTCAGCATCGCCAGTCTATTTGAAATCACGCCGGCGCAACTGGTCTGGATGGTTGGGGAGCCGGCCGAGCCCAAAACCGTCAGGGTCAAGGTGCTGGGTGACGACCCGGTGACCGTGAGCAGAGCGGTCTCCTCACGCGATGTCATGACCACTGCGGTGCGCGAGATCACTCCGGGCAAAGAATATGAGGTCAAGGTGACACCGGCCAGCACCGATGCCAAACTGCTGGGCCTCGTGCGGATCGAGACTAACAGCCCATACCCGCGCTATCAAAAGCGCCTCGTATTTTTCAACGTGACTGACAAAAAACCCGCCGGACCGGCTCCGGTGCCTGGCAAATGATCCTCCGTATTCTCTGGCAAAGCACGGTCCTGCTGGTGCTCTCGGTGGTGGCCGGAGCTTTGGTGTGGAAGTTCCATCCCCATGCCCCGGAGCTGTATCTGACCCATGAGGCGGCTGCCCCGGGGGAGATCACGGTGGAGGAAGCCAGGGCCCGGATGGCCGCAGGACCAGTGCTATGGCTGGATGCCCGGCATGAGCGGGAATTCCAGGCCGGACACATCCCTGGGGCTTTGCTGCTCAATCCCTACGACTGGGAAAACCTTTTGATTGCTGCTTTTCCGGCTATCACGGAAGCGGCCGAGGGCACCCCGCTGATTATCTATTGTGATGGCCAGCAGTGCGAGGCCAGCCGCACGGTCAGGGACCTCCTCCGGCAGACTCCCCTCGGCGACCGCGAATTGCTGATCCTGCGGGGCGGCTGGCCGGCGTGGCAGTCGGGAGGCGGGTAATAAAACTGTCCCTTTAATTTGCGGAACCGGGCCGGGTCCCGGCGCGCCGGAGCGACTCCCGTCTTGCATGCCCTGCCAAGGGTGGACTAAAGACGGGGGTTCCACCCCCCCCCCCCTTGTTTCCCATGCTCCCCGATCTCCTGCCGCGCCTCAAAGTCATGATGGTTGAAGAATTGATGCTTCAAGTCAAACCGGAGGAAATCGGAGACCACACCCCCCTGTTTGGTCCTGATGGCCTGGGTTTGGATTCAGTGGATGCCTTGCAATTGGTCGTTGCGCTGGAAAAGCATTTCGGGCTGAAGCTGTCGGATGGCGAGGCCGCCAAGGGAATCCTTCACAGCGTCTCCACCATCGCGGCTGAACTCACCATGCGGCAGAACCCGGTCTGAATCTCCCGGCATGCGACCTTGGATCGTGTGGCTGCTCAAGGCCTGCTTTACGGCGGGTCTGCTGACGTGGCTGTTGTCGCGGGATGAGGTAAGGCAAGGGCTCAGAAGCCTTGATAGTCTCACTCCCGGCTGGTTGGCAGCGGGTTTTGTGATAGCCGGCCTCTCCCATCTTTTTGCCGCATGGCGGTGGCAAGTGTGCCTGCGCACTGCCGGGGTAGGGTTAGGAACCGGGGAGGTCTTCCGGATGACCCTGATCAGCGCGGCGGCAGGTTATCTTTCCATCGGCACCCTTGGGGCGGACGCGGTGCGGGTGGCCCTCGCCGCGCGCCGGTGCCCGGATCAGAAAACGGCAATTCTGGGTTCCATCGGTCTGGACCATTGCAGCGCGGCACCGGCCTTTGGAGTGATGGCTTTGGTCATCCTGTCCACGGCGGGCGTGCAATTCCAGGCGGGTTCATGGTCGGTATTGGGAGTGCTGGCGGCAGTGGCCGGATTTTTTGCCACGGGGCTGCTGCTGCGCCGGTTTCGCCCGGCCCTGCACGACCGCTTGCGGGGGTTTTTGCTGGAGCGGCGCACCCGGCGCGGGGTGGGAGTGGCGGCCTTGTTGTCCGTGCCGGTCATGCTGACGCATTACGCCGTGTTCTTTTGTGCGGCCCGGGCTCTGGGCGTCGTGGTGCCTCCAGTGCCCTTTGCAGCGGCCGCGAGCACCGCAGATGTGGCGGCTTCCCTGCCGGTGACCATTGCCGGTCTGGGCATCCGGGAAAAAGCGTTTGAGACCCTGCTGGGCTTGTGGCAGGGCGTGCCGGCCCCGGCGGCCATCGCCTTGTCGCTGGCCGGTCTTGGTTTGTTGCTGTTGTGGGCTCTGGTGGGAGCGCTTTGTTTCCTTGCCGAGCCTGTGGCACCCTCTGATTCCCGGGCTTCATCTCTATGAAATCTCCTGCCTGTGTTGCCATTCTCGGAGCTGGTCCGGCGGCCTGCACCCTTGCGGCTTTGCTGGCCCGGCGCGGGGTGTGCACCCTGGTGTTTGATGACGGGCAACGTCCTGGTTTGCTGGTGGGTGAGAGTCTGATCCCTGCAGTGGTGCCGCTCCTGCGGAAGTTGGAAATCGAGGAACGCACGGCGGAGATCAGTCAGCACAAACCCGGCGTTTCGTTCCTGCATCCGGAAGCTCCGTCCATTCATTTCAACTTTGCCCCCGTTGCGCCCCGGCTGCCGGTGTATGCCTACAATGTCGACCGTCAGCCGTTTGACGCCCTCCTGAAAACCCGGGCCCAGGAACTTGGGGCCCACTACGTCCCACACCGGGCCGGGCTGGTGGTGAACCCTGCCGGCTCGGCCACCGAACTTTCCCTTGATGCCCCTGCGCGGGAAGCGGCGGCTTCCATCCTTGGCGGCCGCCTGCCCGACCTGCTGGTGGATGCCACGGGGCGGGCCCGGCTTTTTGCGAAACGGTTGGGCATTGGCGCCGACCGGGGGATCCGGGATGACGTCGCCCACTTTGCCCACTATCAGAATTTCGAAATGCCGGAACCGGCCGGCCAGGTGCTCATCACCCGTCTGACCCGGGGATGGAGCTGGCGGATTCCGCTGCCGGGAGGGAAACTGTCCGTGGGCGTGGTGATCAATAAAAATGCGGCCCGCGCCGCCGGGGACACCGCGGAGGAACGGCTGGACTATTGGCTGGCCAGCGAGCCGATGCTCTGCCATGGCGCGCGCCGCGCCCGCCGGGTCTCCCCGGTGGCGACGTATTCCAACTATCAACTTACCTCCCGCCGTTCCCACGGCCCGGGCTGGGCGGCGGTGGGCGATGCCTTCGGGTTTGTCGATCCCATGCTGTCCTCCGGGCTGTTCCTTGCCATGGAATCGGCCTCGCAACTCGACCAGGCGCTGGCCGCCGGAGGCGGGCTGCGTCCCTACGACCTCACAATGCGCCGCTGGTTCCGCGCTTGGAGCCGCCTCATTGCCTATTTCTATGATGGCCGCATTTTCTCGTTGTATGAAGCCGGGCAACTCACGCAGCAGAAGCACCCGAATCCGGTGCAGCGGCGCATCGACCGTATTCTAAACCGGCACATTGCCTGTATGACGGCCGGAGCCCTCACCCGTTCCCGCCGCAGCCATTGGATTCTCGGCAGCGCGTCGCGCTTCCTCACCCGCGGGGTGACGCCGGCGGAACGGCTGGCGATCCGCTAGCCCGTTCATAGGCCTGCCAGAGCGGCCTTTATCTTTATAACCGGGCGGGCAAGCTGCCAGGAACCATGGTTAATTTCCCCCGCTGCGGCGGCAAATCACAAGTTGCGCTTTTGCGCTTGGAAGATAATCTGCGTGCGATTCTCCGGCCTTCCTGAATTTAAGGAAGCGTCACCCACTTCCCGAACGGTTCCTTTTTTTACGATGAATCCATCCGCCTGCTCCGTCCCCGCCCGCCGCTTCAGCGCGGTTCGTCCTTTCCTCTCCTTAGCTCCCCTCGCATGGGCACTGGCCATGCCTGCTTTGCTGCCGGCGCAGGCGTTGCCCTCCCTGACCCCTCCGCCGGCCACGGAAGAAGTTCCAGCCCTAGCCCCGGCCACGGGACCCGTGGTGCGCTCGGTGGAAATCCGCTTCAAGGGGGACGCCACGGTGGACCGCGAACGCATCCTCGCCAATATGCGCCTGAAGCCGGGCGAGATCTTTACCAAGGAAAAAGAAGAAGAGGACCTGCGGGCCCTTTATAACACGGGAGACCTTCTGGATGTCCAGTTCACGACCACCGACGTCGCCGGGGGGATCAAGCTGATTGTGACCGTGGAAGCCCGGGCGGGTCTCGGCAACATCGAGTTTTTGGGCAACACGGTCTTCACGGCCACCCGCCTTCGTCAGGAAATCGAACTCAAAATCGGCGGTTCGGTGGACGACACCAGCCTTGCCACGGCCAAGGATGCCATCCTCGAACTCTACCGGGCCAAGGGATACCCTGATGCCACAGTGGATTATTCCGTTTCCCCGGGAGCCACCCCCGGCTTCTCCCGGGCCGTCTTTTCCATCAATGAAGGCGGCCGCGGCATCATCAAAGATGTCATTTTTGAAGGGGCTACCTCCTTCTCCCCCGGCAAGCTGAAGAGCGTGATCAAGAGCGACAACCGCAACTGGATCAAATTCTGGGACCTCAAACGGCGGGTGGACCGCACCAAGATCGAAGCCGACATCAAGGCGATCGAGGAATTCTATCAAAATGCCGGCTATCTGGATGCCAGGGTCATCAACGTGGTGCCCCAGCGCGTCGACGACAAAAATGTGAACCTTGTTTTCAGCATCAGCGAGGGCCCGGTCTACACGGTGGCTGCGGTGAATGTAGCCGGGAACAAACTCTATCAAACTTCGGATCTCATCCCGGTGTTCCAGCTCGAAGCCGGACAGACCTTCTCCCTCGCGGACATGAAGATCGATCTCGAGACCATTGCGGATTATTATGGCTCGCGCGGATATGCCGATGCCAAAGTGACCCCCCGTATTGACAAACAGGCCGGTGCCCAGCTCGGCATCACCTACGCCATCGAAGAGGGCAACCAGTTCAAAGTCGGCAAGATCAGCATCTCCGGAAACCAGAAGACCAAGGAAGAAGTGGTCCGCCGCGAGCTGACCCTCGCCCCCACCGACGAATATAACACAATCAAGATCCGGAAATCCCAGTCCCGCCTGATGGCGCTCGACTACTTCGAGGGAGTGGATTTCATGCCGGTTTCCTCCGACCTCGGGCCGGACTACAAAGACATCAACATCGACCTCAAGGAAAAGCCCACCGGCCAGGTGCAGTTCGGGGCCGGCTTCAGTTCCATCGACAATCTGGTCGGCTTTGTGGAAGTGACCCAGAAAAACTTTGATATCACCAACTGGCCGTCCTTTACCGGTGCCGGCCAGCGGTTCCGCCTTGGTCTCAAGGCGGGCACGGAGCGCAAGGACTTCATCATGAGCCTGACCGAACCGTATTTCCTCGGCCAGCGTCTTTCCCTCGGCGGCGATCTCTTCTTTACCGAAAAAACCTACCTCAGCGACTACTACGATCAGCGGGATATCGGCGGCAGCATCAACCTGCGCAAACCGCTCGGCGACAACACGGACCTGCGCCTGACCTATACCCTGCAGCAGGTGGAAATCTACGACATTGAGAATGATGCCTCCGAGATCATCAGGCAGGAAGAAGGTGAATTCCTCCAGAGCCGGATCGGGGCTGCCTGGGTGTTTGACAACCGCAACAGCTTCCAACAGCCCAGCAAAGGCCACAAGTTCAGCGTGGAAGCCACTTACAGCGGCGGTTTTCTTGGCGGAGATGTGGATACCTACAGCCTCAGCCTCTCCGGACAGAAATACTGGAAACTGCCTTATGAGATGATCTTCAGCCTGCAGGGCGAACTTGCCTCCGTGGACACCAGCGAGGACCGCGTGCCCATCTTTGAGCGCCAGTTCCTCGGTGGAGCCAACAACCTGCGCGGCTTTGAATACCGTGATGTCGGACCCAAGGATGAAAATGGCGAACCGATCGGCGGGAACACCCTCGGTTGGATCACCGCAGAACTCACCTTCCCCATCGTCGCCAAGATCCGCGGGGCAGTCTTTGCCGATGCCGGTTTTGTGAATCCGGATTCGTGGGATTACTCTGCCGGCGACTACAATGCCGACATCGGTCTGGGCGTCCGCGTCAACCTCCCGGTGGTGGGGCCCGTGAAAATCGACTACGGTATCCCGGTCACCACCGACGAATTCAACGACGAAGGCGGCCAGTTCCAGTTCAGCGTCGACTACAAGTTCTAACCGGATTTTCCAATTCGAAGACCGCCGCTTCCGCGAGGGAGCGGCGGTTTTTTTGTAAGGGTGCATTTCCCGGCATTCCAACGTAGCCCGACATTCCAATGTCGGGTCCCCGGCTGCCGCAAGACCCGACATTGGAATGTCGGGCTTCGTCTTCCAGGTCATGGAAATCTCACGGATCCCGGAACTCCAGCCAGCCGAAGCGTGAGGGCTGATGGAAAGTGCCGGTCAGGGTGGGGCTCCATGCCAGGCCCGCGCCGTGTTCCTTGTCGTGGCGGTAAAGGTTGATGCGCCATTTCGTTCCGGCGGCTGGCGGGGTGTTGGTCAGGGATTTCAGGGGAATGCGCACTTCCACGCGCCAGATCCGGGCGGCCTCATCCACCCTGACGGCACTCTCCATGCCGCTGCTCCAGGCAAAATCCCGGTCCGGCAGGTCAAGTTTCAAATCCAGCTGCTCGCCAGTCGGAGCCCATTCGAATTCCGTGTAACGTTTCAGCACCGCAGGATCTGCCGCAATAAATGCCTCCACCACGTCCTTGTCCCACAGGCCCAGTCGCTCGGTTGGACTGACCGGCGTGAACGTGTGGAGTTTGAGGTAGGGGCACTCGTAGGCCAGATAGAGAAAGGCATCGCTCCACAGGGCGCGCACGGTGGTGCTGAGCGCGGGTAGGACCGCCGCATTGCGGGATTGATATTCCATCCGGACCGGGGTGGCCGTGGCCCAGGCAGGGTCATCCAGCTTTCCATCCGGCGTGAAATCCTCCTTGATCCGCGTGGCGGTCATGACCGGCAGCGGCAGTGCTCGGGCGAGGAGACGGCGGGCATTGTCAAAGTAGATTTTGCGGCTGACCTCCGGGGGCAGGCTGATGGCGCTGATGGTCCAGTCGCCTTGGATCGGGGTCATGTGCGCCCAGTCCCGGTCCCCGGTTTCCATCCACCGCCAGCATTTGTTATAAAAGGCCACGGCATCGTCGTCGGTAGGGCGCTCGTCATCGCCTGCGGACCCGAGGATGAGCCGGTCATACACCATGAAATCGGTGGCAAAAAGGATCCGGTCCGCGTGTTTGGTGAAGATGCGGCGCACTTCCTCCGGGGCATGACGGCCGATTTCCGGAATGCGCGCCGCAATGTCCGCCATCATGTTGGGATACCGGTCCAGCATGCGGTCCACCCACGCGAGATCCTCCGCATTGTTGGCGAAATGCAGGCAAACGAAGGTGGTTTTGGGATGCCGGGCGATCACCCGGTTCAAGGCTTCCAGCAATTCCATGCGGTCCGGAAATTTGTCAGGATCCCCAAACCACCAGTTCCGGTGGTCCTTCAGTTCCTTCCACCGCTCGTTGTTGCTGTCGTAGGCCTTCCAGAAGGCGGCCGGGTCCGCCACATGCACCGACACCGGCAGGCCCAGTTCCCCGCATTTGGCCCACACCGCGTCCAACCGCGCATCATCAATGGCAATCAGCTTCTGGTTTTTATCCTTCAGGAACAATCCCAGCCGTTTGTATTCCTTCAATCCCGCCGCGCCTAGCCGGTGCCCTTCTTCGATTTGTCTGGCGGCCCGGGCGCTGAAGTCAGGCTCATCCCAGCCCGCATAATCCAGATTCAGGTAATGCACGAACCGGCCCGGATGCAGTCCATCCGCCATGGATTTTACATTTTCAAACTCCGACTTCCCGTCCGCCCGGGGCGTCACCGTGCCGCCACTCAGATTCACCCCGATCCCCACTCCGGCCCGGTCCATGATCTTCACCGCCCGGTCCAGCCGCTCCGGAGTGCCGCTGATATGCATGTGCAGATCAATGATCCGCTTTTCCGCCCTCCACTGTGCCGGCAGACCTTTGGTGATATCCGCCGGCTGCTCCCGCGCCACTACCGCCCATCCTGCCAGGACCACTCCCAACGCACCTGCCGCCATCCCCATGGGAGAAAAAAGGAGAGGGAACTGCTTCATGATCCTGAGTAACTCCAACAGTTCAGGCATGGCAAGAAAAACCTCCCACGCATGAAAGACCGGATTACCGCCAAGGTGGAAACTATCCCCCACGGTGTAGCCAGGCCTGAATTCGGCACCGGTCAGGACGACCACCCTCCGGCATCCCATCGACTCACCCTTGAAATCTGGTCATGATAGTGAGCAGCGGCTGATGCATCCCGATTTCAATCAATGCGGCCAGCAGGGCGAAGAAGGTGGCAACAGCCCCGGCGAGGTAGATCAGGGTAGACAAACGTCTGGCCAGCCAGAGGCCCCAGATGGTGCTCATCATAACCAAAACTATCAATGCCATGAGGGGAATCTGGTATTGATTCAGCGGCCTGGTAATCATGGGAAGAGCGGTGATCCCTCCTTCAACCATCGATGCAAAGACGGTGGTGTAGAACCGGATCTTCAGGGTCTTGACCAGAACCAATGTTCCAAAGACCAACACCAAAACCGTTCCGCAGATCCGGCAGGCCTTGATTTGACGGGGATAATCCTCATCGGCTGACATAGGCATGATGGGATAGTAGATTCCGGCATGGAATGCAATAACTGAAACGGAGAGGAGGCGGGAAGGGCAATCCCCATGAGGCCGTCAGCCGCCCGGCCGGGTTCCCGGCGCCGACGTTACCCCCACGCTTCCAGCAGGGCCGCGAGGTGGGACAAATCCCCCACTGTGATGTCAGGCCGGGATTCGGCGATTACTTCGGGAAATTCATAACCGGTCAGGACGGCAATGCTGCGGATCCCTGCGGCCTGCGCGGCATGGACGTCGTGGCGCATGTCGCCGATCATCACGGTTTCCTCCGGAAGCAGACCGTGGTCCAGCAAAATGCCCGTGATGCGTTCCCGCTTGTCGCGCACGCCGGCATAAATGACCTCAAAAAATCCGCTCAAACCTAAAGCGGCTGCCTGGGCTTCCACCGCCTCCGGCGGGGCGGAACTCAGGACAAACATGCGGCATTCCTGCCGGGCACAACGTTCGAGGAAGGGCAGGGCATGGGGAATCAGGGTGACCGGAGCAAGGCTCGCCGCCATGGCCGGACGGAAGACCGTTTCCAGTTCCTCAATATCCACCCCGGGCAGAAGGCGCTCATAAAAGGCCACGAAAGGGAGGGAAAACTGCCTCCGGAAGGTGTCGCGGTCCATGGTGTCGAGGCCATAACGGGCCAGCACCACATTGGTGGCTTCCACCACCGGCGGCAAATCGTCCACCACCGTGCCGGACCAGTCAAAAATCACATTGCGCATCCTGCGCCGTCGCTCCCCGCCCCGCGAAATCAACCTGAAACCGCAGCTTGCACCCTTCCCGGCTCCTGAGCAGGATAAGTGGATGCCCGCTCTGACCCCGTCTGCGCTGCTGCCTGCCGCCCGCCGCCTTTGGCTGGCCGGGGGACGCTACTTCTGGCTCGCCGCCTTTATGGGGGCCGCCATCCAGTTTTCCCTCAAAACCGGCGAACACTATCCGTTTTCCCATTTCCCGATGTATGGGAATCCCAACCCCCGGCCGGTGGATTATTATTTCCTGACCGATGCCGAAGGCCAGCCGCTCCCGGTGGTGGAACTCACCGGCGACACCGCGCCGAAGCTGAAAAAACGCCTCAACACCGAACTCAATGAGTGGGGATTTGCCAATGACACCCGGGTGAAATCCGAGATCCCCCTCGACATCCGTGCCGGGATTACCAAGGCCATCCTCGACGATACGGTGGCCCAATCCAAACACCGCGGCACGCCGTTGCCGGACCAGGTGCAGCTTTGGCGCGGCGAGATCCATGTGGGGGAGGACGGCTACCACGAGACTTTTGTGAAGGAGGCCGAGAACTAACATGACCTCCCTGATCCGCGAAACCCGCACCTACGGGCTCAAGGAAGCCCTCCTCGGCGGCACCGGCCTGCGCGATGCCGGGCGGCTGGAAGGTTTTTTCCTCCGCCTCCTCTTTGCCATCGTGGTGTGGCGGAGCCTTGAGTTTTATCCCGCCTACCCCGGCGCGCCCAAGCCCGTCGGTCTCGCGGCGTGGCCCGCCTTGTGGGAATGGCTGGGCTGGGAAATCACCCGGCTTTCCGATCCGGCCTTTTGGGCCCAATGCCTGACATGGGTCAAAGTCGCGCTTTGTTTCTACGTCCTCGGGTATGGCTTGCCGGTGGCTTTGCCGGTCATCACCCTGGTCCACGTCGCCATCCGCACCCTGAATAATTCCCAGGGCGCAGCGCACCACGGTTTTCAGATGGTCAGTCTGGCGCTGCTCACCCAGACGCTCGTGGTTTGGTTCCTTGCCCTGGCGCGCGGGTGGATTTTTGTCAGGAAAAAAACCATGCCCCGTTGGGCCGCCCCGGGGAATTGGACCTGGCTGTGGATTTACACCATCGCCATCGCCGCAGCGAGCTACATCATTTCCGTGTGTTCCAAGCTTGATGCCTCCAAGGGCCAGTGGCTGAAAAACTCCCCCTACGTCGCCACCCAGATCGTCAAAACCCACCGGCAAAACTATTATAACAGCCTCGACCCGCAATTTATCCAGGGCGTGGCCCCAGCGACTCCCGCAGAGGCCGATCCCGCCACCGACCGCTACCGGCATCCAATCCCGCATTCTGCAGACTGGCTGGGCCGCCATCCGGACTTCGCCCGCATCCTTTTCGGGGCCGGTTTTTTCCTTGAATTGCTGGTCTTCCTTGCGGTCCTCGACCGCCGTGCGGCGCTGTTCTTCGGTCTTGGTCTGGTTAGCCTGCATGGCTCCATCGCATGGTTGATGGAACTCAGCTTTCCCTTCAACGAGCGAACCGTCGGCGTGTTTTTTGTGAATGCTGCCGGCTGGATCATCCTCATGGCCAAGGATCCCGCCTGGCGTCCCACCCGGAAAATCTGGCTGGGTTCCATCATCCTCGCCGCCGTGCTGCTCTCCGCGCACCTTGCCACTGCGGCGTCGGAAAGCACCATCGCCCATTTCCTCGACCTCGCCCACCACCCCGCCGCCATCATCCCCGGCCTCTTCAACCTGCCGGCGGCAGTCAAATGGACCGCTGTGCTCGCCAGCCAGACCTTGCTCATCGCGGCCGTGGCCGTTTCCGTGCGCTCCCTTTTCCGCCGCCGCGCCTGAAATAGGTCACATAGGGCCTATGAGTCCTATAGGTCCTATTTCCAATGCCTCACCCTTCGACGTTCAATGTTGGACGTTCGACGTTCAGCGTTCGGATTTTCCCCCTTTCCCCTCCCGGCATCCCTCTTAGGATGCGCGTCCCCCTTTCCCCGATCCGATTTTCGTATTCATGAGCGCCCCCGCCCCCAACTACAAGGACACCGTCCACCTGCCGAAGACCGATTTTCCGATGAAGGCGGACCTCATCCTGCGGGAACCGGTCCGGCTCGCGGCATGGGATAGCGCCGGGCTCTATCAGAAAATCCAGGCCCGCCGCAAGGCGCAGGGCGCGTCGCGTTTCCTGCTTCATGACGGCCCGCCCTTTGCCAATGGTGACGTCCACATGGGCACTGCGCTGAACAAAGTCATCAAGGATTTGGTGTTGAAATCGAAGACCATGGCCGGTTTCGAAACCCCCTACATCCCCGGTTGGGACTGCCACGGTCTTCCGATCGAGTTCAAAGTCGTCAAGGAAGCCCGGGGTCTTGACGCTCCGGAAATCCGCCGCCGTTCCGAAGAATTCGCCCGCAAATGGATTGATGTCCAGAAGGCTTCCTTCCGCCGCCTCGGTGTGCTGGGCGACTGGGAAAATCCCTACCTGACCCTGACCGCAGGCTACGAAGCCACGGTGATGCGGTTCTTCGCCACTGCCGTGGAAAAGAACCTCGTTTACCGCAGCCAGCGCCCGGTGCAGTGGAGCTATGGCGCGAAGACGGCCCTTGCCGAAGCGGAGGTCGAATACCAGGAAAAAGTCTCCCCTGCCATCTTCGTCAAAATCAAAGCAACCACCGGTCCGGTTGCGGAAGCGGGCGGATCCTTTGTCATCTGGACCACCACCCCATGGACCCTGCCGGCCAACCTCGGCATCATGGTGAGTCCCACCTTCACTTATGTGCTGGGCAATTTTACCAACGGTGAGGGCGTGGAGGAAACCCTGCTCATTGCGGCTGCTTTGCTGGAGTCCTTCAGTCAGAAAACCGGCTTTGTGCTGGATCCCGCCAGCGCGAAGGACATTCTCGGTTCTGCCTTGGCAGGATCCATCGCGTGGCATCCATTTCTGGAACGGGAAAGCCGGGTCATCACCACCAGCTTTGTGACGGACGACATCGGCACCGGCCAGGTCCACACCGCTCCCGGCCATGGCATGGACGACTATATCGCCGGACGCGAACACGGCCTCGGTCTTATCTCGCCGGTCGATGACGACGGGAATTTCACCGAGGAAGTCGGCCTTCCTGACCTGGCAGGAAAAAACGTCTTTGCCTCCAACGAACCGATCATCGCCCTGCTCGCGGCCAGCGGCCATCTGCTGGGCCGGGAGAAATACGTGCACCAATACCCGCATTGCTGGCGCAGCAAGGTGCCCATCATTTTCCGCGCCGTGCCGCAGTATTTCCTGAAAATCGACGCCGTGCGCCAGCAGGCCCTGACTGAAATCGACACCACCACCTGGCTGCCGCCGTGGGGCCGGAACCGCATTTTCGGCACCGTGGAAAGCCGTCCCGACTGGTGCATCAGCCGCCAGCGCACCTGGGGGGTGCCTTTGCCCGTGTTCTACAAGGAAGATGGCGAAGCGGTGCTGGATCCCGCCGTGGCCCGCAAGGTCGCGGACCTGGTGGAACAACACGGCACCAATGTCTGGTTCGAAAAAACCGATGCCGAACTCTGCGCCATGCTAGGGCTTCCCGGATCATGGACCAAGGGCAAGGATACCCTCGATGTCTGGATCGACTCCGGCTGTTCCAGCATCGCCGTCACCGAAGCCCGCCCGGAGTATGCCGGCAACCATGGCATCGCCGACCTCTACATCGAAGCCACCGACCAGCACCGCGGCTGGTTCCAGAGCAGCCTGATGTGTTCGGTGATCCACCGGGGCAGGGCTCCTTATAAAGCGGTCATGACCCATGGCTTTGTCACCGACACCAGTGGGGCCAAGATCTCCAAATCCGGCGACAAGCCGATCAACGCCGAACACTATTATAACAAATACGGAGCGGACCTCGTCCGCCTCTGGGTGAGCAGCGTGGACTGGACGCACGATGTGCCATTCTCCGATAAACTCTTTGAGCAGAATGGCGAGGTTTACCGGAGGTTCCGCAACACCCTGCGCATCCTGCTGGCGAACCTCGGCGGATTCCATGCCGCCACCCAGTCCGTCCCTAACGACCAGCTCACGGTGCTCGACCGTTGGATCCTCGAGCGCCTCCACGCGGTGACCCAGGAATGCCTGACCGCCTATGCCGCCTACGATTTCCGCAAGGTCTTTATCACCCTGAACCAGTTTTGCGCCGTCGACCTGAGCGCTCTCTATGTCGATATCACCAAGGACCGGATGTATTGCGACGCCCTGACCAGTCCGCGCCGCCTCAGCGCGCAGACCGCAATGCACCGTGTGCTCGACAGCCTGTGCCGCCTCCTCGCCCCCATCCTCGCCTTCACCGCCGACGAAGCTTGGGAGTTCGCCGGAAACAAGGACAGCGTGCACGAGCAGGACTTCCCGGTTCCCGATCCTGCTTTCGCCGGCACCACCGCCACCTCACAAATCGCCGAACTGCAGAAGCTCCGTGATGTCCTGATGCTGGAAGTGGATAAAGCCCGCAAGGAAAAGCTCATCGGCAGCAATCTTGAAGCCGCGGCCGTCCTCGAAGTTCCGGTTAACAGCCCCGCCTCCGCCGTCCTGACCCAGCGCAGCGATGCCGAAGAATTTTTCATTCTCAGTGACCTTCAGATCAACGAAACGGCCACCGAAGCTCCCGTGGCCAGGGTGACCCGCACTTCCTACAAGAAGTGCCTGCGCTGCTGGCGCCACCTCCCCGGCATCGGCGACACTTCCGCCCACCCGGACCTCTGCACCCGCTGTGCCGGCGTGCTGGCTTGAAATCACCGTACCGGCAAGGTCAGGACAAAACAGGCCCCGTGGGGCCAGTGGGGGTCGATTTCAAGGGTGCCTCCGAGATCGTGGGCGAGGCGGCGGCAGAGTGCGAGGCCGAGGCCGACGCCCGGGGCGGAGTGGGCTGCTTCGCGGGCGCTCTTGTGAAAGGGCTGGAAGAGTTTGCGGGCTTCGCCGCGGGCCAGGCCCGGGCCGTGATCCCTGACCGCAAGGCACAACTGGCCGGGCTTTGAGGAAAGCGCCAACTCGATCCGGGCAGGGGAGGTGCCGTCGGTGCCGTATTTGCAGCCATTGTCCACGAGATTGAAGAGAATCTGCTCGACGGCCGACGGATCGGTGGTCAGGGCAAAATCGTCAGGAAGATCCCCGTCAAAAATGGTCAGGGAAGCTCCGGCCTGGCTGACCCGCTGCAGCAGGCGGGGTGCGGTGCGCTGCCGCAGACTGCCCAACGTGAGGGGAACGAGGCCTTCGGAGGACTTGCCGCGTTCCAGACGGGAATAGGACAGGACATTTTCCACGAGATGGCCGAGGCGGTCCGCTTCGGTGGTCAGGGTTTCCAAATAGGATTGCCGTTTGGCGGGATCCCGGACCAATCCGTCGGCCAGCATTTCGGAATAGAGTTTGAAGGTGGCCAGGGGCGTCCGCAGTTCGTGGGTAACGGCGGAGACAAAGGCGGCGCGGCGCTCGCTTAGCAACATCATGCCCCGCAGCACCATGGCTACGGCCGCGCTGGCCAGCAGCACACAAACCCAGGCCGTGGCGAGCGACAGCTTGAGCGGGCTCCAAAACGGGGGCGGAGGCATGGCCAGCAGCCCGGGCCGGAAGCGGATGGGCAGGGAGGCCAGCAAGTCCGTGCCTCCCCCATTGATGACAGGTGCCGCTTCCAGCGAAGCGGCTGGGAACAAGTCCCCAACGGCACCCAGAAGATCGCCGCGCAGTTGCGGCCAATCGACCCATGCCCCCTGGATCAGAAAGGTGCCATCCTGACTGACCCGGCGGGTGAGGAGGAGAGCATCCTTGATCCAGAGGGCACGGAAATCGGAAATGGAAATGGAAGGCGGGACACGGTCCGGATCGGCAGTGACCTTGGATAGGGTTGCCGCTTTGTCAGGAACCGTTACGGCTGCATCGGCAAGGGCAGTGCCGGACGCAGGCGGAACAGGGGGCACGCCCGCCGCCGGGGCGGGCGATGGAGGCGGGCCTGAACCACCAGGAAGCGATCCACTTTGGAAGCGCATTTCGGGGGCAGGGGCGGGAAGCAGCGCATCGGCACTTTTACTTCTTTCCACGCGGACTGTTTCTTCCAGTTGCCGGCGCTGGGACGCGGCGACTCTGGCCAGATTGCCCACGGCCTGCTGGCGCATGCCGGCTTCCTTCTGGTTGTTCAGAGCCTGTTCCTCCCGTGCCTCCGCCGGTTTCAGAACTGATGGCAGTTGGGGTGGGGCATAATCTGCCGCAGCCGGAGCCGGAGCCGCAGCCGGGGCAGGCTGGGCTTGGCTGCCGTCCGTGGGCATGGAGAATAGCTGGAGTGACTGATCCTGACCGGCCGCCAAAAGGGGGGCCAGCCCATTTGCCGCGCAGAGCAGGGCGCGGTTGTCATTCAGCCCCGCCGGTTGCTCTGGGCGGCCGAGCATCACCCATTGTTCGGGTGATGCCTTCTCGGCCAGACGGGCTCGGAGTTCCTGAAGACGGAGGCCGGTTTCGTCAGGAACGGGCGGTTTGTCAGGGCCATCCGCCACTTGCGGGGAGCGGACCCGGCCGTCGGCGTCGAGTTCAAAGTGCAGCCGGATGCGGCTGGCGGGGCTGACCGGCGGCGCCTGGGCGGGGTCAGGGCGGTATTGCTCCGGAGGCCGGGCGCTTTCCTCCACGACAAGGGAGGCGGCGATGGATTCCATGCGCCACAAGGCCAGCCGGGACCGCTCCTGCACGGCGGCTTCACCGGCCATCCGGTGCTGGGTGCGTTCCATGCCCACGAGGGAATGCGTTGCCCACGCCATGGCCCCGGCGAGCAGCAGCAGACCGCCGAGGGCGATGGTCCATGTCAGGCAGGGTTTCATGTCAGGAAAGTTGGAGTCCCGCCTTCAGGCGGTAACCGCGTCCGGGGGAAATCAGGCAGGCTGTGGGAATGATAGTAAAATGAAGGCAGAGACCGCCTAAAGGCGGGACTCCAGCGGGGAGGGCAGAGCAAGGGCGTAACCTTTGCCACGGACGGTCAGGATGACCCGGGGGTTTGCCGGATCGTCCCGGAGCTTGGCGCGCAGGTTGGCGACGTGCATGTCGATGGTCCGGGTGCCGCTGGCACTGGCGGGCAGCCGCCAGACGCGCAGCAGGATCTCCTCGCGGCTCAGGGCGCGGCCCGGATGAGCGGCGAGATACCGGAGCACCGCGGTTTCGCGTTCCGACAAAGGTTCGCGGGCCCCGTCATCATGCCGGATTTCACAGCGGGCGAGGTCTGCCGTGCCGCCGGAAAAAGCGAGACTTTCGATGTCCTGGGGGCGTTCCGGCGAGCGGCGCAGCACCGCATTCACCCGGGCAAGGAGCTCCCGGGCACCAAAAGGCTTCACCATGTAATCGTCGGCTCCGAGGTTGAGACCTTTGACGCGGTCGGCCTCGGCACCCATGGCGCTGAGGATGATCACCGGGGTAGTGGGGCGCAGCTCACGGACCTTCCTGAGAATCGTCAGGCCATCCACCTGCGGCAGGACCAGATCCAGTAATAACAAATCAAACGTGGCACGGGCCACCACTTCCATGCCCGCCCGGCCATCGGAGGCGTGCAGCGTATCGTAACCGGAGGCGGACAGGGCATCCACCAGGCCGGTGCGGATGGCGGCGTCGTCTTCGATGACCAGAACGGTAGGCATGGGGGTGGGGAGGGTTATTGGTTACTGGTTAATAGTTAATGGAATATGGTTAGTGGGGCCGGGGTAACGGGAACCCGGTAAGGCGGGTGCAGATACTCTGCGCCAAAACCCGCTGGATGGCTACTATTTACCGACCCCCAATAACTAATAACTTTTCCACGCTACTTCCCTGCATCCCATTGCAGGCCGGCTTTGGCGGCCTGGCTGCGCACGGCTTTGGAGACGGCGGTGTCCAAGGTATCCGCACCGCCCGCTTCCTTGCGCTGGGTGGCGAGGAAGGTCTCGCGGGCCTCGTTGAGGATGCGGATTTTTTCCTGCACGGCGGTGCGTTCCGCCGCGAGTTTGGCGACATGGGCTTTGAGGTCGGCTTCGTTCAGCGCACGGAGTTCCGCGGGCAGATCCTCCTTTTTGATGGTGGCGGGATCGACCTTGTCCCTGCAGACCGCATCCACCAGATCCCAGTTTCCGTTATGATAGTTGCTGGAAGCTTTGGTCAGGGCGCGGCTGATTCCGGCGGCGGGAGCGGCCTTGGCGGCGTTGAAGTCCTGGGTGGCCTGATTCAGGGCTTTTTCCTCCCGTTGCGCGCCATAGCCACAGTAGGTCTTGTTCAACTCGGCGCTCAGCCTGACAATTTCACCGTCCTGCGGGGCCGGGATGTGGGCGATGGCCTTGTTCTGGTCGATGCAGAGGTAACTGCCCTCCGCGAGCATGGCACCCTGCTGCCAGCCGCCGTTGACCCCGTCCTGGCTGCTGCCACAGTGGATGGTATTCACCACGATGCCCTTGGCGAGGGCGGCCCGGCAGGCTTCCACGGAGGAGACCGGTCCCTGGGTAAACGGTTCGTTGCCCGCCACAAAAACGGCTTTGTAGACGCCGGGCTCCGCATTCCATGTCAGGGTCTGGACGGCTTCGCGGATCACGGCCCCGCAATACTCCGAACCGCCATTGGTGGTCAGGGCAAATAGCCGGCGGCTGACTTCATCCAGATCGCGGGTGAGCGGCGTGATCTGACGGACCCAATGTTTGTCCGCGCTGAGGGAGTCGTTCCCATATTCAAACAGGGCCACCTCCACTTCCGGAGTAATCCCCCCCCGTTTGGCGGTGTTGAATTCATTGACAATTTTCCAAAGCTGGGCCCGGGCTTGATGAATCAGACCTTCCATGGAGCCGCTGGTATCCAGCAGCAGGGCGAGTTGGACTTTGGGGGCCGGGGCGTCAGGGGCAGCCTGCAGCAGCGGGCCGGGGAAAAGCAGACCGGCGGCGAGAAGGGAGGGGAGCGTCAGTTTCATGGCAGTGCGTTGGGTGGGTGGGTGGGTTGAGGCGCGGGATTGGAATCCTTGAATTCCGCGACGCCTCCAGCTTCCGTGCTTCCCGGTCTGCCGTCTGTAAGCTCCCTGTAAAACCGGAATCCACGCCTCCGGTGAAGATGGATATTACCCCCCGATGGCAACTTGGACTTCAGGGCAGGGCGGGAAAATGCGGACATGGCTGGAGGCACAAAAGGACCAGCCTTTTGTCATTCCGGACCTGATCGACCACGGAACCAAAGACGCCATCCTGCAGGGGATACTGCCGGGAGCACTCGATTGCCTGGAACGCATGAATGCCTGCCGGGGGTCGCAGCCCCTGGGCGTCGAAAGCATGATGCAGGTGGTGTCGCAGCACCCTGCAATCCGGACCAATATTCCGGCTGGAGTGCTGGACCGTGTGGTGGCCATGGCTCCCAGCCAGACCGGTGTGGCAGAGCGGCTGGCCGGGGCGCTGACCACCGTTAGTCCGGTCCATGCCAAACGGCTGCGGGCCCTGGCTTTGGACCCGACCCGCTTTGAACCGCCGCAAAACAATCCCCGGTGATGCCGGCGGATGTCGTCAGGGCCTTATGGCTGAGGTGCGCTTTGGGACTGGGCTATGCCCGGCGGCGGCGCAGCAGTCCGGCCATGCCGCAGGCAGCAAAAAGCATGGTGGAGGATGGCTCCGGCACGGCTTCGCCGCTCAAGGCAAAAATTGCCATGCGGTCGCCGCCCGTGTTGGTCACAGTGACAGACTGGAGCAGCTTAAGCTGATCCGCAGGAGCAAGGGTAAAGTAGGATTCGTTGATTCCGATGATGGCGTTTTCCCCAATGAAAATGCGGGTATTGCCATCCTCTCCCCGGTTAGAGGCCCGGGCCCCCGCAGCGAAGGCCTTGTCAGCTCCGGTATTGAACCAGTCCGTTCCGATGCCAGTGCCCGAGGCAACGTTGAAGGCCGTGGTCGAAGTGTCGGTGAAAGTGAGGGTTACCGTAGCCGTCTTGGGTCCAAATCCCGAAGCTCCATACAACGAAATGGCGGTGTAGGCCGCCGGGACGTCCAGACCAAGGACGCCGGATTGGCCGCCATTCAGTCCGAGGGCGTTGTTTCCGGTGAAAGGTTGGAACGTGAAGGTGCCGTTTCCGGTCAGACTGGCGTGGGTGCCGGCAATGAAGCCGGGAATGGTCTGGCTATTGCCGTCCGGATTCAGGTAGGTGCCGGCCTCGACCCATGTCCAGTTTTCGGGCTGCCCGAAGCCGCCGTCCATGGTTCCGGTCACCGAAAGTGCGTAGGGGCCCGCTCCATTGATGACCATATCATGGTTCCAGCCGGTGGCGGGAATATTACTGACGGCGGCGGTGGCGTGAACAGTCAAAACGAGCGATGACAACAACAAAATGATTTTCATGGGGAGGATATTTGAAATGGGGGGGGCTTCCGGCAGAACCTGCATGGAGCCCTGTTGACCCGACAACAAGGGAAACTTTGCTGCATCAACCGTGCCTGCCGCTCCCGGAAATAGTTTAAAGGCTGCGTTCTTCCCTCCTTTGAACCGGTTGAGGAGGCTTGCTGCAACCATAACTCCGGAGAATAGCGCGACTCTCCTGACATCGCCCCGTTCAAACAAAAAGCCCACCGCAGCCGAAATTTCCCGCCTGACAGACCGGGGAATCCCCTGCGTTGTATGGATTCGACCGGCGCAGGATTGCCCGGTGCTCCTGTAATGCTGAACCCCCGATTTTTCTTTTTTCTGACGGCATCGACTGCCAGCCTTGCGGGCGCAGGCGAAGGCTTTCCCGGGAGCGGAGCCGCTCCCGCACCTGCCCGCCTCACCTTGGAACAAGCCTACGACCGGGCCCTCGCCACCGACCAATCCATCTCCCTCGCGCTCCAGGCGGTGCTCCAGGCGGACCTTCAGCCCGCCCGGGCACTGACCCGCCTGACCTCCCGGGTGAATGGCAGTCTGAGTGCGGACCATAACGGTTCCGGCGACAATGGTTTTGATTTCGACCGGGCCACCGGTGGCCGGACCCGGATCTCCCTCAGTCAACCCCTGCTGGATCCCACGGTGGGTCCGGCCTACCGGGCTGGTCTCCTAACTGCCCAGGAAAGCCGGCTGGACTACCGCACCACCGTGCGCGACACCGCGCTGGCGGTAGCTTCGGCTTATTACGATGTGCTCCGCCAACAGGCCCTGGTGGAGGTGGGCAGGGAAAGCCTGCGTCTGGCCGAAGAACAGAAAAAACTCGCCGAGGAACGTCTGGCGGTGGGGGAAGTCATCCGCACCGATGTGCTCACCGCTGATGTGACCGTGCAACGGGCCAAACGGACGCTCGTCGAATCCGAAAACAGCCTGAGACTGGGCCGCACCATTCTGGCCAATGCCTTGAACTATGAGGCAGGTTCCACTTTTGAACTGGTGGAGCCGGGTGGTTATGCCGTGCCTGCCGCCAGCCTTCCGGAGTTGCGCCGCCGCGCCCGCCGCCAGCGGGATGACCTCCAACGCCTCCTCACCGCGGTGCTGCGCCGCACCGAAAACCTGAGCGAAACCCGCGCCTCCTATCTGCCGACCGTGGATGCTTCGGTGAGCGCGGGCCGGAACATCAACGATAACGACTCCGGCACCAACGGTGAAACGGACTACTCTGCCGGCTTGTCCGTGAGCATTCCCCTTTTCACCGGCGGTGAAAAACAGTTGAGCCTGAGACAGGATGAAGCGGAAATCACCAAAGCCAAACTCGATTACGAGAATGCCGCCAAACAAAGCGACGAGGAAGTGACCCGCGCCTGGCTGGAAACCCGCACCCTTGAGCAGGCACTCGTCAGCCTCCGCGCCGAGGTCAAATCTGCCGCAGAAAACTACTCCCTGCTCCAGGAACAATACCGCTCCGGTCTGATCAAAAGTCTGGATGTCCAGCAGGCCCTGTCGGATTTGAATACCTCGCGCACCGATTTGGCGGTCAATCTCTATCAATACCAGAAAGCGACCCGGGAGCTGGCGGTGCGCACTGCCGACTTTGAGCGTGTACGCGTGGAAAAAGCTGCCGCGCTCGTCCGTCCCGTCCCGCCCCGTTAGGCCAGATTGCCGGCTCCGGCCACCTTTTCCTCCCCATGTCCCGCCCCTTGCTTTACCTGCGCCGCCTTCTCATCACCGGAGCCCTCGGGGCGGCGGCATGGTTTGGTTATGACTATTACACGAACCGTCCACCGGAAGTGGTGGAATTCCGGACCTCCGCCCTGACCCGCACCCCCATCATCCATTCGGTCACCGCCACCGGGGAATTGAAGGCGCTGGTGCTGGTGGCGGTGGGCAGTCAATTGTCAGGCACCATCACCAAACTCAATGCCGACTTCAACGACGAGGTCAAGGCCGGTGATGTGCTGGTGAATCTGGACCCTTCCACCTACAATGCCAACCTGCAGCAGAACGAAGGCGAACTGGCCAACGCCGAAGCCGAACTGAAGCTGGCCCAGCTCAATGCCCAGCGCAAAAAACAACTCCGCGAAAAGCAATTGGTCCCGGAAGCCGACTACGACCAGGCCGTCGCTGACCTCTCCCAGGCTGAAGCCCGCGTCAAGATCCGCACCGCTTCCCTGCGCAAGGCCCAGGTGGACCTTGAGCGCTGCACGATCTATGCACCCATTGATGGCATTGTGATCTCCCGCATGGTGGACGTCGGCCAGACCGTGGCGGCCAGTTTGAATTCCCCCGTGCTCTTTGAAATTGCCAGGGATCTGTCCATCATGGAAATCCATGCCAACGTGGCTGAAGCTGACATCGGCGGCGTGGAACAGGACCAGGAGGTGGACTTCACGGTCGATGCTTTTCCGGACCGCACCTTCAAAGGCAAAGTCAAACAGGTGCGCAACGCCCCGACCACCGTGGAAAATGTCGTGACCTACGTGACCGTGATCGCCGCAGATAACAAGGATCTCAAATTGAAGCCCGGCATGACCGCCAATGTCGCCATCATCCTCGCCAAACGTGAGATGGCTCTCGCCCTGCCTAACAGCGCCCTGCGGTTCAGACCGGATTCCAACGGTGCCACCCCGGCTCCTTCCGCCGCACCTTCGGGTCCGCCCTCCGGGGGCGGGGGACCTCCTGGCGAAGGCCGCCGCCGCCGTGGCGAAGGAGGCGGTGGAGGAAGCGGAGGCGGTGGTGGACGTGAAGGCGGAGGCAGAAGGGAAACCGGGCCGCCCACCCGCACCGTGTATATAATCGATGTGCCCGGCACCAAATCCAAAACCGCGACCCTCAAACCGGTCACCGTGACCACCGGAATCACGGACGGGACCCGGACCGAAGTGGTTTCCGGATTGGATGAAGGCACGGAAGTGGTGACCGGCATCGTGGCCAAAGAGTCCCCCCTGCCTGCCGCAGGCGGCAGCAGCAGTCCTTTTGGCGGAGGCGGCGGGTTCCGCCGCTGAACCCGGTTGTCCGAGGGCAGAAAAAAGCCAGGCAGATGCTGGCGACCGGGGAGCGGAAATTGTCAGGCTTCCACGTCTTCCTCCCCGGCCTGATCCGGTCCCCGGATCAACTTCGCAAACCAGGCATCCGGCAGCCGATGGCTCATCAGGATACCCATGCCGTCCGACCATGTGTCCTTCCCCTCGGAGGTCACGGAGTGGGGCACGAGGGTGAATAGCAGTCCGAGCGCCACCGCCACTTCAGAACTCTGCGCCGCAATGACCGCCACCGAATCGGAGGCCTGGAACATCACCTCTGGTCCGGTCATCGCCAATACGGCCAGTCCCGCCGCCAGTTCAAAGGCAGGACCCCCCGCATAAATCAGGGAATTCTTCAGACGGGGTGACTGCAGATCCCGGGGACGCGGCAACACATAACCGGACAAAGGAATCGTTTTGAAAACCACCGGCGTGCCGCCTACCAAAAAGGTCCGCAGGGTCTTGCCATAGCCGATTACCACCCGCTCCACTTCCCAGCCACAAAGCCGTGCCACCACGGCATGACCCGCTTCATGAATGACCAGCAACGGCATCCAGAAGAGCAGCACAAAAATCACCCCCAGTTTGCGCGGTTCGTAATGCTCGAACAAACTCAACCCCATGAGGCCGAAGAACCCCAGGGCAAAAAAGGCCACGATCCAACGCTCTGCGCCTTGAGGAGATCGTTCAGGGAGGTCCGACATGATTCTGAGGAGAGCTGGAGAGTGATAAAATCCGGGCAACCCGTTCAGGCGGTTTACCGGGAAAACAACCGGCAGAACAAAACCGCCATAACGGTCATGGTCACTTGGTTGGTCAGGGTGATCCCGGACTTAAAATAAAATTCCCGCCGCGCTACTTTTGCGCCGCCAGGCGCGCCGCCAGCCGCCGCAGCAGGGGCCGCAGGGAAAAGTAGAGGGCCGCCAGCACCATGGGGGCAATCAGACACCAGACAATGATGCCGCGCATGCCGGTCATGCCGTATACCGTGAGAAAATGCGGGACATCTTCAAAAAACCGTGAGACCAGCACCGGAATGGACATCGGGACCGCCGGGGACTCGAAGAGGGATTCGCCGGCGCGGTAAAAGGGCAGCAGAAACACCAGTTGGAGCGGATAGGCAAGGGTTCCGGTGCCCTGGATGATGGGCTGGTTCAGCTTCAGCGCCCACGCGGCAAGGCCGCAGAGCAAAAACCCACTGCCCAGAATGGGGAAAATGCCCAGCGTGAACCCTAGCGCCAGGGTCAGCGCGATCTTGTCAGGAGTGATCCCCTGGGTGAGCTGCTGGCGCACCGGTCCGGCCATGCGGCGTTGCCACCAGTCCGGTTTGGGCGGCACCGGTGGATCTTCAGTCATGACGGCGCAGGAGCAGGCGTTCCACCGGGGCATCGGCCGGCAGCCGGAAGGTCTGGATCAACACATAAACCGCCATGGCGATATTGCCCAGGAGCAAAATCCCCACCAGCCAGCCCATCCTGGCCGGCCAGGTCCTTTCCTTGTAGGCGGTCCACAGCCAAAAAAAGAGAAAACCGAAGTAGGCATCAAACAACGTGGCGATAAACCATGGATTCCCCGCGACCTCTGCCGGAATTTTCCACAAGGCCTGCACGGAGCTGGCCCAGCCGGTCACGGCCAGCATGGAAACCAGAACCAGAATGGCAAAAGCGCGGAGAAGGAGGATCATGGGGGTGTGGGCAAAGGGTTGCTCATGAAACGACGCCGGGGCAGGAGCTGACGCTTCTGAATTTGGTGAAAGCGGTGCTGCAGACAAACTCCGGCTTGTCCGCACCACTTTCACCCTTGGAATTCAGGAGTGACCCCGCCTGCCCCAGACCGCTCCCATTGGACGCTGCGCAAATGCAGTTCGCATGAAGAATTGCGGGACCAGCAAGTGAAGGATTGGCAGGACCTCAGCGGCGCGGCGAGGCACCAGGCCGCATGGGAACTCGCGGTGGATAACTGGGCGGGTAGGAAAGGAAAATTCCCCGATGAACTCCGACTTCAAAGATCTGTTACAAAGCTTGATCACCCCTGAAGCAACGTTACGGAGCTTCCTCAAAACTCCCGCTGCAGGAGATGGCCGGCCAGTTCCCCGAGCCGCCGGGCCTCCGGGCCGAAGTGTTGGAGGGCCGCCCGGGCTTCTTCAGTGAGCCGTGCAGCCTCGGCGCGCGAAGCTTCCAGCCCCAGCAATGCGGGGTAGGTGCTCTTTGCCGCCGCGAGATCTTTGCCGGCCGTCTTGCCCAGTTTTTCGCTGGTCTGGGTCACATCCAGAATGTCGTCGATCACCTGGAAGGCCAGACCGGTGGCGTGGCCAAAGGTGGTCAGATCCGCGAGTTGTGAGGCCGATGCCCCGGCAATCATCGCCCCCAACCGCAGGCTACTGGTGAGCAGAGCGGCGGTTTTGCCTTCATGGATCAGGCGGAGTTCCTCAAATGTCAGGCTTTTTCCCTCGCCTTCCAAATCCCGCACCTGTCCCGCGATAAGATGCAGACTGCCGGCGGTGACTGCCAGTTCCTTCACCAAATCCGCCGTGGTGTAGCCCGGACCGGCAGGGGATTGCAGGAGCAATTCAAACGCCATCGGTTGCAGGGCATCGCCCGCCAGGACCGCGATGGCATCGCCATACACTTTATGGCAAGTTGGCCGGCCGCGGCGGAAATCGTCGTCGTCCATGCACGGCAGGTCATCGTGAATCAGGGAATAAGTGTGGATGCACTCAATGGCACAGGCGGCGGGCAAAGCGGTTTCCGCATCCCCCCCGCAGGCTTCACAGGCCGCCAGCAGCAGCACCGGCCGCAACCGTTTTCCTCCTGCGAACATACTGTGGCGGATTGCGGCATGAAGCGTGACCGGCGCAAGGTCCGCTGCGGGCAGCAGCCGCTCCAAAGCGGCGTCAACCCGGGCAGTTTGCGAAGCGAGATAAGCAGGAAAGTCAGACACGGGAACGGAAAAAGGCGAAAGGCGAAGGGCGAAGGGCGAAGGGCGAAACAAATGAGGCCGGGAGCAGCGGCCTCTTTGGTGGCGTGGAAACCGTCCGGGCGAAACGGGAAATTCAGGGCTTGGCCGGAGCGTTTCCCGATCATCCACAGGGGCAGGTTCAGCCCGAAATCGGTGCCAAATTGACACCCCACAGTCTATAGCTTTTCTATCCCATTTCCGGGTAACAAACTCCATACCTTGAGTTGATGGAGGCCCTGCGGCATTCAATCAATTCACCAGCCCCCAAATGCCGGCACCCGACGACCGGCTGCTTTTGAGGAAATAAACCAGCCGAGACATGTTTTCCCTGGGACGGAAAGTTGGTCTGGGGTTTTTCCTGAAATGGACCATGGCCGGGGGGATGATTTTTTAGTCAGGCAGGCCTATTCCCGGCACGCAAGCTTTTTATGGCCCATCCTTTGCTGCTGTGTCATCGTTGCTCAACTGAAACGCGGGGGATGGATCCCACGTTGAGGTCCATACTCCGGACGACGATCTCATGAAACCCCGCCGCTTCCTGCTCCTCACCCTCCTGCTCGTGGCCGGCATCGCTTCGGCCCAGCGCTGGGGCCGGCGTGGCGACTTTGGGGATATCCGCACCGCCCGCGATGTGCCGTCCGGCAGCACCGGGACGCCCACGTGGGAATATCCGGACGCCTTTAAAACCGACGTTTTCACTTTCACCCGGATCCGGTATGAACGCGGGGGCTGGGGACGCGGCGGCGGGTGGGCCACGGACCTGCCGGACAGCGATCTCAATCTCTCATGGCGTCTTCAGCAGATGACCAGCATGATGGTGGACCCGGACGCACGCATTATCCGCCCCACCGATCCGGAACTGGCGGACTTTCCCTTCATTTATATTGTCGAACCGGGGGCTCTTTATTTCACGGACGAGGAGGTTATTGCCATGCGGAAGTATCTGGAAAATGGAGGGTTCCTGCTGCTCGATGATTTTTGGGGGGAGGACGAATGGGAGAATTGTGAAGAAGTGATCAAGCAGGTCCTGCCCAACAGATCGTTTGGTGAAATCCCCCTGACGCATCCGCTCTACCGCAGCGTTTTTACCATCAAGGAAAAAGCCCAGGTGCCTGACATCCGGACCGGAGCAAACAGCGAATTTACTGGACGCACCTATGAACGCGAGGACGCCCAGGAGGTCCATCACCGCGGCATCTTCGACGACAAGGGCCGCCCCATGGTGATCGCCCTGCACAACACCGACAACGGCGACGGCTGGGAGCGCGAAGGCGAAAGTGCTTATTACTTCAAACAATTTTCCGAACGCACCGCCTATCCACTCGCGATCAATATCATCTTTTACGTCATGACCCACTGAATGAGCGCTCATCCCATTTCCCCTCCCCTGCCGTCCCCTGCGGAATCCGATCATGAACTCGTGGAGCGCCTCATGGCTGGCCGCGCCCGAATTGAGGAAGAACTGGGCAAAGCCATCGTCGGCCAGCGGGAGGTGATTGAACAGATCATGCTGGCCCTGCTGGCAGGCGGACATTGTCTCATCACCGGTGCCCCCGGTCTGGCGAAAACCCTGCTCGTCAAGTCGATCTCCCAAATCTTCGACCTCCACTTTCAACGCATTCAGTTCACCCCGGATCTCATGCCCGCCGACATTACCGGCACCGAGATCCTCCAGGACTCGGGCCACGGGCGCACCATGACCTTTGTCCCCGGACCCATTTTCGCTAACATGGTGCTGGCGGACGAAATCAACCGCACTCCGCCGAAGACCCAGGCCGCCCTGCTGGAAGCCATGCAGGAACACCAGGTCACCGCCATGGGCGTGCGTCATCCCCTGGCGGAACCGTTTTTTGTCCTCGCCACCCAGAACCCCATCGAGATGGAAGGCACCTATCCGTTGCCGGAAGCCCAACTCGACCGCTTCATGTTCAATGTGGTGATGAACTACCTGCCGGAAGCCGAGGAAGTGCAGGTGGTGATGCGCACCACCAGCGGCCGCCCTGTCAAAATCGAGCCGCTCTTTTCCGGCGCGGATGTGCAGCGTTTCCACAAGCTGGTGCAGCAGGTCCCGGTCACGGAGGAACTGGTCACCTACGCCGTCCGTCTCGCCGCCGCGTCACGCCCCCGCCAGGCGGACACCCCGGAATTTGTCAATGATTGGGTGAGCTGGGGAGCCGGCACCCGCGCCGGGCAATCCCTCATCCTCGGGGCCAAAGCGCGCGCTCTCTTCAAAGGCCGGGTTCATGTCAAACTCGAAGACATCCAGGCCCTCGCCGCTCCCGTCCTCCGCCACCGCGTCCTCCTCAACTACCGCGCCGAAGCCGACGCCGTGAAGATCGACGATGTGGTCCGGAAGCTCATCGACCACGTGAAATAAGAAGGGAGCACGGGCGTCCCGCCCGTGTGTTCCCAGCTCAAACCCCATCCCCCCGGAAAACCCATTTACCGCACTTTTTGAAACTCACGGGCGGGACGCCCGTGCTCCCCTCCTCCCATGTCCGCCGCTGCTTCCTCCGCCCCCGCCACGGCCCCGCCGCCTGCGTCGCGGATCGATACCGCCGCGCTCATGAGCATCCGCAGTCTCGAACTGCGCGCCCGCGCCGTGGTGGAGGGCTTCTGGTCCGGCCTGCACCGCAGCCCCTATCACGGATTTTCCGTCGAATTCACCGAATACCGCCAATACACTCCCGGCGATGATCCCCGCCACCTCGACTGGCGCGTCTATGGGCGCAGCGACCGTTATTACATCCGGAAATTCGAGGACGAAACCAACCTCCGCTGCCACCTGCTCGTCGACCAGAGCCACTCCATGGACTTTGGCACGCCGGGCTGGACCAAGGCGGAATACGCCGCCACCCTCGCCGCCACCCTCGCAAGATTCCTGCACCTCCAGGGCGATGCCGTCGGCCTGCTCAGCTTCGATGACGCCCTCCGCGACTACCTGCCCGCCCGCCAGCGCGTGGGGCACCTCCGGCAAATCATCATTGCTTTGGACAAACCCGCCGGTGGGGCCTCCACCAATCTCATCAAGCCGATCCAGCGCATCGTGGAAATTGTCAGGAAACGCGCCCTCATGGTCGTCATTTCCGACTTCCTGACGCCTCTTGACGAACTGGAACGCCACCTCATTTCCCTGAATGCGTCAGGTCACGAAATCGTCCTCTTCCAAATCCTCGACCCCGCCGAGCTGACCTTGGAATTCGCCACTGCCTCCGTGTTCGAGGACGCGGAATCCGGCCGCACCCTGTATGTCGATCCCGCCGCCGCGCGGGAAGGTTATCTGAACCGCTTCCATGCGCACCATGCTGCTCTCGAAAGCATCTGCCGCAAGCTCGGGGCCGCCTTCCACAGCCTTTCCACGGTCCGGCCGCTGGAGCAGGCCCTCACTGATTTTTTCCAGGACCGGCTCAAGCGCGGCCGGTTGGTTAGAAGGGGGGCGCGGTGAACTTCCTTGCCCCGCTGTTTCTGCTTGGTGCCCTCGCGGTTGCCGCGCCGGTGATCTTCCACCTGATCCGCCGCACCACCCGCGAAAAGACCCGGTTCAGTTCATTGCTGTTTCTCCAGCCCGATCCGCCGCGTCTGACTCAGCGCAGCCGCATTGAAAACTGGCTTCTGCTGTTGCTTCGTGCCGCCGCCCTGGCGTTGCTCGCCCTGGCCTTCGCCCGGCCCTTTATCCGCACGGAGTCACCCCCCGCCGCCGATGCCGGAAATGCCCGCCGACTCGTGGTGCTGGTGGATTCCAGCGCGTCCATGCAGCGCACCGGCCTGACCGAGGCCGCCCGGGAGGAGGCTGGCGAACTGCTGCGCGCCGCCAAAGCCGGTGATCAGGTGGCGCTCTGGACTTTCGATGCCACCACCCGCCGCCTCATGGACTTCGCAGAGTGGTCCACCCTCCCTGACGAAAGCCGTGCCGCCACCGCCCTCGGCCGCCTCACCGGTCTCCAGCCTGGCTGGACCGGAACCCACCTCGGCAATGCCCTGACCAGCGCCGCCGAACTGCTCGCGGAAGAAAATCCCGGCTCGCCCGGCAGCGCGGGCGGCGGGGAGATTTTTCTCATCACCGACCTCCAGGAAGGCAGCCGGCTTGATGGACTGCAAGGCTGGGCATGGCCGCAAAATGTGACGGTCACTCCGGTCGTCCTAACACCAAAAACACCCGGCAACGCCGGTCTCGCGCTGGCTCCGGAAACCAACCATCCGGACCCCGCCGCCCCACCCGCGGCCCGTGTCCGGGTCTGGAATGCTGCCGACAGCCCCGGCCAGCAATTTCAACTCGGCTGGACCATCTCGCCGGGCGGTCCCTTCACCGGCCCCGCCCAGGACATTACCATTCCCCCCGGCCAGTCCCGGGTGGTGGCTCTCCCATGGAGCGCGGACTTGCAGTCCGCCCCACAGCCCCGGCCATCAGAGCCCCAGCCCAATCTCCCTACAGGCACTCCTGACGCCAATCAAACCCTGACCAACGGGCCGCAGAACCAACCAGCCGGGGCGGACTTCAAGTCCGCGCTCCTTTCCTTGCGCCTTCAGCTCAAGGGCGATCCCGAGCCCTTCGATAACATACTTTTCACAGCCCCGCCCGTCACCCTCGAAGTCGCTGTCCATTATTTCGGCCCCGACACCCTGACCGATTCCAAACAACCTCTCTATTTCCTCAATCAGGCGCTCCCGCAAACCCGGCAGGTTACCGTCAATCTCAACGCGCTGCCCCCGGACGCTCCCGTGCCCGCCATCGTCCCCGGCCAGCCGGTGCTCTTTTTTGCCACCGGAAATCCCCCACCCGCCCAGACCTCTTTCCTCCACGGCCAGTTGAAGTCCGGCCGCACCGTCCTCCTTGCTCTAACTACGCCAGATGCCGCGCCGGCCCTCGCCGCCCTGGCAGGCCTGCCCTCCATCGCCCTGACTGAAACCAAACCCGCCACCTACGGGATGCTGTCGGAGATCGATTTCAAGCACCCCGTTTTTGCTCCCTTTGCCGATCCGCGCTTCAGCGACTTCACGAAAATCCGCTTCTGGTCCTGGCAGCGCTTTGATGCCGCCGTTCTGCCGGATAGCCGCGTTCTCGCCAAATTCGATTCCGGCGATCCCGCCCTCGTGGAAGTCCCGGTCGGCGAAGGCCGGCTCCTCGTGCTGGCCGCAGGATGGCAGCCATCTGCCAGCCAGTTCGCCCTTTCCTCGAAATTTGTGCCGCTGCTGGCCTCGCTCATGGAATGGAGCGGCACGACCGTCACCCCGCCCGCCCAGTTTTTTGCCGGCCAACCCGTTCCTTTCCAAATGCTGGGCCTGACCGGGGCCGGCCCGGTGAGTATCCGCCAGCCGGACGGCAGCACCGCCGCCATGGCCCCGGAAGCCACCGCCTTCACCGGCACCGGCCAGCCAGGACTCTACACCGCCAGCGCCGGCACCCTGACCAAAACCTTTGCCGTCAACCTCGACCCCGCAGAGTCCCGCACCCCGCCGCTGCCCTCCGATGAATTGGAGCGTCTCGGCGTCCCGGTGCGCCAGGCCGGGGTCCGGGATCCTGCCAAAAACACCGCCGCCAACCTTGCTCCCGCCATTGAAACCGAAAGCCGCCAAAAGCTCTGGCGCTGGATCATTCTTACCGCTCTCGCCGTATTGTTTATCGAAACCCTGCTCGCCGGACTTGCCGCCCGGCGCGCGCCTGCCCCCGGAGGATCCGCCGTATGATCAATCCCTACCTGAAAGTCCGTCTGGAACCCGCATGGCAGCGGTTGCGACGCTGGCGTCTGCTTTCCCGGACCGCTCTCTGGCTCAGCGCCGCCGCCTTGTCAGGATGGATCCTGTTCCACACTGCGGCCGGGCGCTCCGACACCGACACCTTTGCCCTTTGGCTGCTGGCCACTCTGTCAGGCCTCTCCCTCATTGCGGCCTTGTGGTTGTTTGGAAAACCTGACTACCACTCCCTCGCCCGCGAAATCGAAGCCCGGCATCCCGCGCTGGATGGCCGGCTCATCACCGCCGTGGAAGTCGATCCCGGCGACGACGAACCTGCCTTCATCCAGGAAATCCTGCTCCAGCAAACCATTCAGCATGGCCTCGACAACGATTGGAAATCGCTGGTGCACCCCCGCAAGCTGGATGCCGTGCAGGCCACCAGTCTGCTCGCTGCCGGAGCGTGTGTCGCTGTCTTCCTCACGGCTCCGGCCGCCCCGCCAGCCATGCCCGGCATCGCCGCCGCAAAGGACACTGTGAAATTGTCAGGTGGCGTGGAGGTCACTCCCGGTGACACCGCCATCGAAAAAGGCAGCAGCCTTCTCACCATGGTGCGCTTCACGGAAACCGTGCCTTCCACGGTGGAGCTGGTCATGGGGAACACCCCGGAAACGGAACGCCGGCAACTGCTGGTACGCAGCCTCAACGATCCCCTCTTCGGCGGCAGCGTGGCGGACGTGCAGGAGGACTTCCGGTATCGCATCGACCATGATGGCCGCCGCACCCGGGACTTCACGGTCAAAGTCTTTGAATATCCCAAACTGGAACGCTCCGACATCACCCTGACGTATCCCGCATGGACCGGACTCCCGGAAAAACGGACCGAGGACACCCGCCGCGCCAGCGCGGTGGAGGGCAGCCGCCTGCGGTTGGATCTCCAGCTGAACAAACCCGTCGCCTCTGCGGTGCTCAAGTCCCGCGACAAAAGCGCTGCCGACGTGGCCCTGACCGTCGATCCTCAAAAGGCCACCGCCACCCTGACCGGTTATCTCATGCAAACCAGCCAGTCATGGGAGCTGGTCCTGACGGATTCTGACCAGCGGGTGAACAAGGTTTCCTCCATCTTCACCCTCGAAGTCCTGCCGAATCTGCCGCCGGTCATCAAGCTGGCCTCGCCCAAAGGCGATCAGCGGCCCTCTGCTTTGGAGGAAATGCTGTTTACCGGCACGGTGACGGACGATTTCGGAGTGCTCGCCTGGGGTATGGCCATTGCCCATGGCGGCGGCGACCCACAGGAGATCCCCCTCGGCAAGGATGGCCCGGCCAACGCCGCCCAGGCGTTTCAGCATTGGCTGCGCCTTGAAGAACTGAAAGCCCAGCCGGATGACCTGATCACATGGTTTGTCTGGGCCGATGACACCGGTCCTGACGGAAATCCCCGCCGCACCCAGACCGACCTTTTCTTCGGCGAGGTCCGGCCCTTCGAGGAGATCTTCCGTCAGGGCGAAGGCGACGCCGGGGGAACTCCGCCTCCTCCACCCGGCGGGGCTGCGGGAGGTGCCGCAGAACAGGCAGCCCAACTGGCCGAGCTGCAAAAGCAAATCATCAACGCCACATGGAAACTGCAACGATCCGGCAAACCTTCCACGGAGGATATTAGTCTGGTCAGGACCTCACAGGCTGATGCTCTGACCCAGGCTGCCGAAGCCGCCGCCGAAGGCAGCAATGATCCCCGGGTCGCCGCCGGATGGAAGGCAGCTCAGGAAGCCATGGAGCAGGCCGGGGAGGAATTGGAAGCGGTGGAAAAACAACCCGCTCCGCTCACTCCCGCCCTTGCCGCCGCACAAAAAGCCTATCAAGCCCTGCTCGCGGTGCGGGCCCGCGAGATCAACCTTTCCCGCAGCCAGACCCCCGGCCAACCCGGCTCCGCCGCCCAACAGCAGCGGCAGATGGAACTTGATGAGATGGACCTCACCAGCGAGGAGAATCGCTATCAAATGCAGAGCGAAGCCCAGGCCCAGACGCCCGAGGATGCGGCCCGGCGCGAACAGCGCCAGGTCCTGAACCGCCTCCAGGAACTGGCCCGCCGTCAGGAAGAAGTCAACGAACGCCTCAAAGAGCTGCAGACCGCCCTCCAGGCCGAACAATCGGAGGAACAACGCAAGGAACTGGAACGCGAATTGAAGCGCCTCGAGGAGGAGCAGCGTGAAATGCTGGCGGATGTGGATGAGTTGAACCAGCGCATGGAATCACCGGAGAACCAGGGGCAGCTGGCCCAGGAAAAGAAGGAACTCGAAGAAGCCCGCAACAACGTCCAGGAAGCCGCCCGGGCCACCGCCGAAGGCAATGTCGCCCAGGCCCTGTCCGCCGGCACCCGGGCCCAGCGGCAACTCGAGGAAATGCGCGAGGACCTGCGGCAAAAGAGCAGCAGCGCCTTCACCGAGGAACTGCGCGATCTCCGGTCCGGAGCCCGCGAACTCGCTAACCGTCAGGAAAAAGTCACGGAACAACTGCAGCAATTGGACAATCCAAAACAGCGCACCCTCAGTGACACCCCGGCCCAGGAGGAGGCCCGGCAACAGCTCGCCGAACAGCAAAAGCGCACCCAGGCCCTGACTGAAAAGGCGACCGAATTGTCGGAATCCGCCGAGGGAGCCGAGCCCCTGGTTTCGCGCCAACTCTACGACACCATGCGCCAATTTGCCCAGGAGGATGCTGCCAGCGTCAAGGAAACCCAGCAGAAACTTCTCGCGGAAGGCCGCATGACCCGTTCGTTCATGGACGAACTCAATGAACTCCAACAAAACCAGCAGAGCGGCAAAGCTCTGGGAATGACCTCAGGTCTCCTTGAACAGGATTTATTGGACGAGGCCAAAGCCACCGCCGGCGGCGCGGAGTCCAGCATCCAGGATTTCAAATCCGGCATCGAACGCGCCGCCGAAAACGTTCTCGGCGACGACACCGAAGCCCTCAAACGCGCCGACCGCGAACTCGATCAACTCACCAAAGATCTCGCACAGGAAATGGCCGCCGCCGCTGGGAGCGCAGGCGTCCCGCCTGCCCCGGCCACCGGGTCCGATTCAAACCAACCCGCGCCCGCCTCAGCCAAGGACGGACCCAGCCCAACAGAAGGTCAATCCCCCGGCGAAGAAGAAGGCAAAGCCCCCGGCGAAGGCCAGGGCAATGAACCCGGCGAGGGCCAGCGTCCGGGTGAAGGGGGCCAAAGTGATAGCCAAGGCGAAGGCCTAGGCCAAGGCGAAGGTCAAGATCAGTCTCAGGCAGAAGGACAAGGCCAAACGCCGGCCCAAAGTCGCGCTCAAGGCCAGCCTCAGCCCGGCCAGCAGCCAACCCCCGGCGAAGGAGAGGCCGAAGGTCAGGGAGAGGGAGAAGGTCAAGGACAGGGACAGGGCCAAGGTCAGGGCCAACGCGAGCGTCAATCCGGAGAACGCCAAAGGGTCACCAATTCTGAATCAGGCGATCCTGGCGAAGGCGCTGGTCAGGGTCAGGGTCAGGGTCAGGGTCAGGGTCAGGACCAAGCGCGAACCGGTCAACCACAAGGCCAGGGTGAAGGTGAAGTTGAAGGTGAAGGTGAAGTTGAGACCGGGGGTGAGGGCGAAGGAGAGGAAGAGGGCCGCACCCAAGGCCAGGGTCAGGGAGGAAACCGCCAAGGGGGCGGCAATCAAACCGCAGGTGGCCGCGGCGGTTCTGCTGCGCCGATGACCGGCGATGGTTATGCGCCATGGTCGGACCGTCTGCGCGAGGTGGAGGAGATTGTCGATTTCCCGGACTTGCGCAATGACCTCGCCAATGCCCGCGAGCGGGCCCGGCAGATGCGCGTGGAGATGAAGCGCGATTTGAAAAAACCGGACTGGGCGGTGGTGCAGGCCGAAGTCATGACCCCGCTGGTGGAAGTGCGGAAACGCCTGCGTGAGGAACTGGCGCGGCGCGCTTCCCGGGAGTCGCTGGTGCCGATCGACCGCGACCCGGTGCCGGGCCGGTATGCAGAGCAGGTGCGGCGTTATTACGAACAACTCGGGAAGGAACCCAATCCATGACCCTTCACCCCGTAGCAAGGCCCGTCCCGGCCTTGAGCAGAGCATCCACAGCACCCCGGCACCGTAGCAAGGCCCGTCCCGGCCTTGAGTCAGAGCAACAGCAGCATCCCGGGTTCTGCCAAGGCATCGGAACAAGGCCGGGACGGGCCTTGCTACGGGTTCCTGCGGCGGCACTGACATGAACATTTCCTCCCTCACCTTCTCCAATGACCTCTGGCGCTGGCCGGTCCTGGCCGCCTTGTTGCTGGCCGTTGCCTTGGTTTGGTGGAGCTACCGCCGTGCGCCTATCAAACGTCGTGGCCTTTGCGCAGGACTGAAAATGGCGGGATTGGCCCTCCTCGCCCTGTGCCTGCTGGAACCGCAATGGAGTCAGGAACGGGTGCGTCCCGGGGCCAATCTGATGGTGCTGCTGGCCGACAACAGCCGCAGCCTGCAGGTCACCGACGACGGCGCTGCCGAAACCCGTGCCGACCAACTCCGCAAGGTCCTCGATCCCTCGCTTTCCACCTGGCAGACCACCCTTGGCGATGCCTTCGATCTGCGGCGCTATCAATTCGACCAGCGCCTCCAGCCCGTGGAAAATTTTACCTCCCTCACCTTTGAGGGCCCCGCCTCCGCGATGGGTTCGGCTTTGGAAATGACCAGCGCCCGGTTCCAGGGAAGGCCGCTCGCCGGGATCGTGTTGCTGACCGACGGCAATGCCACGGATCTGACTTCGCTTCCGGCGGATTTGTCAGGCTGGCCGCCGGTTTATCCGGTGGTGATTGGAGGACGGGGACCGGCGAGGGATTTGGCCGTGCGCAAAGTTTCGGTCACCCAGACCGCCTTCGAGGACGCCCCGGTCACCGTCGATGCGGAAGTGGGCACCACAGGAATCAGCGGCAGCAGCATGACCGCCCGGATCACCGATGCCTCCGGGAAGGTGGTGGAGGAACAAACCCGCCCGGTGCCCGCCAACAGCGCGGGGAGTGCCTTCCGCTTCCAGATCAAAACCGCTCCGCCGGGGGTGTCATTCTATCAATTTTCCGTGCGCGATGCGGCGGAATCCGGGACCAGCACCCGGGAAGCCACCCTGGCCAACAACCAGCGGGTGGTGGTGGTCGACCGGGCCCAGGGGCCCTATCGGATTCTGTATGTGTCAGGACGCCCCAATTGGGAATACAAATTCCTCAACCGCGCCCTGGATGATGATGACCAGGTGCAGCTCACCGGCCTGATCCGGGTCGCCAAACGCGAACCCAAATTTTCATTCCTTGGCCGGGCCGGGGAGAGCAGCAATCCGATTTTCCGCGGCACCGATGACCAGGCCAAAGGCGAAGTGGCCGCCTACGACCAGCCGGTGCTGATCCGGCTGAATCCTTTGGATGAACAGGAACTGCGCTCCGGTTTTCCGGTCCTGCCCGAGGAGTTGTTCGCCTACCATGCGGTGTTGCTTGATGATGTGGAAAGCGCCTTTTTTACGCCCGCCCAGGCTTCGCTGCTGCAGCGTTTTGTTTCAGAGCGCGGCGGTGGTTTTTTGATGCTGGGCGGGATGGAGTCCTTTGCGGAAGGCGGATATGCCCGCACCCCGATTGGCGACATGCTGCCCGTGAACCTGGACCGCGCCAGCACGGCACCGGCCCCCGGCCCGCTGACGTTTGACCTCGACCGCGAAGGGTGGCTCCAGGCATGGGCGCGGCTGCGGGAGAATGAAACCGATGAACGCGCCCGTTTGTCAGGAATGCCACCCCTGCTGGTGCTCAACCGCGTCCGGGGAGTCAAAGCCGGAGCCGGCGTTATTGCCACTGCCAACGATGCTTCCGGCAACAAAGCGCCCGCCTTGGCCGTCCAGCGATTTGGCCGCGGCCGCAGCGCGGCCCTGATGCTGGGCGATCTCTGGCGCTGGGGGATGCGCAGTCCCGAAGCCCGGGTGGACCTCGAAAAATCATGGCGGCAATTGGTCCGCTGGCTGGTCGCCGATGTGCCCGGCCGGGTGGCCCTCGCCGTGGAGCCCAAACCCGCCGACCCTAACGGTGTGATGGAACTGCAGGTCCGGGTATCCGACGCCAAATTTCTGCCGGTCGAGAATGCCACTGTCAGCATAACCGTGGAGCCGGTGGCATTCGGTCAGGACGGCAAGGCCGCGGCTTCCAGCGGGGTTACCGCTCCGACGGAAACGCCAGCCGCCGCCACCCCCGCAGCGGAGGCGGTTCCTGCCGGACAAACCCTCACCATTCAAGCCGAGCCCTCGCCCACTGAACCCGGCCTTTATCTGGCCTCCTACCTGCCGCGCCAAACCGGAGGATTCAAAGCCACGGCCAAAGCTACGAATGCCGCCGGAGCCGAAGAAGGCCGTGCCACCGCCGGCTGGGCCACCGACCTCGAGGCCCAGGAATTGCGCTCCCTGATCCCTGACACCGCCCTGCTGGAGGAACTCGCCCGCAAGACCGGCGGCGAAGTCGTCCCGGCCTCCGGTCTCGATGCCCTCGCCACCCGCCTGCCTTCCGCCAAAGCCCCCGTGATGGAACCCCACGAGGAGCCGCTCTGGCATACCCCGTGGATCTTCCTCGCCGCCATTGGCTGCCTTGCCGCCGAATGGGGCCTGCGCCGCACCTCCGGTCTGCCCTGACATTCGATTGCTCCGATGAACTTCCGATTTCCGATAAATCTTCGATTCCTGATGAATCTCCGTCGTCCATCCCGTCCCGCCGGCGATCCCGACCACCGGGCGGTCAAGCGCGCTAGCCCTGGGCCTCAGCCCGCAGAAACCACTCCCGACCGCAGAGCGGTCAAGGACGTTAGCCGTGGGCTTCAGCAGGTCCAGACGTCCCCCGTTTTCGATTTCTCCCGCTACGTTGGCCCCTGGGTTCAACCTCTGGCCCCAGTCGGTGCCCCCCGGGCGGTCATGCACGCTAGCCCTGGGCCTCAGCCCGCAGAAACCACCCCTGACCGCAGAGCGGTCAAGGACATTAGCCGTGGGCTTCAGCCCACGGAAAAGTTAGCACAGATTCCCGTGTCACGTAGTGACACCGGAATATTTGCCCCGCCAATTCCACTTCCACCCCCGGCCAAGGCGCGATGCCTTGGTGCCCCACGACTAAATTTCCCTGGCGGCACGGACTGGAGTCGTAAACCCCCAGATGCCCTGGGGATCCCGGCCGTGGTTAGGACCAGCCCCGCCTGCGGGCTGATGCCCGGCCTTGCTTTGCTGATCGCCATCCTGTCCATTTCCGGTGCCCAAGCCCAGCCGAATGAACCTGCGCCCGGCGCGCCGCCACCTGCGGCTGCCACGGACGCCGCCGCTGCTGCCACGGACGCCGCCGCTGCTGCAACCGCGTCTTCCGCCGTCCCGGAAATCCCAACCCCGCCTGCCGGGGCGGACTCCAAGTCCGCGCTCCAGGGTCCCACCCTGATCCTTGTCCGGGGTGCACCCGGCGAGGCGGTTTATGCCGAAGCCTTTTCCTCACAAATCAAGGCATGGCAGAATGCGGCGGCCAAAGTCCAGGCGGTGGTAACGGTGATCGGCACCGGCACCGCCCCCAATCCAGCCGGCACCGTGTCCACCCCTGACACCTCCATCGCCCCGTTCTCCTCCATCGAACCCCGGGCCCTTGTGGAAAAAACCCTGACCGAATTGCCGAAGGAAGGACCGGCGGAGGTCTGGATTGTCCTGATCGGGCACGGCACCTGGGATGGCAAGGAAGCCCGCTTCAACCTGGAGGGTCCGGACTTGTCAGCGACGGATCTGGCGGCCTGGCTCCAGCCGGTGCAGCGCCCCGTGGTGGTGATCAATACCTCCTCCAGCAGCGCGCCCTTCATCCCGGTGCTGGCGGGACCGAACCGCACCATCATCACCGCCACCCGCAGCGGCAATGAACGCAATTACGCGCGGTTCGGGCAATACCTCGCTGCCAGTCTGGACGATCCCGCCGCCGATTACGACCAGGATGGCCGGGTCTCGTTGTTGGAATGGTTTCTCCGCGCCAGCAGCCGCACCGCCGAGTTCTACCTCGCGGAAGGCCGCATCCTGACGGAACACGCCCTGATCGACGACAACGGCGACGGCAAAGGCACGCCCGCCGAATGGTTCCGCGGCCTGCGCGCCACCACCAAAGCCAAGGACAAAACGCCGGTCGATGGAGCCCGCGCCCACCAGCGGTCCCTCGCCCCGGATCCCGGCAGCCTGACGATGACACCCGATCAACTAGCCGAACGCGAAAAGCTGGAAGCGGAAATCAATGGGCTGCGGGAAAAGAAGAACACCCTGCCCGTGGACGATTACTATCAAAAATTGGAAGGGCTTTTCCGGCGGCTGGCGGAGCTGTATGCCGCTCCGCAGTCGGAGTGACGTCCTCTGCAGGGTGAAGCGGAACGCAACGGGAGGGGCAACGCCCTGACAGAGCCGGAATCAACACGGGACGGGGAGAACAGGCGTCCCGCCTGTCCCGCCGGGTGTCCCACCCGGTGCCAGCATGCTGGCAGATGCATGCACCATGCTGGCCGATGGGTGCGGCATGCGGGCCGATGCCTGTTGGAAAACCGGCCGCCGGGAAACCGGGGCTTCGGCGCCCGGCGGGACGCCGGGCGATCCAACCGGGACGGCTGTTCTCCCCGGGCCGCTCACCCCCGCAGGTGTTTGTTGAAGAAATCGATGGTGCGTTTTTCGGCCAGTTTCGCGGCGGTTTCGTCGTAGCGCGGGGTGGTGTCGTTGTGGAAGCCGTGGTTGGTGCCGGGATAAATGAAGGCTTCAAAGGATTTGTTATGCTCCTTGAGCGCGGCTTCGTAGGCGGGCCATCCGGCGTTTACCCGGTCGTCCTTTTCGGCGTAGTGGAGCAGCAGCGGAGCTTTGATTTTGGGGACATCCTCCGTCTTCGCCTGGCCGCCGTAGAACGGCACGGCGGCTTTGATCAGATCGGGGAGGCGCACCGCGAGGGTATTGGACATGCCGCCGCCATAACAAAATCCGGTGACGCCGATGGTTCCGTTGCAGGACGGGTGTTTTCCCAGCCAGAGGGCCGCCGCGATGAAGTCCTCCACCATTTCCTCCGGCTTGCGTTTCTGTTGCAGATCGCGGCCCGCTTCATCAGTTCCGGGATAGCCGCCGAGGGGTGTCAGGGCGTCCGGGGCAAAGGCCACAAAACCGGCCACGGCAAGGCGGCGGGCCACGTCCTCAATGTAGGGATTGAGGCCGCGGTTTTCGTGCACCACAACGATGCCCGGTTGTTTGCCATCGGCTTTGGCAGGCTGGGCGAGAAGGCCTCGCATTTTGCCCGCACCTTTGGGCGAATCGTATTCGGCGTATTCAGTTTTGATGCGGGGATCGTCCTTGGGAACCTGTTGGGCCCACGCGTAGTTCGGCCCCAACGCCTCCAGCAAAGCAGCGGCGGTCAGGCCGCCCACGGCAAATTTGTTGGCCCGGTCGAGGAAAGTGCGGCGGGTCACTTTGCCATGCACATACTCATCATAGAGGTCAAGGAGTTCCTGGTCGAAATCGGCGGCAGTTTGGCGTTCCATAGTGGTTCCCATACGTTCCGCGCCGCAGCTTTCTCGCGGGGAATCACGAAGCCCGACTTTCCAAAGTCGGGTCCCGGAGCCCAGGTCCGGCCCTGACACGACTTTCCAATGAGGGGTTATGATAACGCAAATTCTTTGTAGATAGTGATTCGCGTTTATTCGCCGTGATTGGCGGTTAAATCACGGCGCGGCTGTTTTTTGCGCGGCTTCCCATGCTCCGCTGACAAGGGTGTTGCCGGCATCATCCAAGGCGTCCCAGGTGCCGGTGAGTCTGCCCGCCGGGGTTGGCGAGGCGTTGACGCGGATGGTGCCTCTGCGGTCGTCCCGTTCCATATCGATTTCCAGTTTCAGGCGGCCGTCCTCCCATTTCACGCGGTCAATTTTGCGTTCGCCCTGTTCGCTGTTGGCGACGGCGGTGAGCTGCCCGTTTTCCTGACGGATCGTCAGGGTGCTTGGACGGCTGCCGCCATCCGGCAGGGTGGCTTTAGCTTCCCAGGTGCCGACGGGAGCCCCCGCCACGGCGGCGGCCGGAGCAGAGGTCAGGTGCTTTTCAAACCACGCCACGAGGGACGTGGAGGCGGTCTTTTCATCCTCGCCGGTGAAGCTGTGACCTGCCTCCGGGAAGGCAATCAGTTCGGCCGGCACGCCTTCTTTTTTGAAGGCCGCGAGGATGTTTTCGCTGTGGCTGGGGGTGACCAGGGTGTCTTTGCCACCATGCACCAGCAGGCTGGGGGCATCGTCCGGGGTGACGTGTTTGAGCGGCGAAACGGCATCGCTTTGGTCGGCGGGGAAGTGCGTCGCGGGAAAGCGTTTGTCACCGATATAACCGGCCAGGTCGGTGGGGGGATAATATGCGACCACTGCCGCGACACGGTTGGTGGTTTTTTCCACGGGATCCGCCGCCGCAGGATTTCCATTATCCGCCGTGGTTCCCAGCATGAGGGAAAGATGCCCGCCCGCACTGCCGCCAAAAACGCCGAGCCGTTGAGGATCAATGCCGTGCTTGGCGGCCGTCAGCCGGACATGCCGCACGGCCCGGCGCACGTCGCTCACCGCATCCGGCACCTTGAAATAAGGGCTGCTGCCGTGACGCACCAGAATCAGCGTAAATCCCCGGTCGAGCAACATCCCAAAGGCATTGCGGTCCTTCGCCGCCATGGCTCCAGCAAGGAGCGGGGCCGGGTCCGCCCACCCTGAAACCCAGCCGCCGCTCACCATAAAAAGCACCGCCGCCCCATTCGGTTTCGAAGGTTTGATCACATCATAGGTCAGGGCCATCCCGGCCTTGTGGCCATAAACCACATCCGGCACGATAGCGGGAAGAGCAGTATCCGCCTTGCTGGCGGGCGGCAGAAGCAGAGCCGAGCCCCAGAAAGTCAGCAGAAGGGTGAGGCGATGGGCAGGAGTCGTCAGTTTCATGGGGAGTTCGGATAGCGGAATTCAAGGAGATGCGGCGGTCGCCACGGAAACCGGAGGTTGGCGCTTTCAGAAGCAAATGTCACTGTCCAAATACAAGCCGCCCGCAGGCGCGGAGGCCGTTCCTGCCAGCGGCAATGTCCCGCCCCTTGCAAACGGCGCGGAATCCGCCATGGACTCCCCGATTCCATGTCCGACCAACCTACCCCTCCCCGCCTCGGCCTGCTGGCGACCCTGATTTTCAGCTCCCGCTGGCTGCAATTGCCTCTCTACCTCGGGCTGATCATCGCCCAGGGAGTTTATGTCGTGCTCTTCATGAAGGAGCTGAAACACTTGATCATGGAAGCCAGGAGGCTCGACGAGCAGGCCATGATGCTGATCGTGCTCGGCCTGATTGATGTGGTCATGATCTCGAATCTTCTCATGATGGTTATCGTGGGCGGCTACGAAACCTTTGTCTCCCGCCTGCGCCTCCACAACCACCCTGACCAGCCCGAATGGCTCAGCCATGTGAATGCTTCGGTCCTCAAGGTGAAGCTGGCCATGGCCATCATCGGCATCAGTTCGGTGCACCTGTTGAAGACCTTTATCGCCGCCGGCAACATCGGCCTGCCCCCTAAGGCCGCTGCCGCCGCCGCCAATGCAAATTCCGCCATGGCCGTCACCAGCCAAGTCCCTACCGCCGAAGGGGTGATGTGGCAAACCATCATCCACGCCGTCTTTATTCTCTCCGCCATCGGCATCGCCTGGACCGACCGCATCATGCTGGCCTCCCCTCCTGTAAAAATGCCCAAGCACTGACGGGAGAAGGGGGAGAACAGCCGTCCCGGCTGTCCCGCCCGGCATCCTGCCAGGTGCCGCTGCCCCGGTCTTTTCCTTGGCCAATGCCAATGCTCTTGGCCAATGCCAGTGCTCGGGCACCGGGTGGGACACCCGGCGGGACAGGCGGGACGCCTGTTCTCCCCGTTCCATGCTTCCCGCCCGGGCGTTCTCGCAAAATCATCCCGCCCCCCGGCTGCGGGTCTACCATCCTCTCCCTCACTGATCGCGCTGAATCGGCTTGGATACCAGAAGCTCACGGATCGCCTCCGTTTCGTCCGGAGGCAGCGACGCGTTCCGAAGCCAGGCTTCGGCCTCGACCGGGTCTGTGGACCCCATGGTCAGGGCATGCTCAATGGCCCTATTGCGGGTGATGGGATCGGATAGTCCCTGCAAAATTTCCATCGTTGCGGACAGACCGCCCGGACTCGATTCTTGGGCAATCCGCACCATGGCTTGGGCGGCGGCCACGCTTTTGACCTCCGAGAGGACTTCCAATCCGCTGCCGGTCCGCCGCGACTCCAGAAAGCGGCCCAGCTCCCCCCATTCCTGCGCATTGACCAGCGACAGGTGCGGAGATTTAAGAAACTCCCGGGCGATTGCTTCGGGATCAGCGGCACTGCGGCAGTCTTCACTCACCAGTTGGAACACCAGATGGCTGCCGTCGGCTCCGATGACCTTTTCCCGCGCATAAGCACGCCAGCCTTCGGGGTCGATCCGAGGCCAGGCTTTTTCGTAAGCGGCGGCGATGAGGAGACCGGCCGGTTTCCAGTTCACCGTGTGAATGGATCCATCCGGCCGGAGGGTGCGTGTGGGCCATGGGGTCCTTTTCTCCGTCACCATTTCCTTCAACTTGGCGATTGCCGCCGTGGAGGTAATTTGAGCGGCGAACTCTTCAGTCCCGGCTACAGTCCCCGTCAACTGCCCGGGCCGGTCGATGAAGGCCTCGGCCATCGCCATCGCGCTGCCGATCCCGACTAATCATGCAAAGGACCCCCCCGGATCAATGGTTCCCAAGCTTCCTTCTCCTGCCTTGGTCCTTTTTGGAGACTTGAAAACCATTTGGAGGCCTGCGCGGGTTGGGCGGCGACCCAGACACTGCAGATTTCCTTTGGCATTTCGGTCCAACGCCACCCTTCCGTCGGTTCTAAAAATTGTTCCCTGACCCAATGTAGCGCCGCCAAGCCATCGAGTTCAGCCCACCGGATACAAAGCAGCCGCATCAGTGGATGACGGGCAGCGTCCTTGAGGCGCAGCGCCTCCACGCAGACCGCCGGGAAAACCGCCAAATCCAGTTCCCGGATTTCCACATGCACGGCCAGCAGTTGGCCCGCTGTCCCTGCCATGCTTTCCCATCTGTCCAACCGGTCCCCGCCCTGAGGCACCATCGACGCGGGTCTTGTGGCCTCACCAACCGCTGCCGGCGGGATCGCTGCCGGTGAGACGGAAGCCGGAGTGATAACAGCTTGAGGGCGGGCCCCTACGTAAAGCGCCACCGTCACGATTCCGGCAGCAGTCAGCGCCGGCAAAAAAGAGTGGAGGAACCGTTTCATGGAATTGACAGGCTTTTTTTGATCGCAGCGGTCCGCTCTTCCGGCCATTCACTCTGTCCGAGCCACGTCTGGGCGGCGGCGGGGTCGTAGGCGTGCCATCGGCGGAAGAGACCGCGAAGCAAGGGCTCCCTGGCTGCAGGATCGGCGATCCGTCCGGCGGTGTCGAAAATGGTCGCTTCCAGAAGTGAAATTTTCCCGGGCGGATGCGGCATCAGCGAGGACGAATGATCCCAATAACCGGCCATGCGCCGCGCGGTGATGGCGAGCGCGGCATCTGCTTCGGCTCCTGCGTTGAGAGAGTCGATCCATCTGGTCAGGGCGGAGAGGTCCCGCGGCCACGAATTTGCTATCAGGGCAATGGCCTCGGAAAGCCGCATTGATCCCCGACGTGCCAGTGATTTGTTTGGCCGTGCCTTGTAAACCTCCTCGGATTCCTGCCAAGGGGCTGCCCCCATAAAGGGAGCTTCGAGATCCGGCGTTTTTGGCTCGGTCAGGCCGGAGAGCATTTTGACCGGAATGCCGTCGGGCAGACGCTCCGCCCAGGCATCCGCTTCGTCGGGGAAAACCCGGCCCCACTTTCCATGCACCCGAAGCAACGCCTGCGGCTCCAAATCCCCGGAAGCTTCGGCGGCAAGGACGGCATCGGCTAGGGTTTCCCATTTTTCACTGGGCCATTCGCGCCGGTATTCTCTGAGGGGCTCGTCGTCGGCCAGGGCCGCATTGAATGCGGAACGCATCGGTTCCGGGAGTGATAGCACTACTTCACCCCCTGTGCCGGATTGCTGCGTGTGATCCTTTGGATCGCTATAGACCTAAGGCTATTAAAACTGTCCCATTCCCTGCCAAACTGGTCGGCTTTCCCGGCGTGATCCACCAGCCAGCGGGCGGCGGTTGCAGAATCTTTGGACATCCACACATGATAGGCTTCCACCCATCTCATGCCGGCCCAAGGTGGATTGCCTGACGCCAGAAGGAATTCCATCACCGCCTTCGGATCGTGGCTGCTCCACAAAGCGAGGAGCGGCTTCATCATCCGCACCCGGCTGCGGAGACTGAGCGCCTCCGCAGCGGTGCGCACCAAAGCCGGAACACGCTCCATAGGGAAGTGCTCCATCAGGGCATTGAACTCCACGGTCCTGCGCTCATTTTCGGGTCCCTGTCCCAAGCGCTCCAAGACCGCGAGAATGGCCTCCTGTTCTGCTTTTTCCATGTCGGCTTTGCTGCGTGGAAGCAGAGAATTGCCGACATCGGCTGCCAAAGGCAGGGGCGGGCGGAAATCAGGCTTAAGGGCCTGCCCGGCCGGAATGCCAAGGACGGTTCCCGCCACCAGCCCGGCGGCAGCGGCCAAGGTCGAGCTGGTTGCCCGGTCCCACCAGCGGGACAAAATCCCGGCTTGGTGGAACTCTGTCAGGGACTGGGACGAGACCTGATGCGCCAGCCCGGGCGGGGCAGCCTGCACGGTGCGGCCGGCCAGCAGTCCGGCGGAAAGGGCCGGGACCACCGCCATGCGCCGCTCCAACCGCTCCCCCAGCCGGGCCGTCGCCCGCTCCAGACGTTTTTGGGCCGCTTCCTTGCTGATCCCCAGTTCTGCCGCGATCCCATTAATCCGTTCGTCGCCGTAATACCGCAGGATCAAAATGCTGCGTTCCTTCTCGGGCAGCGAGGCGATGGCTTCATCCAGATGCGGAGCCAGGGTTTGCCATGAATCATCAACGGAGGCTGCGTTCATTTCGAGGGCGTGTTGTTCACGGGCCTGACGGCGGCGTTCGCCCCGCAGGAAATTGAGCGCCTGACGCATTGCCTGCCGATGCAGCCACGCCCCCAGAATGATGTCAGGCGGCAGGCTGGCCGCTTTTCGCGCCAGCCGTGTAAAGACCATCTGGGTGACATCCGCCGCCCCGTGATCCATCGCCCCCAGCCGGCGTTTCGCGGTAGAATACACCAGATCCGTATAACGTTTCACCAGTTCCCGGAACGCTTCATGCGACTGGTTGCGCCCCCATGCCACCAGCAGGTCACGGGTGCTTTCCGCATGGTCGGTGTAGAATTCCTGCATATGCTTGCAACATCACCGCAGCGGAGCGGCTTCCGACAAAAAATCGGGATTTCCCGAAAAAAAGCAACGATTCGGCCTGGCCCGCAAGCCTGCTCCTCCTCTGGCACCCAGCGGCCCACGGTTAATCTCCCGCTTCTGTTGCCTACTGGGAAGCGGGGGTGCCATCATCCCGTGACAATTCAGGCCGGTCTGCTTTCCGGACGCGGAAGGTGCCGTTCTCCCAGACGAGATCCTGTTTCCGTTTTCCAAAACGATAGGCTGTTCTTCCTCCATCGCGGTCAATCTTGAAGCGCTCATAAACCGCCGCCTCGACAACAGGGCCGGACCGCCTCGGTCTGAAATGCATCGTCAGGTCAACCTCTTTGGGAATAACCTTGCCCGTCACATCCTCCCACGCCTTGCCTTTTTGCCGCAGCACAAAGGTCTGGTTCCGGGCGGGAACGCTGCCATCGGCGAAGGGTTTGGACATGTGGACAAACACCAACGGGTTACCATCCGCCACCGGCAGGAGTTTGACCCAGAACATGGAGGTGGCTGGAGGGCTGTCACCGTCGGATTGGAAATGAATCCAGCCTGCATTTTCATCCACGAGACGCGACGAAACCAGCATTTTCCAAAGGTTTTCCCGGTCCGCTATAGGGACCTCGGCCAGGTAGCGGGGCGGAACGGACCGAACCGCAGACTCAAGGAAGGCGTTGTCAGCCGCAGACCCGTTCCCAGCCGGGAGAAGACACAGGACAGCCCAAAGGACGATGCGTTTCATATCTTACTGCCATATTGAATCTCGTCACTGATAGCAAGATGGAAAACGGCTGAGTGGGGATCATCCTCTCTGCCATCGAAATAAACAGCTTGGACACCACTGAGATCGGAGATAATACAGAGATATTCGTTGGCGCACTCGAAAGTGAATCGGAAACCGCCTCCCACAACCCCGGTGAGTACCGTCACTGCATCGAGGATCGATGTTGCGTACGATAACCCCCACTTCTGAACTGCCCATGGTGTCCTCGTCAGGCCCGGTCCAGCCGAAGGGTGCCAAAAAAGGGAGCGCGGACTTGCAGTCCGCCCCGGCGGCCCTGGTCTCCTGCGGTTATGAACCCATGGCGCTGCCTATGCTCCGGGGCAGACTGCTAGTCCGCGCTTCCGGGGCGGACTGCAAATCCGCGCTTCTTCCGGGCCGGAGATCTTTCACTTTTGGATTCCATCCCAGGCCGGAAAGGCATAGAGATGCCCTCACTTTTATGAACCTGTCCCTTCCCCGCCTGCTGCTGCTGCCCTGCCTTATGATGTCATGCGCCCTGCCGGGATTGGCGGAAACGCCGGCTCCGGCTCCGGCGGCGGAAATGAAGGGATTGCCGCTCGTCTTCAGTGAGGATTTCGAAAAGGGCCGTGACCGCTGGGAATTGACCGATGAAAAAAGCTGGACGCACCGGGTGGTCGATGGGAATGCGGTTTTCGGAATCAACCGGCGGGAGAGCGATTACAAACCGGTCCACCGCAGCCCGCTGCACATCGCACTGATCAAGGACGTAGCGCTGACGGATTTTGTCCTGACCTTCAAAGTCCGCAGCACCAAGGACACCGGCGGACACCGCGATTGCTGTATCTTCTTCAACCACCAGGATCCTGCCAACTTTTATTACGCCCATCTCGGGGCCAAGCCGGATCCGGCCAGCGGCCAGATCATGATCGTGCAGAATGCCCCCCGCCGGCCCATCACGGAAAACACCAAACCGGTGGCGTGGACGGCGGACTGGCATCAGGTGAAGGTGGTGCGCGACAGCAGCAAAGGCACCATTGAGGTGTTCTTCGACAACATGGAAACACCCCAACTCAGTGCAATCGACAAGACCTTCGGCAAAGGCCGCATCGGGATCGGGTCGTTCGATGACATGAACGATTTTGATGACATCCGGCTCTACGGGAAGTGAGGGCGGGAGGGCCCTCCGATCTAACAATCATAGCCGAACCTCAAGGCAGATCCGTGCGGGTCAGGGGGGGCAGTGCGGGATTGGCAGCCTTTGCCTTCCGGACCCTCCGGCTGCGGAACCATGCCAGCACGGCCGGACGCAGCTTGGAATGCAGTAAATAGATGAGGAAATAGGCCAGAAGTCCAACGATCAGAATGTTGACCACGGCCCCGGCCATGAAGGTTTGCCCCCACATCAGCGCGTTCATGCTGCCTTCATGGACATCTTCCAGCTCTGCCACTTTGACCTCCGGCGGGAAGAGCAGGCTGCCCATTTTGATATTCAGATAGAACAGAAAGGGCCATGCAAAAGTGAGAGTGGCCCCGCCCGCTACCCCCGCTACGATATTGCCTCCGAAGATGCGTGCAACAAAACCGGAGATCAGCACGCCAAATCCAAAAGTAGGCAGGAAATTGATGACCATTCCAAGGGCAAATCCGCGGCCGACGCGCTCACTTCCCTGCCGGACCCGGAAAACGCGGATGGCCATGGTCTTGACGCCCCGGCGAAAGCGCAGCCATTGACGGCGGATGAGGTGGCGGGTGTGGATGATCAAGGGAGGAAAAACGGAGGATACTCATCCTAATCAAGTGCTGGCATTTTTCAACCGAAGCGGAAAACGCACGGCATGGCGGGCATGGCACCGCGCCGCCGTGTCATCCGCTGAGGGCACCCCGCCGTCGCCGAGCAAGGACAGCTGGCCGGGAAGAAATTGGTATTGGTCGGCACGGTGCTATTCCACGCTGCCGTCCGGAACATCGAGGCTGGGAGCCCGGGCTCCATGCAACCCCGGCAGCCTTGCCGGCCTGCCGGCACCAGGAAAACGGGGTTGATTTCGGAAGCGGACGGGGAATTGTCAGGGCCTGTTCCTTTTCTTTCCTCCTTTCTTTATGAATACCATGCCGCTCAACCTGCGCCGGGTCTCCATGACTCCGGCAGCCGGCGCGGTCTGATGGTTTGTAAAAACTCCAGCCTTCCCCGGGAAACCGAACCGGGTGGCGGGGCGATGAGTCCGGATGCCTCCCGCAGGATCTCCGGGATGGCGGCACCATCCACCTTCACCTTCCGCATCAGATTCATGGCTGACCGCCGTCCACCGACCGAAACCAAAGCCCCCCTCGCGCTGCTTTGGCAGCTCATGCAGGGATTCCGCGCCAAGTATGCGTGGGCCATCGCGGCATTGTTGGTCTATACGGTGCTCAACTATGCGGTTCCGCTGATTGCCAGCGCCGCCATCGATTTCGCCATTTCGGGGGAACCGGCGGACAACCTCCTGACTTCCCGCCTGATAGTTCTGATGGGGGGCGCGGAATTTGTCAGGGAACGCCTGTGGCTGCCGGCCCTGCTCATGGTGGGACTGACCGTGGTGGCGGGTGTTTTCAGTTATGCAAAAGGGCGTTTCGCCGCGCAGGCTTCGGACGGCATCGCCCGGCGGCTGAAGGACCGGCTCTTTGACCACCTCCAGCGCCTGCCCTCGTCCTATCACGACCGGGCGGAAACCGGCGACCTGATCCAGCGCTGCACCTCGGATGTGGAGACGCTGCGTCTTGCCCTGTCCACCCAGGTGGTGGAAGTGAGCAATGCGCTGTTGTTGCTGCTCACGGCATTGCCGGTCATGATTCTGCTGGATGGACGCATGGCGCTGGTGTCCTGCGCCCTGATCGGGCCCATCATCTGGTTCGGTTATTTCTATATCGGGAAAGTGAAACATCTTTTCCGGGAAGTGGATGAAGCGGAAGGTCAGGTTACCCGGGTGGTGCAGGAAAACCTGGCCGGCCTGCGCGTGGTCCGGGCTTTCGCGCGGCAGGATTTTGAAACCGCAAAGTTCGCTGCACCCAATCAACTCTACCGGGACCGAAGTCTGCGGCTGCTGCGGCTGATGTCATGGTATTGGTCCACCTCGGATCTCGTCGTGCTGGCCCAGCAGGGACTGGCGCTTTTCACCGGTGTCTATTTCATCGCCCAAGGCTCGCTCACCGTTGGAACGCTGTTCGCCTTCCTGATGTTCCTGAATATGCTGCTGTGGCCGGTGCGGCAGATGGGGCGCACCCTGACGGATTTCGGGAAGTCGCTGGTAGCCCTGACGCGGATGGGGGAAATCCTCGCCGAGCCGGAGGAGGCCAACCCCGCCTGTCCAGTGGAGCCCCTCGTTCCGCCGCAGGGCAGGATCGAGGTGAGCGGCCTTGTCTTTGGTCATGGCGGGGAGACGGCGGCGCTGAATGGGATCTCGTTCACGGTGGAGCCGGGGGAAACCCTGGCCATTCTCGGGCCGTCAGGATCCGGGAAATCCACCATCATGCACCTGCTGCTGCGGCTCTACGATTATTCGTCAGGGTCCATCCGTTTCGATGGCAGGGAATTGATGGAACTGGACCGCCGCTGGGTGCGTTCGCAGTTCAGTGTGGTGATGCAGGAACCGTTCCTGTTCTCCAAAACCATCGGGGACAACATCCGGCTGGGCCGGCAGGGCGCGGCAGTTCAGGAAGTCAGTGCGGCCGCCGGGCTGGCGGATATCCATGACACCATCCACGGGTTCCCCTCCGGATATGACACCCTGGTAGGCGAGCGCGGGGTGACTTTGTCCGGGGGGCAACGCCAGCGGGTGGCGCTGGCAAGGGCGCTGCTCCAGGATTCGCCGGTTTTGTTGTTGGACGACGCCCTGAGCGCGGTGGATGCGGAGACCGAAAGCACCATCCTCGAAGCGCTGCGCCGCCGCCACGGGAAGCGTACCACCCTAGTCATCGCGCACCGGCTTTCCACCCTGGCCCATGCCGATAAAGTGATCGTGCTGGAAGGCGGCCGTATCATTCAGCAGGGCACCCACGCGGAACTGGCCGCGCGGGACGGGCTCTACCGGCGCCTGTGGACGATCCAAAACCCCAGTGAACCGGGTTCCCCGGGAACCGCTGCCCCTAACCCATGAAAGCCGAACCCCAGGAAGATGTCTTCAGCGAACGGCTGGACCTGAGTCTATGGACGCGGGTCTTCCGCCATGCCCGACCCTACAAACGGCTGCTGGTGCCGCTGCTGGCTTCCGCCATACTCATCGCGCTGTGCGACGCCAGCTTTGCGCTCGTGACGCGCCAGGCCGTGGACGATGTTGCGGCCGCCGGTTCCGCCGGAGTGCTGTGGCCTCACATGATGGTGTATGGCGCGCTGACCGTGGCCTTGTCCGTCGGGGTTTGGTTTTTCATCAACTCAGCGGGCGGGCTGGCCACCCACATGAGCCACGACATCCGGCGGGATTGTTTTCAACGGCTGCAGGAGCTGGAATTCGCCTACTTCGACCACCGGCCCACCGGATGGCTGATTTCCCGCCTAACCTCTGATTGCGACAAACTCGCGCGGATCATTGCGTGGGGCACCCTTGATCTGGTCTGGGCCTTCTGCCTCGTTTTTGTTATTGCCATCGTGCTGATCGTGATGCATCCGGGGCTCGGCCTGCTGGTGTTGGCGGTGGTGCCGCCGTTGATTTTCATCAGCGCGTATTTCCAAAAGAAGCTGCTGCTGAGTTCGCGGGAAACCCGCAAATTCAACTCCATGATCACGGCCTCCTTTACCGAGTCGCTCCAGGGACTGCGCACGTCCAAGACCCTGGTGCGGGAGCAGGAAAATCTGGCGGAATTCCAGGAGTTATCTTCCCGGATGTATGGAGTCGCGATGCAAAATGCCCTGCAGTCCGCAGTGTATATTCCAATCGTGCTGACGCTGGGCAGTGTGGCCGCCGGGATTGCCCTGTGGCGTGGCGGGGTCGAGGTGATGGGCGGCAACCTGAGTCTGGGCACAATGGTGGCGTTTATTTTTTATGCCGGGCAGTTCTTCAATCCTATCAACCAAATCGCCCAGGTGCTGGTGCAGATGCAGGGAGCGCAGGCGGCGGGCGAGCGCGTGCTCAGTCTGCTGGCCACGGTGCCGGGGATCCAGGACAGCCCGGAAGTCCTTGCCAATCTGGCCAAGTGGAAGGGGCCCGACCGGCCGCCGGGGGTGGCTCCCGACGGCCTGCCGCAGGCCATCGGCACCATCGAATTCCGCCACGTGGATTTTTCCTATCAAACAGGAGAACCGGTGCTGCGCGATTTCAACCTGACGGCGGAACCGGGGCAGACCATTGCGCTGGTGGGAGCCAGCGGCGGCGGCAAGAGCACCATCGTCAATCTGGCGGCCCGATTCTATGAACCCACTGGCGGACAAATTCTGGTGGACGGTCATGATCTGCGGGACCGCAGCCTGGCCTGGTATCAGTCCCATCTCGGCATCGTGCTCCAGGGGCCGCATCTGTTCAGCGGGTCAGTCAGGGAGAATATCCGTTATGGCCGCCTCGACGCGACGGATGCGGAAGTCGAAGAGGCCGCCCGCCGGGTGAATGCGGACGGCTTCATCCGTGCGCTGGATCAGGGTTATGAAACGGATGCCGGCGAGGGAGGCAACCGCCTGTCCACCGGACAGAAGCAGTTGGTTTCCTTTGCCCGGGCTCTGCTGGCCAATCCGCGGATTTTTATCATGGATGAAGCCACTTCTTCCATCGACACCGAAACCGAGCAACTGATCCAGCAGGGTTTGAAGGCCATGTTCGAAGGGCGGATCAGTTTTGTGATTGCCCACCGGCTTTCCACCATCCGAACCGCCGACCGGATTCTGGTGATCGAGAAGGGCCGCATTCTAGAAAGCGGCACCCATGAAGCGCTCATGGCCCGGCGGGGCCATTATCATGCGCTCTACACCCGCCAGTTCCGGCAGGAGCAGGAGGCTGGTTTGCTGGAATTGAAGTCAGAGGCCTGACAAGATCCGGGAATCCGTTTCGAGGGTGACCGGGCAGTGGTCCGAGCCGTGGACGTCCGGCCGGATCAGACAGTTGGTGAGGGCAGGACGCAGTTTGGGGGAGGTGCACCAGTAGTCAATGCGCCATCCCACATTGTTGGCCCGCGCATTGGCCCGGTAGCTCCACCACGAGTATTTTTTAGGGCTGGGGTCGAACTCGCGGAAGGCATCGTGAAATCCCGCCTGCAGGATCCGGCCGAAGCTTTCGCGCTCCTGATCGGAGAAGCCGGGGGTGAAACGGTTGTTTTTTGGATTGGCCAGATCAATTTCCTGGTGGGCCACGTTGAGATCGCCGGCTGCCAGCACCGGTTTCGACTGTTCCAGAGTCCGGATGAAGGCGAGGAAGGCGGCGTCCCATGCCAGACGGTAGGGCAGCCGGGCCAGTTCTGCCTGGGCATTGGGGGTGTAAACGCAGACAACATAACAACCGGGATACTCCAGAGTGATGACGCGGCCCTCGTTGTCGTGCCCGGGCAGGCCCATGCCGTTCATGACGGACAGGGGCGCGTGTTTGGTGAGGATACCGGTGCCGCTATAGCCGGGTTTGGCGGCGCGGTTCCAGAAGCGGTGGTAATCCGGCAGCCAATCCCATTCCACCGTGGCCGGATCGACCTTGGTTTCCTGGAGCAGGAGGAAGTCCGGCTGCTCGGTCCTCACAAAATCGGGGAATCCCTTGCCCATGACCGAGCGCAAGCCGTTGACGTTCCATGTAATCAGTTTCATGGCCCGACCCAGGCGCGGAGTGGTCTCCATTGCAAGGCTGGGCTGGGCTGGCACCCCTTAAATTGACAGGGCTTGGAGTCCCGAGGAGACATGGCCTGAGGGAAAACAGGACCAATGGCGCGGGCAGCTGAAGATCAACAGGGAACCGGGGCCCAGCATTCAGGCCAGCAGATCGTGCACGATCCGGCCGTGCACATCGGTCAGGCGGAAGTCGCGGCCCGCGTGGCGGAAGGTGAGCTTTTCGTGATCCATCCCGAGCTGGTGCAGGATGGTGGCGTGGAGGTCGTGGACCTCGACGGGATTTTCGATGGTGTATTTGCCGATGTCATCGGTGCGGCCATGGACATGACCGGGTTTGAAACCTCCGCCTGCCAGCCAGATGCTGAAACAGTCGCGGTGATGACCACGGCCGTTTTTGCCTTCTTTGGCGGGCGTGCGGCCGAACTCGGTGGCCCATAGCACAATGGTGTCGTCCAGCATACCGCGCTGTTTAAGGTCGCTGATGAGGGCGGCGGTGGGCTGGTCCACGTTCCGGGCGAGGTCGGCGTGTTCCTGCATTTCGCCGTGCGAATCCCAATTGGGCCGGGAGCCGGTATCAATCAGTTCGATGAAGCGGACGCCGCGCTCGGCGAGGCGCCGGGCCACGAGGCATTGCCATGCGAAATCGGCACCGGGGCCTTGGACCTTCCGGTCCAGGCCATACAACTGGCGGATGTGTGCCGGTTCCTGGCTGAGGTCGAAGGCCTCGGGCGCAGCCTGCTGCATGTGGAAAGCGGTCTCGAAAGATTTGATACGGGCGGCGAGGGCAGTGTCGTGCGGGCGGGCCTCCAAGTGCCTGCGGTTCAGTTGGCTAACCAAATCAAGCTCGGCCTGCTGCAACTCCCCCGTGCGGCCCGGAGACCGCAGGTTGGCGATGGGATTGCCGCCGGGAATGACACGCGTGCCCTGATGGGCGGCGGGGAGGAAATCGCTGGCATAAACCTGGGTGCCGCCATAGGGCAGATGCGGAGCGATCACCATGAACCCTGGCAGATTCTGATTGAAGCTGCCAAGGCCATAACTGACCCACGATCCCATGCTGGGCCGGGCGAAAGTGGGGGACCCGGTGTGCATGCCGAGGGTGGCTTCACTGTGATCAAAATGAGAGGCCTTCATGCTCCGGACGAGACAGATCTCGTCCATCACGCCGCGCAGGTGCGGGAAGATGTCGCTGACTTCGGTGCCGCAGCGGGCGTTGGGTTTGGCTCCAAAAAGATTTCCCATCAATTTGCCGGAACCGGTGCCGTCCCGCTCCTTGGTCAGGGGTTTGGGATCAAAAGTATCGATGTGGGAAACGCCGCCGGTGGCGTAGATCATGATAATCCGTTTAGCCCGGCCACCGGTGTGCGGGCTGCGCGGCTGAAGCGGATCATCGGCCGCCAGCAGTTCCGCCAGCACGCCCGGCATCAGCAGAGAACTGGTGAAGAGCGAACGAAGCACGGTGCGGCGGGAAGTCATGGCGGAGCAGGAGGTGAGGGGGCAGGGGACAGGGGACAGGGGACAGGGGACAGGGGGCAGCGGTCAGCGGTCAGCGGTCAGCGGTCAGCGGTCAGCGGTCATTTGTCAGTGGCCATTTTGTCATTTGTCATTTGAAATTTGTCATTGAATCCTAACAGGCTCCCGTCAGTCGAGGTAGAAAAATTCGTTCAGCCGGAGGAGGGTTCTCGCCAGGCTGGACCATGCGGCCGCCTCGTCCCCGCTGCGGTCGCGCACAGACTGCAGGTGGCCGAGGAGGAGGCGGCTTTCCTCCGGTGACGGCGGCCGGGCCAGAATCGTCAGGAAGGCGGTGTCCAGTCGGGTGGCATCCCCGGCTTCCTGTTGGGTCAGCCGTTGGGCCAGATGCCCGGCATGATCGTGCAGGAACGTGTCATTCACAAAATAGAGGGCCTGCAGCGCGGTGACCGAGGTGTCCCTTGTGGAAGTGCAGACATTGGGATCGGGCCCGTCGAAAGTCTGCAGGTAGGGCTGGGCGGTGAGCCGTTTGGTCATTTGATAGACACTGCGCTTGTTGCTGGGATAGTCATCCTTGAAGGGATGATGTTGGGTGTATTCCCATTGGCTGCTGGGCGGAATCGGATAGGGCTGTGACTGCGGCGCGGCATCCAGCTGGCCACTGATGAAGAGCAGGGTGTCGCGCAGGGATTCGGCATCGAGGCGCTGGCGGTTGAATTTCCAAAGGAGCCTGTTGCCGGGATCCCTTGTCAGGTTGGCCTCCACATCGCTGCTGGAAAGCTGCCAAGTTCGGGAAGTCAGGATGAGGCGGTGCAGGCGCTTCAGGGACCAGCCGTTTTCCATAAAGTCCCGGGCCAGCCAGTCCAGCAGTTCCGGATGGTCAGGGGCCTCGCCGCGCAGGCCGAAGTCGCTGGTGCTGGCCACGAGGCCGCGGCCGAAGTGCCGCTGCCAGACCCGGTTCACGATGACCCGGGCGGTGAGGGGATTGTCCGGGCTGGTGATCCAGCGGGCCAATTCGAGGCGGCCGCTGCCGGCGGTTTCGGGGGGAAGCAGGTGGCCGCCGAGAATGTCAGGAAACTTGCGTGGCACCTCGGCTCCGGGACGGTCGGGTTCGCCTTTCAGTTGCACCCGCGCATGACCGGGTTTGCCATCCCGGACTGCATAAGCGGTCGGCACCGCCGGCACCTTCTTCAGATGGGCGGCCAGATTTTCACCAGCCTTGCGGGTCCTGCCCAGCAGGCCGTCCATTTCCCCTTTGAGACGCCGTTGTTCCACCACGCTGGCGCTGCGTGACCGTTTGGCGTGGTCCAGAGCCATGGCCTCGGTTTCTGCCAGACGCTTTTCCAGTTCGGCGGTCAGACGGTCGGTATCCTTCTGAAACGGCTGCCACTTTTCCCTGACTTCCTGCGCCGGCATGAGGGGCACAAAGTCCCATTGGGTTTGGAAAAGTTCGATGCCGGGAAAGGGATAGCGGGTGCTGGCAAAGATGCCGTAGAGGCCGTAATAATCCCGGGTGCTGACCGGGTCGAATTTGTGGTCGTGGCACCGGGCGCAACTCAGGGTCAGGCCCATCACGGTGCGGCCCAGATTGTCGATGGTATCCTCGATGGTCAGGTGCTGCGGATAGGTTTCCACGAGGGACCCAAAGCGCCGCGCCATGGCCAGATACCCGGTGGCGATGGTCTGCCGGTTTTTTTCCTCCTGGGTGGCGGCCGGCAGGAGATCGCCCGCCAGTTGTTCGGTGAGGAACCGGTCGTAAGGCAAATCGAGGTTCAAGGAATCGATAACATACTTCCGGTATAACCAAGCCTGCGGAATGGGGAAGTCCGAGTTATCGCCTGCGGTATCCGCATACCGGGCCCAGTCCAGCCAATGGCGGCCCCAGCGTTCGCCATATGCGCGGGAGGCCAGCAGGCGGTCCACCTGCGCGGCAAACAGAGCCCTGACATCTTCCGCCTGGGCGGCCGCTCCGGTAAAAGTGAGCACTTCCTCCGCCGTGGGGGGCAGGCCGGTCAGGTCGTAGCTGACCCGGCGCAGGAGCACTGCCGGGGTGGCATCCGGGGCGGCGGCGAGACCGGCGGCTTCCCGGCGGGCCTGGAGAAAACGGTCGATCGGATTCAAAGGCCATGCTTCATCCGCCACCGCCGGGGGCACGGGTTGGGAAACCGGCTGGAAGGACCAGTGCTTGCTGGTGGTTTTGGCGGGGGCGGGGGGTGCGGAAGTTTCCGGCCACACGGCACCTTCCCCAATCCAGCGTTCCAACAAGGCGGCCTCGGCGGCCCCGAGCGCCTCGCCTTTGGGCGGCATGCGCAGTTCCTTGTCCGTGGACGTGATGCGCCGGACCAATTCGCTGGCCTCCGGCTTGCCCGGCACGATGGCGTGATGCCCGGAATCCGCCACGGCCATGGCACCCTGCCGGTAATCGTAGCGCAGCCCCGCATTCTGTTCCTCCGGGCCGTGGCATTTTACGCAGTGTTTGGCCAGGACCGGTTGGATGTCCCTGACAAAATCCACTGGTCCCTCCGACGCGCCTCCCCATGGCGCGAGGCACCATCCCAGAAAAAGGACCGCCGCCAACGGGGTTGGCCGGGTGGGCAGCGGGCGGGGAGGTGAAAAGCAGGGCAACATGCAGGTTAAGCTGAAACATTGCCTCAAAAAGACGCCTGTGGGAATCCCAATCTTACCGGCATCGCGCCAAGGCGCTACTCGCGGCACGGCACGGCACCTGGAGATGGGGAGATAGTGCGGAGGCCCTCCGCCGCTTTGGGGCAGGCAGCTTGCTGCCGATTACCGGGGATTTGAGGTGCAGAGAGAGTCCCAAGGCGGTCCGGCGCGGGGCAAACCCCCTTGGCCAAAGCGGTGGCAAGCCACCCGCACCATCTCCAAATCCGCTGGCGGCATTCCTGCCCGGCGCGGCGCGCTGGGGGAACGCCAAAACCCTTTGTGCTGCGCCCTCACGCTGCCAACATTCCCCTGCGCCCGGGCTGGACATCCAGCCGCACAACTGGCACACCCGCAGCGGTGCCACTTTTTTCAGCTCCGCTCCCCCAATTTTTTCCTGCATCCCCTGCATCCCCTGCATCCCCTGACTCCCATGAAACCCAAAACTGTTTTCCTCGACCAACTCACCAATCCCGAACTGGAAGGCTTTCTTCAGCAGCACCACACCGTTTTTATCCCCGTCGGTGCCACTGAGCAGCATGGCCCCCACAGCCCCCTGGGCACGGATGTCTTCCTCCCCCGGGAAATCGCCCGCCGCGTCGCGGAACAACTGGGCAATGCGCTGGTGGCTCCCGCTTTGCCCTACACCCTGTCTTATCCCCATCGCGGGTTTGCCGGGGAGTTCAGCCTGGGCATCGACACCTTTATGGCCGTCATCCGCGATCTCGCCGTCTCCTTTGCCAAAAGCGGCTTCAAACGCATCGTCTTCCTCAACGGCCACTTCGACAACACCTACGCCCTTGCTTACGCCTGTGCCATGGCTGCCCCCCAGCTCCCGGAGGGCGTCCGCGCTTTCCCTTTCAACCACTGGGACGGCTACACCGGCGAACAGCTCCAGCAATTCGGCATGCACGCCGGCATCGGAGAAGCCTCCATGGTCCTCGCTATCAATCCCGACTGGGTCGATGCCGACCGCCTCAATGCCGAGCACCCCCGCTTTCCTGACTCCAAAACCAAATCCCCCGCCCTCCACACCGCTTTCTTTTTCAGCCAGCCCGGCAGCGTCTACCGCATCACCGAGTCCGGGACATGGGGCGATGCCACCGGTGCCACCGCCGCCAAGGGAGAGGAATTCCTCGCCTGGGGTGTGCGCTCTGTTATTGACCTCCTCGACGACCTCGAAGCCATGTTCCGGGAAACCCCGGTGCGTTAGGCTCCCGACCGTGGCCAAAATCTTTCTTTGCGGGACGGGGGGACCGGCAGTAGCCTGTTGCCCGATGAACGTTGATGAACTTGCACCTGAAGTCCTGAAACTTCCTGTCCGGGAACGTGCCTTTTTGGCCGCCTGCCTCTGGGAGAGCTTGGAGGATCCTTACATCCAAGCGGCGGATTTGGAGGATGAGGAAGCTTTGGCGCGGGCTGAGAGCCGGGACGCAGAAATCGGTTCGGGGGCGGTGATCCCCCTCTCCCATTCCGATTTGATGAGCCGTCTGCGGGGATGAGAGTCGAATACCATCCTGAGGTGGCCCGTGAACTCGAAGAGATTCGTGACTTTTACGATTCGTGTTCCGCAGGACTTGGGGCAGATTTTGTGAATGAATTTGAAAGGCAGGTTCTGCGGATCGCCGCCATTCCGGAAAGATGGATGGTGGTGCGCCGGGATATCCGCCGCTCTCTCATGAAGCGGTTTCCCTATGTCATCTTTTTCCGCCTGACTGGCCCTGACTGCATCCGCGTTACGGTCATCAAGCACGAGAAACGCCACCCATCTTATGGCATGCGTCGCCAGTAACTTCCGAAAATACATGGACCGTGAACCCACTCCGCCGTCCGAGGTCAACCGCGTGGCCAAATTTCTGTCCCTCATGGATGCCGGTGGTTCACAGTGAGACCGTCCTCCGCGGCAAGCCCCGGTTCCCGGAATCACCCACACGGTCGTTCCTCCCGGAATAAGCGTGCGTGAGCTGGCTGCCGCGCTTGGCATCCAGATTTTTGTGGTGATCCAAAGTCTGATGGAATGGGATGTGTTCGCCAGTCCCACCACCCCGCTGGATTTGGCCACCGTGGCCCGCATTTGCGCGTGGTTGGGGGTCAGCGTTGAGCCGGGCAGTTGATAAGGTTCAGCGGCGCACCTGGAAGAACCACCGGGGGCCTGTGTAGGAGCCGGGGAGGGCCAGGCTGGTGGTGGTGCCGGCCGATGGAATGTTAGGGCTGATCTCGATCCAGTTGGAGAGATCGGGGGCGGCCCAGACGGAATAGATTTCGGAGGGACGGGACGCCCATTCGAGAGTGACGCCGCCCGTGATTTTCTGATAGGTGAACGCGGTGATGGCCAGCGGAGTGACGGGATCCACCATGAAGGAGGAAGGGACGGGCACGGTGGTATTGAAGGTGTCCGGCGAGGAAAGATAAAAGTCGTCAAGCTGCACCGCTTCGAAGGCCTGGTTGGCGGTGGCGGCGCACAGGAAAAGATAGTGGATATCGGGCAAGGGGGAACCGAGCACGACCACTTCCTGGGGCTCGCGGTCGGAGGCGAATTCCGCAAACAGGGTGGTGCGGACCCCGCCTTCCGGGGCCACATGGACGCTGTAGGTATCGGTGGAGCCCAGCGGATTGTTAGTGATGTCGATCCAGACATTGTAGACCTGATCCGGCAGGACCGAGTAGTCAGCCGGCTGGTAGGCGGCGCCGATGCCATCCCGGGCCTCCAGCGTGAGGGGGCCGCCGGCCACGCGGGCGAAGTGGAGGTAGGTGCCGATATTGGTGCGGAAGTCTCCGGAACCGCGGATGGATTTTTCAGTTAGGCCGAGAGAAAGATCGACCGGCAGACCCGCATCCGCGCTGCTGTGGAAGAAGCGGAAAAAGAGGGTGGCTTTTTGGGTTTCCAGCACGGTGCGGCTGAGCAGAGGGAGGGCGAGCAGGTCAGCTCCACCGGTGACTTTGACGGCCTGGTTGCCCCCGGTGTCAGCGACAGTGGCCTGACCTTCCCCGGCGATCCAACGCCCCTGGCCGCCAAGGTTGTCCGGAGTGCGGCCCTCGAAGTCCTCCAGCCACTCCCATCCAGCGCTGACCCCAGGCAAGGCGGTCACGGTGAGGGTCTGGGTCACGGGAACCTCCATGCCGCGGCTCGCGGTTAGGGTGTAAGTGGTGGTGTTGGGGAGAAGGACATCAATTTGGCCCACTCCAAAGGCACTCTGGGCGGTCACATTGCCGATTCCGGGCGTGATGGTGATGGTAGCATCCTTGGTGACGTCCCAGCGCAGGCGGGTGGTCTTGCCGGCTACCGAGACCGGAAAGTCGGACTCGAATTTGGCGATGGCCAGCGGTTCCAAGGGCGGGGCAAGGGAGGGCATCCCATTGGTGAAAAGATCGGTGATCTCCGCTTCCGTCAGGCCCCGGTTCCACAGCGCCACTTCATCGATCTGGCCGGTGACCCACGCGGAGGGAGTGGCCCGGAGGATGCCGCCGACGGACGTCGTGGTAAAGTTATAGACCGCTCCAGCCGCCCGGTTGACCAGGGCAATGGAATCCAGCATCCCGTCGATATAGACCTGACGGATGCTGTCGCCGGCCGGTTGTTCCGTCTGGACAAACAGGATGTGGTGCCAGTTTCCGTCGAAGGGTTGGGCAATCGTTTTGGGATGATCCACGAGAGTGGTGCCGCTTTGCCGGATGTAGATGTCCAAGGCTCCGTTGCCTCCTCCGTTGTGAGTGCCGAGGTTAAAGAGTGGATCGTTCGAGGTGGTGCTGCCTTCCGAAAACAGACGGCGGTCGTTTTGTCCGGAAAAACTGACCTTGGCCCACAAGGAAACCGTAAAAGAAGGGTTGCGGGCAATCGGCAGGAGGTCGCCGGGTGCATTGACGCGCCTGAGCAGGGTCTGCCGCGCGTTGTCGAATTGAAAGCATTTGCCCCGGTGTCCCTCGACGAGGTCGGCGGGCTGCAGGTTCACCAGTTCAAGGTCGTAGCCACTTTTCAAATCAGGCGTCTTGGTGCCTTGGATGACATCCAAGGGCCAATAGGCCACCAAATCTGTCTTCAAACTGTCTCCTTGGGCCATCACTTGCCCCGGCAGGAGCAGCCCGGCCAGCATTCCTGCCGATGCGATGAGGTGGGTCCAATTGAGAGCCGTAAGCGGGGTTTTCATTCCGCATTAATAAAAAACAGGATGCGGGACAGCAAGCCTTTTCGAGAGTCACAGTTTTAGTCACTTTTCCGGAGAAGTGGATACCGCCACCCAACCCTCCGGCACCGCCCTGCTGGGGGAATCCGCCGGCTGGACCTCGGCCACGCCGGCGGCCACGGCGGCGGCCACGGCGGGCACGGCAATCCCCTCGCCGATATCCGCAAGGGCCTCACCTGGCCCGACAGCAGGCCGCCAAAGCCCCGCCAAATAAAGTAACCTTCCCCTGCTTGACGCCCGCCCGGGGTTTGGATCAGGTGCCACGCTATGTCTGCCCTCGACGAGAGTGTTATGGATTTTGTGGCTGAGTTCACGGGTGCCAAGCGTCAGCAATTGACGCCATCGTCGACACTCTATGGAGATCTTGGTGTCGAAGGGGCTGACGGGTGGGAGTTGATTGAGGCATTCGGGCAGAAGTTTCAGGTGGATTTGTCAGCGTTTCGACCTGAGCGCCATTTCCAACCCGAGGGCTTGCCTCTGTATGCGCCGGTCCTGTGGCTTTGGTGGCTCATCTCATGGCCGTTCCGGAGATGGCGGTCGCCAGAAGATCAAGCCGGTCTGATTCCGATCCGGATTTGTAATCTCATTGCGGCAGCCCAGGAAAAGAAGTGGACACACTGACATCCAACCCTGATGCCCCTGCTTGACGCTTACCCGGCTGCGGGCCGATAGTGCAGGGGATCCGAGCGGGTTTGGATAACTACAAATGTTCGGCGTCCAACCATGCTGCCAGTAATTCTATCACCCCTCCAGTCAAAGGCAGATGGCCGCTCTTCACTGCGCGAGTTGGTTTATCGACCATCCGACTCGCTTCGATTGGTGATTGCTGGAGCGTCCGACAGCATTGATGGCCGGCAGTTTGCTTATCGCTTCGACGCATCTTTTCTGCGGGGGTTTCTGGTTCCTGATGAGGGCGACCTGCTTACGATTTGGGAATCATCGCACTACGTTCCCAGTGCATCGATACTCTACGAGGTGGTCCAAGGGAGCATATTCACAAGTTTTTCCATGAGACTTGGCGTGCTTTCTGTTTCGATGCCGCAGCAGTCTCTTGAGACGCTCCATGAGTATTTACTTGCGACGGACGATGATTGCATACTCGTGCTATCCGCACGACCTCCCCATGTTGGAGAATTAGCCCAGGACAGCTGCCCCGATGCCCCTGCTTGACGCCCCCCCCCCGGCTGCTGGCCTATAGCGGAGGGGACTTCCAAGCGGGTCAGGAAACCCCAAGATAAGACGTCCAACACATGAAACTAAAACCGCTTTTTACCATCGCCTTGGCGTTTTTTCTCGTTAGTTGCGGCGACGAGGGCCCATTTCCACAGGACTGGACAGCCCGGCCCATAAGTGCAAAGGACGCTGCTGCCGAACGTGAATCCCGCTGGCTGCCGGTCATTGCCAAAATTGCCCAAAATCACGGAACCGATGTCGCAAAACAGATGGAGGAGCAGCGCAAGGTTTCTCAGAGCGAGTGGACCGCATTTCTCGCGCAAATGAAACAGGGTGATGAGCTGTGGTTCTTTTCAACACCGCAGGAACGTTGGGAATCGCTCTCGGGGAGGGAGGGTTATGCTATCGTGCGGGATGGAGGCCAAATAATAGACCGTTTTTTCACACGGAGGAACTGAATCGGATTCAATCCCAAATATGATAGCAACAGACAATCTACCGCGTATTTTGATGTGACGGAGGGGGTCTCCAAGCGGGTTGGATACCTATAATATTTGCCGGAAATGATTTCCCATGATTAATCTGCCCCCAGAAAATCAGCTGCGTGCTTTACTGAAACTGATCTACTTCGCAATGTTGGAATCGCGCGCCGAAGCATGGCAGGGCGAGAACGAATCGGAAGGTGCATCCAGGGATCGCTTCAACAAGATCGCACGTCTGATGGATGCGATTCACAACATTTCAGGTCACCTCACGAATTATCACTCCTGGGATCAACACTATTTTGAACGGTGCCTGGGCAGCAGGAACACTGAGGTTGGGAGATGGTTGCACAAGGTCTATTCGGATGCGCTAAATGACCCCAAAAGAAAAGAATGAGTCTACTCCTCCTCAAATGGGAACGAGCGCGGCAGCAACCTGGCTACAGTAAAGCGACCCCACCGTGACGCCCCGCAGGGCTATCTGCCCGCGCTTTTCCCGCGCCCCGGTGACGGATGTCCCGCAGTTCCGCCGGTTTTCGCGCAGATACGCGCCTGAACCCGCCGGCCACTCCCATGCCTTTACCAAAATTTCGTGATATTCCGACACTTGTGCAAGAGATAACCGGGATCAGAAACCTGCGGTATTGTGGGTGATTAACTAGTTAGTCCTGAAAACAACCATGAAGCGCCTCTTTTCCATCACGGGGGTTATTGCCTTACTCTGCGCCACGTTACTCGGCGTGGCGTGGTTCGGACTGCTGCCAGAGGGAACTCCTTTCGATAACTTCTCGCCAAAATCACGCTTCATTCGAAGCTGGAGGGGCGCGCTTTTGAACTGTCCAAATGCGGCTGCAGCCACGACAGCTCTGAGGAGCAACAAAGAAGGAGGAGAGGCAGTGATGATGGCGGACGGTTCCTGGGTTGCGGTGGTCATGGAGCATGCGTGTTGCACGGGCGCGGGGTTTGACGCGACTTTGTATGTCACATCAACTGGTGAAGTTTACCTCGACCCGGAGTCACGCTATTGCGGTTGGCTGCCGTTGGGCGGGGAGATTTATGCTTATCCCAAGCGGGATATAGCAGAATTTCTTTCCGCAGTTAGTTCCAGCGGCAAGCCACTGACCCGGCTTTAACCGTGAGGCCGTTCAGCTGATCACCAAAACACCGAGGTCTCCCCGCACGCCACGTGACAACGGTTCGGCAGCGGCGGCATCCCAAGATTGGCGGTTGGCGGGCCAGTCGAGGATGATGTCGGAAACCAGCCACAGCATTTCAAAGCGGGCCATACTTTTCGAAACGGGCTTCGCCGATCAGGGTTTTGTCATCCACCGCGGAAGGAAGGGAGAGCGAACCGGTCAGGCGCTCCACCATCCCCAGCAACTCTTCCTTGCCAGGTTTGGAGGGCGGCGAAGCGGCAACTTCCTGAGGATGGCGGGCGCGGAATTCCTCCCACGCCTGCTGCACCACCCCCAGCGGGGAAGTGGCCACAAGGGTGGCGTAGCCGAGGATCTCGGCATAGAGCGGATCGGGGAGTTCGATGGTTTTGCTCATGGGATGACAGGCAAAAGGCCCACGGGAAATTAGCACACGTTCCGTGCGGGGCAAATCATCCGGTAAACCCGCGGCTACGAGCACGGTGGTTATCCGCCCGGTTTCCCCTGCCTCAATAGATCAGGGAATGGGCGGGTTCCTCCAGCCATGCCGCAAGCGACGAGAGCCGCGTCCTGCCCACCCCGGCCACGAGCGCGGCAGCACCTGATGCCAATGGCGCGCCCTGTGACACACCGCCGGGCTTCCGAGCGCGCGATTTCCGCCCGCCCCAGCGCGGGATGTCTTGCAGTTCCACCAGTTTTCGCCCAAATACGGGCCTGAACCGACCGGCCATTTTCCCCTTCCGCGGAAATTCCGTTTTCTCCCAATCGTTCAGCAGGAGACAGCCGGGAAAAGAAAACTGCAGATCTGTCGGTGAACCCCAGTTTGGTCAAAATATGAATCCCATTGATCAGCGTGAAGCACACTATGAGAAGTTTATTGGACCCATTGCCGGGCAAGTGATGCACTCCACGGACATCAAGCCAGTCCATGTCGATATTTACACATTCCCGCCGACCGCCCGCCGCCCGTATTATACACTGATCACCGGAGGAATGTCCGATTTGAGACAGAATATTCCTGGTGACCGCAGTTCCCTTGGGCAGCGTGCGGAGATCATGACCTATGCGCACGAACCCCAAGGATGGATGTATAACGTGCTCAAAGGTCTGGCTGAGATGCCGTCCACGGACGACACTTTCCTGCATTGGTATCACACAGTGCCCAACGGCAAAGCCATGAGCGCGAATCCATCGGATCTCAGCGCCTTTCTTTTTGTTCCTCCCTACCATGAGGATGAAAATTTTTCGCCGATGATTGTCGATGGAGATGAGACGGATTTTCTAGTGATGGTCCCGATCACAGAACGCGAGCTGATTTATACCCGGGAGCACCGGGTGAAAGCGATGCTGGAAGTCTTTGACCAGCACGATTTTGATTACGTTATTGATGAGAAGAGGCGGTCTTTCGTATGAACAAACCGGCGAGGGTTGGCGTAACGGGCGCAGCCCCGGTGCCAAGATGGTTGAACGATTCGCGGCCGGCCTTCCCCGGGGTTCCGGTTTAGGGGCGGCCTCCCGCCTTGAATTGTCAGAGGACGGATCACTACGGGGCCGGGTATTGCGCCAGCCAATCATCCGCAGACATTGCCGGGTGGAGGCGTGCTGGTAGTCGCGGAGGTTTCGGGTGATGATGGCGCTGAGGCCCAGGACTTGTGAAGCACAGGCGATTTGCGGGGCGTCCTCCAAGTCGCGGGGGCCCTACGCGAGGGCCTGCTGGACGTGGCTGGCGTGAGAGTCACCCTCTCCCATCCTGACAAAATCGGGGCCGCCGCCTGGCCCGGCTTCAGTGATGGTGCCACGGATTCCCTTCTCCTCATGCCCGGGCTCGAACATGGTCTCAACGTGAAAGGTGGGGGCGGCGTCCGCGTTGGGAGCGTGCTGGGAGCCGCTTCCTGCGCTTCTGCCGCCCCCACCCTGTTCAAATGCGGGGCTGCGTATGCAACCTCAGTTCTTTATGCCAAACGGCGGCGCAGCACGGCCATGCCGAGCATCGCCCCACCGAGCATGAAGACGGTGAAGCCGCCTTCCGGTACCCCACGGGTTTCCCGAATGATCTTACGTTCGATCGCAGTCTCAAAATCATTGAAGGAGGAAACCTGGACGGCAAATGAGCCCGCTCCTCCAACGAAGTTCAGATTCGCTCCACTGCCCACTCCCAGACCATTGATTTGATCGATCCCCAGAGCCAGCGCGTTGTTGCTGGCGGTGACCTGATTGATGCCTGTGTTCCCGAAGCCATCCGTAGAGACATCGATGACATGCCTGTCACTGAGGTCGCTGCTGAGAGACCACAAATCATTGGCTGCCAATGCAATAGCGGGCCCGAGGGCCGTGGCCCCCGTGTCAGCCCGGGTCAGCATCCCAGTCACCGCAGTCATCAACGCGGCATGATTGGCACCAGTAATGAATGCCGCTGGAAAAATCGTATTTGCGGATCCACCAAAGCTGTAAACGCCAATGGCAAGGCTGCCATCTCGGGGAATCACGCTGATGTTGTTGAGGACATTGATGTAGGCATTAATTTGCAGTGCGTAATCTGCATTGGAGATGCTGCCGGAGCGGTCAATGGCCAGACCCAGCAGGGTGGCGGCTCGACTGGTGCCCGCCGAGGCGAGCAGCACGGCTGCCAAGAGTGCAAAGATCGTTTTCATGGATGTTTGTGGTTGTTGGTTGCGGAAACATTTCTGCTTCCTTGTTCATTTTGAGGTCCCAGTGTTCTGGGGCCCTGCAACCTCAAAGTGCAAAAATTGTGCCAACGATTTAAATGATAGTTAAAAATAACGTTTAATTTACAGCAAAACGTTGATAATCAGCGATATAAATACAGATGGTAAAACTGAATCAGAAATGGGAATGATTCTTGGAACTTTTTCAGAAGCCTCCAATTTGTAAGGGATTCCGACAAAAACAGCCAAGTTCCACAAACCCGCTGGTTGGCATAGACGTTGAACTCCATAGCAATGAAGGCAGTCTTTTTCGGTTAGACAAAACCCTGCTGGACCGCGGGCAATGGCTTCTGAATTTCGTGAGATGGCAGTGTCGCGGCATGTTGCGACCATGCGTTCAGGACGAAGAAAAAGTCATAACCCGTTTTATGGAACTGGTCCTTTTTTCATAGCGTTGTTGCCACTCAGGCCGTAAACCTGCTCAAACCAGACCCCAGGATATTCAGAGAGGTTGCGACGAACATGGGATCGAACCGACAGAAGCTACCTGCGTCGGAGATAATCCTGTTATTGACATACAAGGAGGCAAAGACGCCGGACTCCTGACCGTTTTCATCCCCACTTCACAGCACCCCGACTGCCCTGGCGCAGATGTTGTTTGCGATGACATGATCAAACTGCCAGCGATCATAAGGAAACTGGCACACAATACCGTCCAGGCAACGCGTTAAAGCGCGTCGCTGACGGCGGACGTTAATTGCATCCGTGAGGTCACGTTGAACGACAACCGCCCCACCTTTTCCGATATGATCGTTGCCATCTTTACCTCAGTCGATACCAAGGCTCCGGTGACGGGTCATCAAAGCATCGAGGCCATTGCAGGGAAGGGTCTCTCCGGTGACCGATACGCCACAGGTAAGGGGTTCTATTCCGGGGTCACGGAGTGGGACGCTCACGTGACGCTGATTCAGGAGGAGCCATTTATTTCCCTGGCTGCGGACCACGGTGTTCAGATCGACCCCAAGGATCTGCGGCGGAACCTCCTCACGCGCGGCACCGACTTGAGTTCCCTGGTTGGTCGCGACTTCCGGATTGGTGACCAAGCCGTCTTCCGGGGGCGCAAAGCCTGGCCGCCGTGCTCACACATCGTGAAGTTTTCCGGCAGGCGGGAGATTTTTCAGTATCTCGCCAACCAGACGGGCATCGGAGCCGATGTCGTTGCCGGTGGTGTCATCCATATTGGCGACCGCATTCAACTCCTTCCCGAATGAAAGATTTGCGGTCCCCTTCCCTTGGTTCCCGCTACACAAGCAGCTTTTCTCTTTGCCGTCTTCAGGCAGTGCCTCGGGAGTGTTAGTGATGGCGGCTCACCGGCCGGAGACCTTGGCGACGGCCTGGGCGCGGGAGCGGACGTTGAGTTTTTAGAGCCAACTGGCGGAGCCACTACGAAGTCTTCTGGAATCCGAAAGCCCCGGGCGCGTCCTGCCCGTGTCTCATCTTGAGCGATAATCCAAACCTCTTGCCATGCCAGAAAAAGGCTTGCGGGGGAAATTCTTCCCCGAATTGAGCCATCACCGGCCGGAGACCTTGGCGACGGCCTGAGCGCGGGAGCGGACGTTGAGTTTTTCGTAGATGCGGCGGACGTAGGTATTGACGGTGGGAACGCTGAGTTGGAGGGCGTCGGCGACTTCCTTGTAGAGGTAGCCGGTGGCGAGGAGCTGGAGGACTTCGTTTTCGCGGGGGGAGAGATCGGCACCGGCGGGGGCGGTGGGAGCGGCGGGGCGCTGGAAGGACTGGACGACCTTGCGGGCGATACTGGCGGTGATGGGGGAACCGCCGTCGTGGACTTCGCGGATGGCGGTGAGCAGGGCCTCCCTAGCAGTGCGCTTGAGCAGATAGCCGGCAGCTCCGGCGGCGAGGGCGGAAAAGATATGGTCGGCATCCTCATAAACGGTGATCATGAGAAATTGGCTGTCCGGCAGGAGGGGCTTGAGGCGGCGGACGCATTCGGTGCCGTTGAGGCCGGGGAGATTGATATCGCTGAGGATGACCTGGGGCTGGAGCGCGGGCAGGGCGGCGAGGGCGCTCTCGGCATCGGCAAACTCCGCCACGCAGTCGAACCCCTCGGCCCGCCGCAGCCAGCCGGCAAACATGCGCCGGGTGGCGTCGTCGTCTTCGATGATGGCGGTGGTGATCATGGAGGGAAGTTTTCAGTTTTCAGTTTTCAGTTTTCAGAAGTAGGCAGTCCGGGCGGGGAGTTGAGTGAGGACGGTGGATTGAGGATGGGGGATGGAAGATTGAGAATGGGAGATGGGCTCTTGGCCTTTAGCCTTTGGTCTTTGGTCTTTGGTCTTTGGTCTTTTCCGCCGCCACTATGCAGGATGGCGCGCTTGGCGGGCGTCGTGTGTTTTCATGACAGGCGGATGGGGAGGCGGAAGGTGACACGGGTGCCATGGCCTTGCTGGCTGGTGATTTGGCAGGTGCCGCCGAGTTCGGTAAGGCGGTCGATCATGTGGGTGAGGCCGCGGCCGCCGGTGGGGCGTGGGGCAGGATGGGCGGGATCGAATCCCTGGCCGTCGTCTTCGACGGTGAGGGTGAAGGCGGCGGGTTCGACGGCGAAGAGGACGCGGACAGTCCGGGCGCGGGCGTGGCGGACGACATTGTGGAGGGCTTCGCGGAAAGCGAGGAAAAGGCTATGGCGGCGGTCGGCGGTGAGCGGCCATGGGGGCAGGGAACCCGGGGCTTCGAGGCGGAAGCGGAGACCGGCAGCGCGGAGGTATTCCTGGGCAGCACTGCCGACGTAGCCGACGAGGCTGTCGAGGGTGTCATGCCGGGGATCGACGGCCCAGACGATTTCATCCATGGCCTGGGTGAGGTGGCCGGCGGCGGTGCGGATGGCTTCTACTTCGCCGGCGGCGGGACTGCCGGCTGGGAGGTCGCTGGCGGCGGACTCGCTGAGGAGCATAATGCGGGTGAGGCCGCTGCCGAGGTCGTCGTGGATGTCACGGGCAATACGGGCGCGTTCGCGTTCGAGGGCGTGGACCCGTTCGAGGCGTTCGAGGCGGGTGGCATTGCGCCGCCGGGCGGTGGCCCAGACGAGGGAGCCTAGCAGCCCGGCCCCGAGGAAGCCTGACAGGATCTGCACGCTGTGGCGCTGCCACCACTGGGGCCGCAGGGTGAAGGCGACGGAGGCGGGGAGGGGATTCCAGACGCCGTCGTTGTTGCAGGCCATGACTTCAAACAGATAGTCGCCCGGGGGCAAATACCGGTAGGAGGAGCGGCGCTCCGAGCCGGCTTCCTGCCATGCGGATTCCAGGCCGGAGAGGCGGGTGCGGAAGCGGACGCGGTCGGGTGCAGTGAAGCTGAGGGCGGTGTAGTCGATGCTGACCCGCTCCGCCCCGGGGCCGAGCCGCAGCGGGCTGGAGGTCAGGGGCACGGGCTGGCCGTCGAGGGTGAGGGCTTCCACCCGGACGGGAGGCGGCAACGGATTGTAAGTCATGCGGGCGGGGTCCACCACGGCGAGGCCGCGGCTGGTGGGAAACCAGAGCCGGCCGTCGGGCGTGGCACAGGCTCCTGGCTGGCCCCCATTGATGCATTCCATGCTGGCCATGCCATCGGCGCGCTGGAGCAGAAGAGGGTTGATCCGGGGAATCCCGCCGTCGGCGCAGGCATGAAGTTCTGTCAGGGCCATGCGGCAAAGGCCTTGATAGGTGCCGGCCCAGAGATGGCCCAGCCGGTCCGGGAGCAGTTGGGAAATGAGGCGGCCGGGCAGGCCGTGATCCATCGTGAGCACGGCGATGCGGCCGCCCTGCAGCCTGACGAGTCCGCCCCCCGCCGTGCCGGCCCAGACGGTGTCCGGGGATTCCGCATAGAGGCTGATCACGCCATCGCCCGGCAGACCCTCGGCCCGCGTCCAGCTTTGGAGGTCATCGCCCTGGCGACGGATGAGGTCGCCGTTGCCCATGCCCATCCAAAGCGCACCGGTGGCGTCCTCGGTGATGGCCTGCTGCTCGGGCGGAGACCATGGGCGGGCGGCGGCGTCGGAGCGTGTCCAGGTGCCGCCCTGATACCGTGCGATGCCGGCACTGCCGCCGGCCCAAAGCGCGCCATCGAGGCTGCGGTGCAGCAACTTGACGGGTGGGTGGACCTCCGGCCAGCCGGGGGCGGCAGTGAAAAGTCCGTTGCCGTTCCTGACATACAATCCGCCGTTCCATGTGCCGGCCCAGACCTCATCCCCCGGACCGGACAGCACAGTCCAGACGTAGGCCGAAGTGATGCCGGCGTCCTCCTGGAAATGTTGGCGTTCGTCCCGGTGGAGCCAGTAGAGGCCTGCGCCTTCGGTGGCCACCCACAAGCCACCCTCAGGCTCCGGGCCGGGCGAAAGGCTTTGGGGGGTGCGCGGCATTTCATCGGCAGTGACCTGCTGCATGGTGACGCGGCGGGGCCGCAGGGCCGTAAGACCGCCGCCGCCCGTGCCCAGCCAGAGATTGCCCTCGTGGTCTTCCGCGAGGCAGCGGACCCAGTCGTGGAGCAGGCCTTGCCTGCGGCCGTAGAGTTGGAACGCCTCGCCGGGTTTGCCGATGGCCGCTCCGCCGCTGGCGAGGCCCAGGAGCAGGCGGCCGTCCTTTAGTTCCAGCATGGAAGAAACGTAAAACCGGTCCTGGGAAAGGGGCAGGGACTTCCAGCCTGCGTCGCCAAAGGACTCAGCCCAGCGGGTCCCGTCCCAGCGGCGCAGTTCGCCTGCGGCAATGACCCAGAGACCGCCGCGGGCCGCCGGGGTGCCGCGCTGGATTTGCCATGGCCCTGCCTCCAGCCCGGTGGCTGCGGGTTCCAGGCCACCGGGCAACACGGTGGCCATTCCGCTCCGGTGCATCAGCCAAAGCTGTCCGCCGGAATCGGTCAGGAGATCCAGTTCCGCTCCTGACAAGTCGACCGCAGCCGGCATGGGCAGGACGAGGCCATCGCGCAGTCGTTCGAGGCGGGCGTCGCTCCAGAGCGCCCAGAGGTCTCCCCGGCCATCGGCGGCAAGGGCCCGGACACTGCCTCCTGCCCGCAGCGGGCGCACGGGATCCGGCAAAGGGACGATGCCCTCAAAACGGTGGATGGCCCCATTTTCCAATCCCGCCCAAAGCGCTCCGGACGGGTCTTCAAAAAGCACGGTGACGCCCCGTCCGGACAAGGGAGGATCGGAATGGCGGTCGAACACAGTGAAGTTGACTCCATCGAAGCGGGCCAACCCATGATAGGTGGCACACCACAGATCTCCGCTGCGAGTCTGGAGCACCGCACTGACCACATGCTGGGGCAGGCCCTCTTCCACTCCCCACGTGGCCGCGATGTAAGGCGGAGCCGCCCCGGCCCCGCCGGGCGAGGCCAGGGCGTGCCCGGCGGCCATGGCGGCCATGGCGGCCATGGCGGAGAGCGCGGCCCATTTCAGCACGTTCAGCATCCGCGTGGCATAACCGAGCATCCCCCCGCTGGCCAGATGAATCCCATCTGGTTCGGAGCCCGTGCCGGCAGCCGGCTGCCGGCTGCCGGCTGCCGGTGCTCCGGCAAGGCCAGCACGGAATTGCCGGGGAGTGTCATTATTTTAGATGACGTGACGGTCTCCGGCGGGGCAGACTAAAAAATGAACCTGACATTGGAACCCCCGAACCACCTCCTGCCATGAATCCCTCCGCCAACTCCACCTCTGTTGCCAAGGCTTGCCTGGTGCTGGCCGCCGCTGCGGCCCTGTCTGCTGCCCGGGCGGCTGATGATATTCTGATCGATGATTTTACCGATCCTGCCGCGGCCGCGAATACGGCCCGCTGGTGGGGCAATGCGGTGCAAACCTATGAACATGATGCCACCCAGGATGCGGATGGAAATGCCGCCTCCGGAGCCCTGAAAGTGACCGTGCAATATGATATTGCGGCCCATGCCGGCGAGAACCAATTCTCCGCCCGGCGGCAAATTCTCCCGAGCGGCGTCATAGACGGGTCGCAGTATGCCCGGCTGGAATTCGACCTGAAATACGATGCCAGCAGCGTCGCCCAGGGCACCAGTGGCAACTATGGCAATCTCGAAGTTGGCATTGGCCACAATGATTGGTCCCAGGCCTATTTCGGAATCGTGCGGACCCCGGTGGGGCAGAATGACTGGCAGCGAATTTCCCTCATCGTCAATCAGAACAACCCCAAGCTGAACCAACTGCGGGATTTCCACTTCAAGCAGTGGTCCGGCGGTGCCGCTGATGGCATGACGGGCACCCAAATCTTCTGGATTGATAACGTCAAACTGATTGCGATTCCCTCCACCGAACCGCCCCCGCCTCCGCCTGTCGTCACCGTGGAACCTGCCAAACCCGGCCTCAATGTCATCTCATCCGGCAGCGGCCAGTATGACCGGCAGACCGTCCGCACCACCATTCCGGAATACAGCTGGGTCGGAGCGGCCGGACCCGTGACTTATGCCCTGACGATTGCCGACTATCCTAGCCAGCCGGGTTTCCAGACGGTGATTTATCTGGTGCCGGGCAGCGGGCTGGCCACCGGCATGAATTACCCGGATTGGGGCCTCGCCAAGTGCGCCCTCGCCTTTATCAATAACAATGCGGACGGCTCCGGCAACATGCGTTTTGCCTACAAAAATGATGTGGCCAACAGCAATGGTTATGCCGGCCACGGTTATTGGGATAATGACAACCCGTCCGACCTCTACGACGGGGTCACCGGACCTGGCCTGGTGAATACCGGCAAAGGCGGAACCATCGCCTACGTCAACAGCACCACCGTCCGCGGCACCTGGAGCATTACCTTCACCAGCAATACCGCCGTGACCATCACGGCCCCGGATGGCCAGACCAGCAGCGGGAGCCTGCCCAACGAAACCACTGCCCAGTTGTTCAGTGATCCGCTCTATGCCTATTTCGGCACCGTTCCGCAGAGCGTGGACAACATCGGACTGGGGGCGGTCTTCTCCCGCATCCGCATCACCGGCGTGGCCACTCCCATCGACGAGGATTTCTCCACCATGCCCTTCAACGCCGCTCTGGAAAAATCCGCCTCCAATGCGCCGGGGGTCGTCCAGATCACCGCTCCGGATACTCCCTTCTGGCTCACATGGACTTTGCCCGCTGTGGGCTATCTGCCCCGCCAGAGCCCGTCCCTTGGCCAGGATGCCCTGACCCCATGGACCAACCTCTCCACAGACAACATTATCACCGCACGGGGCCGCCAGTGGAAGCTGCTGGAAAGCACCCAACTGCTGGATCCCTCACGGAATTTTTTCCAGCTCATCAAACCGGAAGTGGGCCAGTGAGCGGGGGGGGGGCAGGGAGAAGGGAGCACGGGCCTCTGGCCCGCGTGTCACCCGCGAAACTGCCGCACGAGAGCGGACAACCCGTCACGGGAAAGGGAAATGATTCCATAACTTCCTACCGCATCCTCCGGGCCGGAGCCCCGGGCTCCCCTCCTTAGCCGCGGATCATGCCGGCGGCTACGGTTTCATTTGTTCCGGCGTCGATCAGGATGAAGCTGCCGGTGATGCGGTTTTTGGAATAGGCATCGAAGATCACCGGCGCACTGGTGCGGATCGAGAGATGACCGATGTCGTTCATGCGGAACTCGAGGTCGTCTTCAATCTTGTGCAGGTTGTTGATATTCACCTTGTATTTCACCTCCTTGATAACAGCCTGCACCTCGCGGCTGGTGTGGCGGAGAAGGAAGCGTCCGCGCGGGTTCAGCGGTTTTTCCCCAAACCAGCAGATCATGGCCTCGATATCCTGACTGACCTGCGGCGGGTTGTTGGCTTTGACAATCATGTCGCCCCGGCTGGTGTCGATCTCGTCCTCCAACAGCAAAGTCACCGACAACGGACTGTAGGCTTCCTCCAGCGGACCGTCTGCGGTGTGGATTTCCTTGATCTTCGACTGGAAGCCGCTTGGCAGCACCGTCACCGCATCGCCCGGCTTGAACACCCCGCCGGCCACCCGTCCGCTGAAGCCCCGGAAGTCGTGCCATTCATCGCTCTGGGGACGGATCACCCATTGCACCGGGAAACGGGCTTCCACATGATTTTCCGTGGTGCCCACATAAACCGTTTCCAGATGATAGAGCAGGGTTGGCCCCTGATACCATGGCATCGCGGCCGACTTGTCCACCACGTTGTCGCCCTTCAAGGCACTGATGGGGATGAAGGTCATTTCCACAAGGTTGTCCAGACGGCTGGCAAAGTTTTGGAAGGCCTCTTTGATTTCCTCAAAGGTGGTTTCGGAGTAGTCCACGAGGTCCATCTTGTTCACCGCGACCACCACATGCTGGATGCGCAGCAGATTGGCCAGAAAGGCATGACGGCAGGTCTGTTCAATCACACCCTTGCGGGCATCGATCAAAATGATAGCGAGGTTCGCCGTGCTCGCTCCCGTCACCATGTTCCGGGTGTATTGAATGTGCCCCGGAGTATCCGCGATAATGAATTTCCTCCGCGGCGTCGCAAAATATCGGTAGGCCACGTCAATCGTGATCCCCTGCTCCCGCTCCGCCCGCAGGCCATCCGTTAGGAGGGCCAGGTCCACGTGCTCATCCCCGCGCTTTTTGGAAAAACGCTCCACCGCCGCGAGCTGGTCCTCGAAGATGGATTTGGAGTCGTATAGCAGACGGCCAATGAGAGTGGATTTGCCGTCATCGACGGAGCCGGCGGTGGTAAAGCGGAGAAGGTCCATGGGGAAGAGGTCGGGGGTCAGCGGTCGGGGGTCAGGGGGCAGCGGTCAGAGGGCAGCGGTCAGAGGGCAGCGGTCAGAGGGCAGCGGTCAGCGGTCAGCGGTCAGCGGTCAGTGGTCAGCGGTCAGCGGTCAGTGGTCAGCGGTCAGCGGTCAGTGGTCAGTGGTCAGTGGTCAGGGGTCAGTGGTCAGTTGCGCGGGGTGAATTTTTCGGGGTGGGCGATCATGGCGTGGAGCATGCGACCTATTTCGTGGGAGAGGGACGTCATTTCCTTGTGCTGGTCCGGAGTGATGTAGGAGCAGGCGAGAGCAAAATCGAGACTGGTTTCGGTTTCGGAATTCTCACCGTCGCAGTCCGTTAACTTCATGATGAAGTGGGCTGGAATAAGGACTGATTACTGACCGCTGCCCCCTGACCGCTTTTTCAAAAATATCCTTCTTTCTTCCGGTCTTCCATCGCGGATTCACTCCTCTGGTCATCGGCGCGGGTGCCGCGTTCGGTTTGACGGGCAGCGGCGACCTCGGCAATGATGTCGTCCAGGGTGGCGGCGGGCGATTCCACCGCGCCGGTGCAGGTCACATCGCCGATAGTGCGGAAACGCATGGTTTTTTCGAGGATCGTTTCGTCCGGCTGGGGTTGGGCAAAGCCGGTTTCGGCATCGAGCCATGAGCCATCGCGCAGGAAGACGCGGCGCTGGTGGCTGAAGTAGATGTTGGGCAGGGGAATTTTTTCCTGACGGATGTAAAGCCAGACGTCCATCTCCGTCCAGTTGCTCAGGGGGAAGATCCGGAACTGCTCCCCTTCGTGCATGCGGCCGTTGAAAAGATTCCACAACTCCGGGCGCTGGTTTTTCGGGTCCCACTGGCCGAAGTCATTCCGATGGCTGAAGAAACGCTCCTTGGCCCGCGCTTTTTCTTCGTCCCGCCGGCCACCCCCAAGGCAGGCGTCGAATTTGTTATCCGAAACCGCATCCAGCAGAGTCACCGTCTGCAGCTTGTTCCGGCTGGCACGATGCCCCTTTTCCTCGACCACGCGGCCTTGGTCAATGCTGTCCTGGACCAGCGCGACCTTCAAATTTGCTCCAATCATTTTCACAAATTCATCGCGGTAAACCAGAGTTTCCGGGAAATTGTGACCGGTATCCACGTGCAGCAGGGTAAAGGGCAAGCGGGCCGGGTGGAAGGCCTTCCGGGCCAGCCAGGCCATCACAATCGAATCCTTGCCCCCGGAAAAGAGCAGCGCCGGATTCCGGAACTGCGCCGCAGTCTCGCGGAGCACATAGATGGCCTCGGACTCCAATTGCTGGAGCAGGCTGACATTGTAGGATCGGATTGCGGACATGGCAGGAAAGGGAGGCGAGTATACGGCCCTCCAATCCGGCAGCAAGTGAATTCTCCTAATTTCCTATAGGGTTTTGGGGGAATTGGAAGCGCGGGCCTCAATCCAGTGAAATCGGAGGGCGCGCGGCGGCGCTTGACATGCAACCATTTGGTTGCATATTCAGGAACGATGGATGCCATTTTCAAAGCCTTGGCGGACGGCAGCCGCCGGAAATTGTTGGATGCGTTGTATCAGGAGAATGGGCAGACCCTGACCCAACTCTGTGCGCATCTCGACATGACCCGGCAGGCGGTGACCAAACACCTCGCGGTGCTGGAGACCGCAAACCTCGTGGCCACCCTCCGGCTCGGCAGGGAAAAACTGCATTATCTGAATCCTGTCCCGCTGCACGGGATCTACGGGCGCTGGATTCAAAAATATGAGCGTCCCCGCCTGCAGGGGCTGAGCGCTTTGAAACAGGATCTCGAAACCAACCAGAAACACACCAGCCATGGAAAAGCCTGAATTCGTTTACGTCACCTTCATCCGCACCACCCCGGTCAAGCTCTGGGAAGCCCTGACCAAACCCGAACAAACCCGCCAGTATTGGGGCGGGATCTTCAACCGCTCCGACTGGGCGCCTGGCTCCAAATGGGAGCACGTGAATGAGCAGGACAGTGATCCCATCTATGTTTTCGGCGAAATTATCGAGAGCAACCCGCCCACCCGTCTTGTCATGACATGGGTGGATCCCGATGACCCCACGGACGAATCCATCGTCACCCTGGAACTCCAGCCGATCGACGATCTGGTGCGCCTCACCGTGATCCATGGGAATTTCAAGGACGGCTCGGGCATGCAGGGCCGGATTTCCAAGGGTTGGCCCCTTGTACTATCGAGCCTCAAGTCCTTTCTCGAGTCAGGAAACGGCATCGATATCATGGCGACTTCCCGCAGCAGCCCTTAGCAGATGACCGGCACCGCCTGCGGTTTTAGGACCTGGCCAGCCGGAACCGCCCCGCGCAATCTTGACAGGCAGGGGATCCCCGGTGATTGGCTTGGGTGCCCTAATGAAACGTTCCCCGCCGTTTTCCGCCCTCGCGATCACCGTGTCCCTCGCCGGCCTGGCGGCGGCGGTGGGGCTGCGGTGGCTGCTGGACCCGGTGCTGGGGAACAGCTCCCCGCTGGTGACGATGCTGGCGGCGATCGGGGTGGCGGTGTGGATCGGCGGGTATCGCGCCGCCCTGGTGGTGGCGGTGCCCGGTTTCCTGCTCTTCGATTATCTTTTCATTCAGCCCCGGAGAGAAGTGGGCTTCGGAGAGGGTGGCGAGGCGGTCCGTATCGTGCTCTACCTGGCGGCCTCCGCTATCATTGTCGGCTTCGGGGAAGCGCTCCACCGTGCGCGGGAGCGGTCGCGGAGGGGGGAGGAAGAGGCGCTCCGGCAGGCGGAGTTGGTGCGGACCACCCTGGCCAGCATCGGAGACGGGGTGATCACCACGGACCCGGACGGACGGATTACTTCCATGAACGCCATGGCGGAGACCCTAACCGGATGGACGGCTGCGGAGGGGACGGGATTGCCGCTCACAGAGGTGGTCCGCCTGGTCACGGAGCCCAGGGAGATCGAGCCGGGGAATCCGAAAATGCGGGCGGCGGAGGACGGGGTGATCACCGGATTGGCAAGCCCCGCCGTTCTGAGGGCGAAGGACGGCACGGAACGGGTGATTGATGAACGCACTGCCCCGATCCGATCCGGTGAGGGAGAGGCGCTCGGTTATGTCCTGGTGTTCCGGGACATCACGGAACGGCATCGCGGGGAGGAACTGCAGCGTTCCGCGCAGGAGCAGATTGCCACGACCCTCGAAAGCGTCACGGACGGATTCATGCGGTATGACAGGGACTGGCGGATCGTGTATGTGAATGCGGAGGCGGAACGGATCAACCGGCTCACCCGCGGGGAGATGCTGGGCCGGATTGTGTGGGAAGTCTTTCCCACCCTTGCAGGGACGCAATTTGAGGAGGAATTCCGGCGTGCGGTGGCGGAGCAGGTGACGATTGAATTCGAGAATTACTACGAGCCCTTCGGTCGATGGTATACGCTGAAGGGGTATCCGACGGAGGACGGCGGCCTGACGACCTTCATCCGCGATATCACCAAACAGAAGGAATCGGAACAGGCGCTGCGGCTAAGCGAAGAGCGGTGGGAGTTTGTGCGTAGGAGCAGCGGAGTGGGGTTCTGGTATTGTGACTTGCCATTCGATGTGCTGCAATGGGACGAGCAGGTGAAAGCCCACTTCCACCTCGCACCGGACGCGGAAGTAACCATTCACACGTTCTACGACCGGATCCATCCGGACGACCGGGAGCCGACGCGTGAGGCCATCGAGCTAAGCATCGCCAACCGGCTCCCCTACGACGTGGACTACCGGACGGTGGACCCGGAAACGGAAACCGTGACCTGGGTGCGGGCCATTGGGAGGACCTTCTACGCCGGGGACGGCACCCCGATCCGGTTCGACGGGGTGACGCTGGACGTGAGCGACCGGAAGCGGATTGAGCGGGAGGTCGTGCGCATCGCCGCCGACTCCGAGCGGCAGCGGCGGTTGTATGAGACGGTGCTGACGAACACGCCGGACTTTGTGTATGTGTTCAGCCTTGACCACCGGGTGCTCTACGCCAATGACGCCCTCATCAAAATGTGGGGCCGCGGGCAGGAAGGGGCGATTGGAAAGACGTTCCTTGAAATTGGCTATGAGCCGTGGCATGCCGCGATGCATGACCGGGAGATCGACGAGGTGCGGGCCACGCGGAAGCCGATCCGCGGCGAGGTGCCATTCCAGGGAACAAACGGTCTGCGGCAGTATGACTACATTTTTGTGCCCATCATCGGCCCGGATGGCGAGGTGGAGGCGGTGGCCGGCACTACCCGCGACGTGACCGAGCGGAAGGAGACAGAGAAGCAGTTGCGGGAAGGTCAGGAGCAGTTGGACTTTGCGCTCGCGGCGGCTGACCTGGGGTATTTGTCGCTGAACCTTGCCGACCACACCACCCTACGCACCCTCCGGCACGATCAACTCTTCGGCTACGACACTCTCCAGCCGGTGTGGACCTACGAGATGTTCCTCGAACACGTCGTCCCGGCCGACCGTGCGGCGGTGGACGCGGCTTTCCAGAAATCAGTGGTGACCGGCGCGCCTTGGGCCGTCGAGTGCCGCATCCGCAGGGTGGACGGAGTGGTTAGGCACTTGTGGAAAAAGGGACTGGCGCGGCGGGACGCGGAGGGGAAAGTGGAGCGCATGGTGGCCATCGTCGGGGATATTACCGAGCGCCGGCAACACGAGGAACGGCAGGCCTTCCTGGTCCGGTTGGCCGATACCCTGCGCCCGCTCTCCGATCCGGTGGACGTGCAGGCCGAGGCCAGCCGCGTGCTGGGCGAATGGCTGGGGGCGAACCGGGTCGTCTATTTCGAGGTGCAGGGCGACGAGTATGTGGTCGAGCGGGATTACACCGACGCCGCCCTGCCCATGGCGGGCCGCTACCCGGTGGGGTCTTTCGGCCCGGACCTGTTGGCCGCCTACCGGGCCGGCGATACCGTCTGCGACCCGGATGTCAACGCCTTGAAGTCCCGCACGGCGGAAGAGTTGGAGACCTTCGCGTCCGTCCAGATTGGGGCCTATGTGGGCGTGCCGCTGGTCAAGGACGGGACATTTGTCGCCGGCCTGGGCGTCCACTCGGCCGGACCGCGGGGATGGACCCCGACGGAAATTGCCATCATCGAAGACACCGCCGAGCGCACCTGGGCGGCAGTCGGGCGGGTCCGGGCCGAGGAGGCATTGCGGCTGAGCGAGGAGCGGTTCCGCACCGTGTTCGAGTCGATGGACGAGGGATTCTGTGTGATAGGAATGGAATTCGACACCGGGGGGCGGCCCGTTGATTACCGCATTGAGGTGATGAATCCGGCCTTCGGCAAGCACACGGGCATGCAGGGTTTGGTCGGCCAGTCGATCCGGCAAGCGATCCCCGCCCTGGAGGAGTTTTGGTATGAGACGTATGGGCGCGTCGCTTCAACCGGCGAACCGGCTAGGTTCATCCACCAGGCGGAGCCGATGGGGGGCCGGTGGTTCGACGTTTCCGCCTTCCGGCTCGGCCGGGCCGGCAGCAACAAGGTGGCCATCCTTTTTAACGACATCTCCGACCGCAAGGTGGCCGAAGTGGAGCGGGAGCGGCTGGTGGGCCAGCTCCAGGACCAGGACAAACGGAAGGACGAATTCCTCGCGACCCTGGCCCACGAACTCCGCAATCCCCTCGCCCCGATCAGCAATGGCCTGCAGATCATGCGTTTGGCCGGAGTGACAGGGAGCATCGAAGAGGCCCGCGCCATGATGGAGCGGCAACTGACGCAGTTGATCCGGCTGGTGGACGACCTGCTCGACGTCAGCCGGGTCACCAGTGGAAAACTCGCCCTCCGGCGGGAGCGGGTGGAACTGAGGGCCATCCTCGATGCTGCCGTCGAAACGTCCCGTCCCATCATCGAGCAGGAAGGCCACGAATTGGAAGTGGTCCTGCCGCACGAGCCTATCTCCGTGGATGGAGACGCCACCCGACTCGCCCAGGTCGTATCCAACCTGCTGCACAACTCCGCCAAATACACCCCCCAGGGCGGACACATCCGCTTGTCCGTCCGCCGCGAGCAGGACATGGCCGTCGTCGTCGTGGCAGACAATGGCATCGGCATTCCGCCCCACATGGTCGGCAATGTCTTCGCGATGTTTGCTCAAGTGGACCGCACCCTGGAAAAGACCACCGGCGGCCTCGGGATCGGCCTTTCCCTCGTCAAGGGCCTCGTGGAGATGCACGGCGGCACCATCGAGGCCCGCAGCGAAGGCGAGGGGCGGGGCAGCGAATTCATCGCGCGTCTCCCGGTCGTGTCCTCCGTGGCGGGGGACAGCAGCCCCCCCGTTGCCGTTGGCGCAGCCGATCCGCCGGCCGGCGCCGTCCGCCGCCGCCGCATTCTCGTCGCCGATGACAACGTCGACTCCGCCCAATCGCTCGGCCGCCTGCTCGGATTGATCGGCAACGACGTGGAAATCGCCCATGACGGCCTCCAGGCCGTGGAAGCCGCCGAGGCCTTCCGCCCCGACGTCCTGCTGCTCGACATCGGCATGCCCAGGCTGAACGGCTACGAAGTGTGCCGCCGGATCCGCGGGCAGCCATGGGGCCGGCACGTCATCCTCGTGGCCATGACTGGCTGGGGGCAGGAAGAGGACAAACGCCGGTCACACGAGGCAGGCTTCAATGTCCACCTCGTCAAGCCAGTGGACTTCCGGGCCATCAAACAACTGCTGTCCTCCTTGAAGCCGGAGATGGATTGACCTGCTTGGCAAAATCTCAGCGGACAATATCCCGGCGAACAACCCAGCACTGAACCACCTGCTGCCCGACCCGGGTCGAAGGCGGAGAGTGGCGACAATCCTTAACCTGAATCAGAGGGACGCGGGAAGATGGAGATTCACTTGGACGGGCGTTTCAGCGCAAGGTTGAGTTAGAGACTGGCGGTCGCGACAGCAGTGCTGGACCGCAGAGCGGTCGCGGAAGGTAGCCGGGGGCTTCAGCCCCCGGTAAGTGCACAACCCCGGTGCGTCGCAGCGCGACGCCGGATCGCGGCGGCCATCGACTTCGGTTCTGGCGTTCCCTCCATTGCCGCTCTCCGGCAAATTTCCGGAATGGTCTGGATATCGTACCGGTTTGCTGCTACCTCTATCAACCCCAGGCTCTTGCCACCCCAGCCTCCCCCAAGAATATACTGTCTTCCCCCCCCCCGATTGGCACAAAACCCTGTTAGGTTTCTTCGCACGTCATGGCTGATTTATCATCCATCATTTCTGAGATTGAGCAGTTGCCGCACTTCCGCAGCTTCGAGTGCGGCGGGTGTCCCTCTGAGATTCGAGTCCATGCGCTTCAGATTTACGCGGACTGCCCGAAGTGTGGGCGTCACCACAAGTGCAGATCGTTCGCTGCGATTGGCAGTGAGATTCAGGATGTCATTGACGCAGTTCTGGCTTGGTCTGGACGCGGTGAGGAGTTCGATGCAGTGATGAAGCGTCGAGACCAGATTGTTTCAGATGTCTGAAGTTGACGTTACCTAATGGATGAACCCAGGGAAATTTCCTGTTGCCGGGTGATTTTCAGTTGGGAAGCTGGAGTGCGGGGTGGCCAAAAATACCGCAGACGATTTGCAATGGAAAGCGGGACGGCAAAAATTGCCCTCTGGCGGAGGGTTTCAGCGCAAAGTCGAGGCAGAGACGAGCGGTCGCGACGACGGGGCTGGACCGCAGAGCGGTCGCGGAAGGTAGCCGGGGGCTTCAGCCCCCGGTAAGTGGACACAACCCCGGTGCGTCGCCGCGCGACGCCGGATCCAGTCGGCCCTCGACTTCCGTTCTGGCATTCCCTCCTTTACCGCTCTCCGGCAAACTTCCCGGAATGGGCTGGATATCGAACCGGTTTGCTGCTACTTCCTTCTTCCTTCAACCCCAGCCCCTTGCCACCCCAGCCCCTCCCAAATGCTGTTTTGCAAAATGGATATCCACCATCTGGTGACAGGACAGACTGTTAGTCATGAAAAAATATCTTCTTGCTGCTCTAATCGGATTGGTCGGTTGTTCGCCAAAAACCGAAACGGTAGATGCACCAGGACTACTCCTCTCTGAGGTGCTTCGATTAAATAAAATTGCCGCACTCGCACCTGCAAAATCCACAACATCTCAAACTCCGGATTTGATATTGGGAGGATTTCACTACGGAGTTGACTGCCTTCTTGGCGAGGGTAAGCGAATAGATTCCAAGGCGCTTGTTTCAATATTTGATGGGCCTGAGCAACATTTTGAGCAATACAATCCTTGGGGAGGAGGGGAAGAGAAGGTCTTGGTGGCGGTGGATAACTGGGGCCTGCCAATCCTATCATTTGAATCGCGCGAGGGTGTCCCGGGGGTCTTGAAAATCAGGGGAGTGGTGCCGACGGGCCAAGGGGTGGGGTTCTATGCACATACAGCATTTTATTGTGAACTGACTGCTGACAAGATTGTCCAAATGCTTTACGCCATTTATGATCAAGGTAGCGAGTTTACTCCCCATGTCATCGCCGAACCGAAATAGCCTGACAAGGCGCGACGTGACAACTCCTGCCACCCGTTTAGTTCGATAGTTTCACGTAACTACAACCCCAACCCTGTGATCGAAAATCAAATGACCGGGTAATTTCTCGGAGGGCGGCGGAAGGCCAGGGTGGCCAAAAAGGTGGCAGACGATTTGCGGTGGGAGGCCCGACAGTGAAGATTCGCTTTGGCCGGGGCTTCAGCGCAAGCTTGAGTCAGAAACTGGCGGTGGCGACGACGATGCTGGACCGCAGAGCGGTCGCGGAAGGTAGCCGGGGGCTTCAGCCCCCGGTAAGTGCACAACCCCGGTGCGTCGCCGCGCGACGCCGGATCCAGCCGGCCATCGACTTCCGTTCTGGCGTTTTCTCCTTTACCGCTCTGCGGCAAGCTTCCCGGAATGGAGCTGCAGAAGCAGTTATTTTTTTACGTATATTTTCGCGACCCATCCCAATTCCTGGGTTTTTGATTCTAGTCTGCAAGACTGGGACCCATAGTGTATTTCGCATTTAATCCATTTTTGATTCAGTAAAATACTGATAGTTTGCGATCGACTAAAGTGTTCCAGCGGGGGAAGCTGTCCATTCATCGGCCGTGCCCAGGTCGCGCGAAAATCATCGAAAAACTTTTCGATTTCCTCACCGCCCGTAAGCTGTCCTGATTGTCCACTTCCCGCAAATATGATGGCTGATACTGCGGATGCATTTCCTTTCTCGGTAAATAATTCCCGAACGGCCTCCCACTGGTTTAAAGTAATCCCGCTGTTGATGGTAATTCTATGTGCCATCAGAAACGCGAATAGAGTCAGGGAAAGACCAAAGTAGACAAAGTAGACCAGTCTTTTCATGGGCATTTCATTTTGCATTCAAAATCACAGTCATCCCACTGGACAGTTCCAAAGGCGGGGAGCGGACGGCGACAGCGTTGGTTGGCGGGGAGGGTGACAATGGCGTGGGTTTGGGGTTTCAGTGCAAACCAAAATTACTTCTTTTCCAAGCGGCCAGCAAAGCAAATAACCGGACACATAGCGGAATACCGGGAGATGAGGCGGGCAGGGGGATTGGCCAATGCAAATCAATACAAATAACCGGGCTATTTACCGGTGGGGTCGCCCCAAACCCTGTCTTGCCGTTGGGTAATTTGCCGTTGGGTCGCCCCAACCCCGTCCCCCCGGCAGCCTTGACGGCGTGGCCCGCCTTGGCTCCATTGTGTCATGCCACCCAAGGAAGCCGTCGTCAGAGCCCGTGTGGATGAGAGGCTGAAGCGCGAATCGGAGGACATTCTCCGGCAACCCGGTCTCAGCCAGACCGAAGCGATCCGCATGTTTTTCACCCAGATCGTCCGCCGGCGGGGTTTGCCGTTTCAGGTGGTGCTGCCGCCGGAGGACAACGACAAACCAAAAAACCCGGTAAGTTGCGGACGCCCCTTCCAGATCCTCCTCCGTGCCCGCCAGGCCCGCCAAATCACCGAGCCCCTCATGGCCGCCCTCGCCTCCCTCAAAATGCCCCGCGAAGTCATCGTCACCGTGGATCCCGTCAATCCCGGCTAGCGCCCCGCCCCCGCCGCGGGTATAGTCAGCCCTGCCGATGAAAAAGAAGACGCTCAAACGGATCCAGGGAATCCGGTCTGCATAAGATCAAGTTCTGCCAAAAGATTAAATGAAAACGTCCATCCTATTGCTTTTCCTTCCTTTTTTGGGGATCCGTGCACTTGCTGAGGAAAAAGGAATCCCGGTGGCTCAGTTAAACAGCACGACCATCATTGGTGAGTTGGGCGTGCCGCTCCATACCGTCCACAAAGTCGAGTGCAAAGTTGCCGATATGAGCTGGACAGGAATCAAGGCTGACAACGGCCGACTGGCCTTTCAGATTATCTCCGTCGACGGCAAGGTCCGCGAGGGAAGACATTACATTGATATCCCTGCTCCCTTGAACGAACGAAAACCGCAGCGGTAAGTTGCCTTTCGCGACGGTCGACCTGCATTTTCGATCAAAACTTGTTGTCCTGAAAAATCTGCCATAGGCAACGCCACCTAGAAAACAATAACCGGGTAATTTGCAGATGGTTTTTAATCGGCCTCTATGATTTATTTTAATATCCTGCCTTCAAGAATTTTTTTAGCATTGGTTAATTATCTTTTGCTCTATGGCATACTTTCGGCACTCTGGTTTAAAATGCTTGTCGAGTATCCATGGTGGTTTATTGGTGTTATATTTTATCCCCTATTCGCATTTATTTTAGATTTGGTGGGAGATTTCAGTGCTTTTCGAGTTTTGATCAGTAGCTGCTTGACGAGCGCATTCGTCTTTTTGACGCTTTGTTTGGCATACTGCAGTCGTTGGAAAGGTGCTCCAATAATTCTAAATATATTTTACTTGGTAGTTATGGCTTCATACAAAATAATTGTGTCGATACTCAACGTTTCTGAGTAGTTTTTGCACCAAATTTGTGCCCTGCGCAGCTTCCTGTTGCCGGGGGATATGCTGTTGGCAGGCGGAAGGGCAGGGTGGCCAAAAACGCCGCAGGCGATGTGCGGTGGGAGGCCCGACAGTGAAGATTCGCTTGGGCCGGGCTTCAGCGCAAAGTCGAGTCAGAAACTGGCGGTCGCGACGACGGTGCTCGACCGCAGAGCGGTCGCGGAAGGTAGCCGGGGGCTTCAGCCCCCGGTAAGTGGACACAACCCCGGTGCGTCGCAGCGCGACGCCGGATCCAGCCTGTCCTCGACTTCCGTTCTGGCATTCCCTCCTTTGCCGCTCTCCGGCAAACTTCCCGGAATGGTCTGGATATCGAACCGGTTTGCTGCTACCTACTTCTTCCTTCAACCCCAGCCTCTTGCCACCTCAGCCCCTCCCAAATGCTGTTTTGCAAAATGGATATTCAAACCCTCCGGCTGGAATAATAATCTGTGCCAAATAATAAGATGCCGTTTCCACTCGTCATACTTGCGGCGCTCATTTTCTTCGTAGCCCACGCGCTGGTTTCCGCTTCGACGGACTCCAATGGCACCGCGACCTATTTTGTGCTGATTTTCATCGGTTTCCCCGCATTTATTACTCTGTGTTTTTGGTCGTCATTCGCTACTGCATCGGCAGTAAGGCGAGGGCGGACATCCATGAAGAGAGTCGGGGCATTTCTCGGTGTTGTCCTGCTTCTCTCGTTGTCGGTTGCAGCTGTGCGATGGTCGTTTCTCCACCCGAAGTGGATTTCTTACGCGTTTAGTTATGGTCAATCGGGATCATGGCATGAGGTGCAGTTTCGAAGTATCGAGGGAGGCAAGACCGTCGAAGGTCCTTGGGTGGGTGGATATCCATTACGGGTTTCATTCCCCGACCTGAATTCGGATGGACATCGTGACATCCGGGTTCGGGGAACGGGCCGACTTACCGAATACGAGTATTTGCCCGGATCTGATGGACCGAGTCGTTGGCACTTGGTGCGCAACGAAGGCTTTATGGTCAGCTACCCACCGGATGGGCACTCCTACCCTTGAAAAAGAGGCACAACAAGTCGAGACACAGCCAAAGCAAATAATCGGGTAATTAGCCCCTGGTCGCGGCGATTCCCAACAAGGAGGGGCGATCTCTGAATTGCCCCGCAGCGGCCTTGGGCTGCGCGAGACTGGATTCCGTTCTCAGAGTGGCCCGAGGCCCTGAGCCGCCAAAGCACAGAGCGGGGGCAAGGCGATTCAGAGATCGCCTCTGCTTGCGGATCATTCGCCCTCCTTGCCCACGGCAAGGCCGCCGCCCGCAAAGTCTACGTCATCCTGACCCTCGGCAACGAACGCGGCAGCCACGCCGTCACCGTGGCCCGCCCGGCGCGAGGGAAAGGAACCAGAGTGCCCCCGTAAACGCCGGCATTTGGCCCCACCCCAAATCATAAACTTACTGGACCAAGCGTGGAAATTCTTGCAAATCCGGTTTGGGCAGGATATACAAGCCGGGTGGATCCGCACTGCTCGTGACCACGTTTTCAGCATCGGCAAATAGCCCTGACCCTGTGACCAAAGAAAACGCAATCGAGGCCATCCGCGAATATCGCACCGGAGTGAAGCTTATCTCGGCCATTCACGCCGATCTGAAACAGTTCTCATTCACCACTGATCCGGCAGATGAGATCGGGATTCCCAAAGAGCGGATCGAAGACTACCAGCGGGCGAGGAAGCATTTGGAGAAGTCAGTAGCCCTCAATCCCTACCTTCCCGAGGCATACGTCTTCCTCGCCAACTCATACTGGGAGATTGAGAACGACCTTCAGAAGACTATCGAATATTACAGTAAAGCTCTGGATCTTGATCCTGACTACGACGACGTGATTTCAGCGAGAGGACAAGTGTTCATCATTCTCAAGCGGATCGAAGATGCCGAGAAGGATTTGCAGCGGTTGGAGGCTCTGGAGTCGGATCATGCGCCGCCACTCCGTGAACAGGTCGCTGAACTGAAAACCAGCAGCGAACAACCCGGCACTGGGCAACCCGCTACCCGCCCCGAGCCGAAGCCGGAGGGTGGCGACAAACCTCAACCTGAATCGGAAAGGCGCGCCCAATAGCGGGTGGCAGGCCTCGACGTTCGCTAAAAATCAAAAGCACTCCGTGACTTCGATGAAAGCCATTTTTCGTGACCGGCGCGGGGAGGAGCATGTCGTGTTTCACTCAACCGGGTCAGCACTTACGACGACTATCCGAAGTGTTGAGTGCGTTGGATCTGACTTTGATTCGCTCACGCCAGCAAGCGCCACTGATTCATTTGATTTGTCTTACGGAGACATCTGTGGATGCACTTTCACCATTTTCATACCCGTTCGGCTCCTTGCTCCAGAGGGATTACGGCATGTCGAGTTGAGGGCTGAGGTTGTCTTGGGACTCCCGACCGAGCGTGGCGGTTTAGACCGCGAGGATATTCGGGTGAGTCTGCAGCAGGCCGAGTTTTCCATTCGCTCTCGCGGTGACTCAGGCTGGTTTGAGGATGAGTTGCTCTCTCTAAGCGCTCAGTTGCCCGATGATTTTTCACTTCAGTGCTGTATCACGTGTGGACTAAGCGACTACAGCCCATACGGCCACGGACCATTTGGCAGTCTGGCGTGTTTCCGAGACGCGGCAGATGATTATCGCTTGGTCTGTTCCAAGGCTGGCATCTTTCAGATTTGGGGTCGCCTGACAGAGTATGTTCAGGAGACTCACTATTGCTGCCACTATGAGACAAGACCGGAAGGCAGAGGCTACCGAGGATAACCCAAGAAGGCGAATGACCATGGTTATCATCGGGCGAAGCCCCGATGATAACGGTTGTGTGTGCCCATGCCGGGCACACACAACCCGGCACTGGGCAACCCGCTACCCGCCCCGAGTCGAAGTCGGAGGGTGGCGACGTACCTCAACCTGAATGGTAGGGGCGCTCCCGGTAGTGGGCCCCAAGCGTCATTTTTAGGCAGCTTCCCCGCGGTATGACCATTACCACGCTATCCAAAGAGGCCTACTATGGGCGTCTCGGCTTGCCGCACAACCCGCCTGACCCGGCTGCTCCCATCGGGAACTTCGAAACGGAGTATTATGGTCTCTACGAGCGCGTCGCCGCCATCATGAGTGAGCATGGCGTGAACAACGCTTGCGGCGAAGGCGATTACTACTTGGAGCCGGGCAAGTGCGAGTCGCGCGGCCTTGGCTTCGATATCACCAATCCCTCTATTGTTTCCATCGGCCTTCTCCTTCGCTTGCAGTCGCTCGTGGCCCAGAATGCGCCATCATGGGAGCTATTTCTCCGCTCCTCGCAAGGTGATTTTGGCATCTTTCTTACCCTCTTCAGATGATCCAATGGCGAAATCCACTTCTGTCGGCAGACAACAAACCAAGCAATTTACCAACCCCGTGAAAGCTCAACCGCTCCAATTGGTTACGGCTGATGATTTCTGGGCGCTCTTCGAACAGTTTGAGGCCGCTCACGGTGCCAAGGAAGGGCGATTGACATTAAAAGAACAAATCAGGAACTACAAACCCTTCTACGACATTCTGGTGCGACATCTTCAGGAGATCGGCACGCACTCTGAGGGGCCCGGGGACGGAGAATTCTCCACTTATGCCGATGTGGACCCGAACTATGCTACAGTTGTTGTCTGCAACACTGAGAGCGTATTCCGTTGCGGTGCTATCGGGGCTGCTTTGGCAGCCATCACCGAGGCAGGCACGCCACATATGGTCGTCTTCGACACCGGCAGTTACATCGGAGTGATGCCTGATGGGAGGGTTATAGGCTACTCCGATTGGGAGGATTTACTCGCCCAATAGCACATAACCGGGTAATTTGCCGATGCAAACGCATGAGTATTCGAACCTTCCCTCTACTCGCTTTGGCCGCGATGTGCATTTCAGCAGTTATCTACGCGCCCTATCATTACTCGTGGCGTTGACGACAGAACGAGACGGGGTATCAAGAGGGCATCATCACCAAAGACGATTGGGTTGCCGGACAGTTTTTTATCCCCATTGAGTCGTGAGGACTTGGCGTGTCGGGCGTTATGGGTGCTTTGTTTGCCGCCTGGCAGATTGCCCGCAGGAAAAGACATGTGCCCGAAAGACCAACGGGGTAATAACAAATAGCCGAATAATTTGCCGATGGCCCCGGCGATTCCCCAACAAGGAGGGGCGATCTCTGAATCGCCCGCGGCGGCTTTGGGCTGCGCGAAACTGGATTCCATTCTCCGAGATGCCCGGGGCCCTGAGCCGCCAAATCACAGAGCGGAGGCATGGCGATTCAGAGATCGCCTCTTCTTGCAGGCCATGCGCGCTCCTTGCCGCCTCGGCAATGCCGCCAACGACAAAGTCCACGTCCTCCTCACCACCGGCCACGAACGCGGCAGCAACGCCGTCACCGTCTCCCGCCCCGCGTGAGGAAAAAGCCGCCCGAGTGCCCCCGTAAACACCTGAAAAATGGCCCCACCCCAAATCACCAACCTTCCCGGATACAGCCTGGAAATTCAGGCAGATCCGGTTTGGGCTGGATATCAGTCCAAGTTGCTGCTACTCCTTTCAACCCCAGCCTCTTGACACCCCAGTCCATCCCAAAATAGGCTGCAATCCAAAATGGATATCCCAATGCTCCGGTCGGGATAATAAACTGTTAGTCCGAGAACCCGCGCCACAAGATGAATGGACAAACGATGACTACAATGGCATTGCAAACGATGGCGATCATTGCCGGGATACTTCTCGCCGGTGAGGCATCGGCTCAGCAGCGGACACCGAATCGTCCACAGATATCCCAGGTCCGAGGCTGGGGCAAGATATTTGCCTACCAGAAGCAGCAACTGGCCTCGAAACCTGCGGATGTTGTTTTTGTTGGGGATTCGCTTACCGAGTATTGGACGTTGACCGGTGAGGCAATCTGGCAGCTCGAGTTCCACGAGTTGCGCGCCGTGAACTTTGGAATCGCAGGTGATCGCACCGAGAATATTCTCTTTCGCGTCACTCGTGTAGACTTGGCCTCTCATGCTCCTCGGATGATTGTTCTCCTCGCTGGCACCAACAATCTCTCCCGTGAACCACCGGATTCGCCTGAAGAGACGGTTTTGGGGATCAAGGCAATTGTCGACTACATCGCGGAACAATGCCCCAAGACTAAGGTTTTCCTTCTCACTTTGCCCCCGAATGGGCACGAGCCGAATAGCCCGCTTCGGATGAGAGTGATGGAGACGAACCGCCGTTTGAAGGAACTGATCGTTCCAGAACAGGTCGAGCTTATCGACATCTATCCCGTATTCACGGATGATGCCCACCGATGGAAGAACGGGATGACGATAGACGGCACTCACTTCAGCCAGCAGGGTTACGACTATCTTGCGAGGGCACTAAAACCTGCAATCGATAACCTGAGAGCGAAACCGAAAGCACAGCAAAACAAATAACCGGGTAAATAACCGATGGCCCCGGCGATTCCCCAACAAGGAGGGGCGATCTCTGAATCGCCCGGCGGCGGCCTTGGTCTGCGGGGAACTGCATTCCATTCTCGGAGCGGCCCGGGCCCCTGAGCCGCCAAAGCACCGAGCGGGGGCAAGGCGATTCAGAGATCGCCTCTCCTTGCGGCCCATTCACCTTCCTCGCCCCCGGCAATGCCGCCAGCTACAAGGTCTACGTCCTCCTCACCATCGGCAACGAACGCTGCAGAAACGCCGTCACCGTAACCCGACCGGCGTGAGGGAAATGTCGCCAGAGTGCCCCCGCCACCGCCGGGAAATGGCCCTTTCCGAAATCATCAACCTTCCTGGACCAAGCGTGGAAATTCTTGCAAATCCGGGATGGGCTGGATATAGGAACCACGTTGCTGATAATTCCTTCAACCCCAGACACTTGCCAGCCCAGTCCCTCCTAAAATAGGCTGTCTGCCAAAAAGATGTGGCGTTTATCCAGCAGACTTAACTCTATTGTGGAATCCTACCAAAATGAAATTGCATTATAATTTCTTGGAGAGGTTGTTTATTTTATTTATTACTGTATTTTTGGTTTTGACGATTTCTTATTTTATTGCCCCATCGTTGCGTGACAATATCCTTGTTGCACCCATAGGGGTAATCAGCATGATTTTCGGCTATAATACAAATCAAACCTTCGTTGCAGCAATTTTTACGGCCTTACACACATTTATATTTATTTCCAGAAAGCCAAAAGTCGCAGCTTTGGCTTTATTGCTATTCACATCCATTAATTCAATTGTCAGCCAAGTGCATGTATCAATACACGGAGGATGAGGAAAATTAGACCGAGGGGCCCCGCCTGCACCGGAATGGGCCTTTCGCAAATCATCAACCTTCCAAGCAAACGCCTGGAATTTCCGGCAAATCCGGATTGGGCTGGATATCAGCCCGGGTTGCTGCTATTTCCCTTCAAGGTCAGCTTCCTGCCGCCCGGTTCCCTCGAAAAATGCTTCCTTCCAAAGTGGATATCCAAACCCTTCGGTCGGGGATAATAAACGTTGTGCCAGAATAATGTGGACTCCCTACACAGAGCGTAATGGACGACGCCCGGACTTCCGGGTCAGCTATCGATTCATTCCTCACGAAGATGGCGGGAGAGTCCAGCGCCCCTATCAAGGTTATCGTTCAGACTTTCTTTACGAGGGCGAAGATCCGCAGACGGACGGCATCTACATGATTTGGCCCGAATTTCTGAATCCGGATGGCTCTGTGATGCTGGAGGGTGAGACAATGGTTTCCGAATCAGGCGAAGCATTCATGTGGATTCTACACTATGATCGAATGCACGATTACCATCAGAAGCGAGCACTACCTGGCCGACGTGGGTGGCTCATGGAGGGAGCGCGGAAGGTGGCCGAAGCAACGATTCTTGAGCAGATTGCTCTGGCAGAACCCCTTCCAGCAAAGTGAGCAGCCACGGAAACAAACCAAGAGGCACAACAAGACGCTCCATCCAACGGCGGGCAACGTTCCCAGTTTGAATTCGGGCTTCTATTCCCGCCGTGGATGAGCTAGACGTTGTGCCCAAAAATATGCACCTACACTCTTGCATTCTCACCTCTCTAGCTCTCGCCACGACGTCTTGTTCATCAATGATCGCGCGCATGGGAACAGACGTGGCCAAATACCAGAAGGAGCCTCAGAATTTCTCCCGGGAGCAGGTGATTTCACATATTGGAGAGCCATCGATCTCGACCACCATTTCCCCACCTCGGCGCGGATCCGATCTGGAATCTACCTCCTACTCGCATCTCCCTCCATTCACACCGGCTGGGGATGATTCTTGGATCGCCCGGGTGGACAGGCACGACCTTAAAGCTCCGATCCATACCTATTTGGAGGAGTTTGCATCTGGGGCATCCTGGGCTTACGCGGGATACACGATGGGTCTGAGCGAACTGTATTTGGTTCCGTCGTTCTTGGCGATTAAGCTCACCGAGGAAGATAGTTCATTTTTTGCATTCTATGATCGACGGGATCGATTAATCAATTCGACGGTTAGCCTAATAGACAATCAGAAGGCACAACAAGCCGTGAGTGGCACCCGGCGATAACGTCCTACTCGGAATCAGACCTTGATCTCGCGGGTGCCACCACTCATCGTTTGACATCGGTGCTCCGTCCGCGCAGAAAATAATCTCCGGCATGGCTCTCATCGTTTCAGTTGCTTTCACCTATCCGATCTGGGGTACGGTTCTTCTCCTGTGGCTATGCAAACGATGCGCCGTCACCATGTTACCCGGGCATCGCCGGCCTCTTCGCTACTTGTTGATTTCGACAGTTGCCGCCGCTCTATTTTGTCCAGTCGTCTGGGCTAACAGCGAAGCCGTAATGATCACGCATTGGGCAGCTGTCGGTGTGTTGGATCCAGGAAATTCACACTTCCATTGGCCACTCTTTGCAGCCACCTTCGTTCTCGCAGCGGTCACCTGCGCAGTCGCGGGCCGCCGTGCTGCCTAAACCAGTCGGTCCCGATATGTGGCAGGTGAACATTTCAAAAAAATGAAGGGAATTTACTTGTTGGGCGCAGTTCACAATCCGTCTTTCGGACTGGAAGCTCCCGCTGCCCAAGGAGGTGGCCCCCCCCAAAATCCGGCATTGCAGCCGGGAGCAAAATCCGCACGATGAAAAAATCCAAAACCACCAAAGCCAAGGACCAGCGCTGCCCGGCCTGCGCGTTCTCTGGGGAGCCCGGTGCGGTAATTCCGCACGCGGGATCCGCGAGGAGGGCACCGGGCAATTGGTGGCACTACCGCAATCCACGGAAAAATGAAGCAGATTATCGCGCGCCTGAGATACTTCTTCACCGGCAAGCACGATCCGATGGACCTGCTCACCGGGGTGTATCACGATAACCTTCCGAAGCGGTTGACGCTCTCAAGGGGCATGCTCAAGTCTGAAGGCCTTGCATACGAGGCGGGAGATTTGGTCGCGACATTATACCAGTCGGACGACGACAACGAATTCTCCTTCGCGCAGAAGCTTCGCCAGCTGCCGAGGCATTGGGGCACGCTTGAGACTCTCATGTATTACGATTCTCAGGTGGACAATGGAGGGCACGACCAGTATTTCGCGAACTCGGAGGGTGCCTATTTGGACTTGGTCGAGGATGGCCTCAAGCTGTATGCCTCCGATTACCACCTGCACATTTTTCAAAGGGCCCTGTATCGATACGACTCTGATCTCTATGCAGAGCACGCCGATTTGGATCATAATCCGCCATCGGAAAAAGGGAATTTGCGAAATCCATATGACGACCTCGACAGTCTCTACTTCAAGGCCGATCCGAAGCTTCCTGATTTGATCGAAAGGTATATCCGCAGCAACCCCGAACTTTACAATGCGTAACACAATGGTTCGCTCCTAACGCACGACTGGCCTATCTCCAGTTCCAGCCACCATGAACGCTAAATCCTAAACCCGCAATCGAATCCCCGCCCCCGGTCAGACGTGGGAGGACTCGACGTTCTGCCAAAAATGAAGACCTCAATTCGGGCGCTTTCCGCCACCTTGCTCCTCGTTGCTACCGGAGTGCTAGCCGGGAGCGAGGCTGAGAGGGACTTGTCCAACGCCAAATCCCGATACGACAAAGCGCAGTCGATTATCCGGGCTGACTTCAGAAAGGATCTTGCGGCTGCACTGGCCAAGGGTGATGGGGTTGTCGTTTACCTTTTGGATTTCGAAACGGAAGACACGCCATCAGGCTTTTGGTTATGGGAGAATGGTCTTGAAGAGGATGAGTTTCCAATAATTCCTTACGGCAAGAAGTCAAAAATTCTGAAGAAAGCCACTTTAACAGCCGAGCAGAAGCTGAAGTTTATCCCGAAGCTTCAAGAGGTGGTTGGTGTTCAGGGGGAGGTTGATGGTGGAGCGTTTTGCCATTATCCCATCCATGGTGTGCGGGTGTATGCTGGCGAGACAATCATTTTTCAGTCGAGCTTTTGTTGGGCGTGCACCAATTTCGCGATCAGCTACCCTGATGGGCCAGCGTGGATTGCTATCCGGGAAGCGGGCCTATTCGAAGCATTCAGCGAGCTGATGCCGATTCCACAATCTGAACTCGACCGCTTCAACGCGAAGTCTGGCCCGAAGCCTGAGGCCACCAAAACCAAGGCAAAACAACCCGGCACTGTGCAACCCGCTACCCGCCCCGAGCCGAAGTCCCAGGGGAGCGACAAACCTCAACCTGAATCGGAGGAGCGCTCCCGGTAGTGGGTGGCAGGCCTCGAGGTTTTGAAAATTATGTCCCGACATTTAACAATTTCCCCTGTGCCCATTGGACTTCTTGGACTTGGGATAGTCCTCCACATGCTTGCGGCGAAAACTTTTAGGGGCGATCCGCTCTCCTTGAATTCGCCGGTTTTGTATGGCGCTTCGGCATTTGCCTGTTTCTGCGCGCTGGGATACTTAGCTTGTAGCCGAAGTGCATTGAATAGGTGGGAGTTCTCACTACTCGCCATCTGTATGGTTTTCCTGGGACTGGGAGCATTTCGTGCACTTCATATCCTTGTAGTTGAATGGGGCAGCGTCTGAGCAATGATCAACGGTGCTGGAGAGTTGTGGAAATTTTCCGCTCCTACTTTAAAACTAATTCGGACTAAACACGCGCCTCTGCCGACTCCGCATGGCCATAATTCCCCAAAAATGCCGTGAATTTTTGACACTTCTGCCGGACATAGCGCGGGACATCCGCCTGCAATTCCGTCGGTGAACCCCGACTTCTCTGAATAATGTATCTGCTGCCGATAGAACTTTATCTCCTGCTGGTGGTGGTGATCCCCCTCGGCGTTTGCTTTGCGAAGTGGAAGTATGCTCTGCGCTGGAAGATCGCCATCGTTTGGTGTGCTGCCCTCTCATGGATTTATTTCAATCTGGCGATGGCCCTTAATCCCCCGGAGAACGGATTTGCGAATGCAGTGTATTTGGTAAGCGGGTGGGTTTGGCTGCTTCCTGTTTTGGGGTTGATCGGGGGAGTGTTTCGCATCGTCGAATCCCGCGTCTCACCGATCAGTCAGTTGCGGATTGGTTCGCATGGCTACAGAATTTGTGCCGGATTCTCGGCTGCGGTTTTGTTTTGGAATATCTTTGGAAGAATGAGTGAAGAGCGTGCCCTCATCGAAGCACGTCAGCAGCTTGAACAGCGGGGCTACGAACCGACAGGCCGGGAACTACCGGAGTATGACGACGGACACTGGATCATTCGCTATCCAGACACTGGCTTCGGAGAGATCCGCTTGACGCGGAATGGGAGCATGTCCTGGATCGGCGGACCCGGATAATACAACACGCCAGTGATTGGGGGCGACGGGCAGCCGTTCAAGACCCGGAAGGACCCAAGATCGAACGGGTCACGCCTCATCACCGTGACCGAACCCATGGCGAATGGTAACCGTCTCAGTAACTCAAATTTGGATGACCAGGTAATTTGCCGATGGCCCCGGCGATTCCCCAACAAGGAGGGGCGATCTCTGAATCGCCCAGCTGCGGCCTTGGTCTGCGGAAAGGCAAATATCGTGTAATTTCGTGTCGGACGGGTCTCCGACTTCCGTGGAAAGCCGCCTGCGCCTTGCCCGGGAAGGGGCTCGCGCCACCATGGAGGGCCTGAAGGCGTCGTATCGAATCGCCGCGCTCCGCCCCCTTTCAATGGAACTTTGTGCTCAGACTCGTCGGGCTGGATGCGCTTCCAATGGACATGAGCATAGCAAAACAAATCCCTGCTAACAAAAAGATTCCAGTGACAATCGAGTGCTGGCGTGTCCAGCGTGGCGAAAGTTCTTCCGCTTTGATGGTCGCCCAACACCAAATAATAGGAACGGTCAGAAGTAAAAGCGCCCAATCACGGACGAAAATTGGATAATATCCATTTGAGAAATTCTGTTTGGGATATCCGGATGCTTTTAAGATTACCCGGGTCGTCAATGATCCGCCAAGAATGACTCCGGTCTGGAGAAGCACCAAAATTCCCTGGAAACGGTAGATATTGAAGAGCTATTGCATGCCAACACTGGTGCCAGAAAATGCACGGAATGGAAGCTGATCCTTTCTACTTTGCAGCCGCCCATCGTTCCCTCCTTTGCCGCTCTGCGGCAAACTTTCCTATACGGGGTTAGCCGTGGGCTGAAGCCCACGGCTAACATCCGCGACCGCCCTGCGGTCAAGACTTCTGGCTATCTCATGGCAGAAGATTACGGAAACTTGCGCCGGCGTTGGGTGGGGGTTGGGGTTGGGGTTGGGGTGGGGGTGGGGGTGGGGGTGGGGCGGAGGGTGAGGGTGCCCTGGCCGGGAAAAGGTATTTCCCCTTCTGCGCGGGGCAGGTTTTGGCTAAAGCCTGGAATTTCTTGCAAATCCGGTTTGAGGTGGATATACCAACCGGATTGGATGCGACTTGGTGTCACCGATCACTTCAAAATGCACCACCTAATAGCAGGCCGCGGCATGACTGCCAAATTCTTAAAGATGAAAAAGCCGCACGTAAATCAAGTTACCATCCGCAAAGGAATATTTGCTGCCATTATTGCCATTTCTTTATCAATTGAGTCGTATGTTTAATCCCTGGTTTTCAGCGGTGAACTTGGTCCAGCGCGGGTCTATCCCCGATTTAGGCTACTTCTCCTTCCACATGATCACGGAAACTTGCCCCTATTTTGCTATTTCCATATACAAATAGCAAAAGGCAAATAACCGGGTAATTTTCTGTCGGAGGTGGCAGTGTAAAGCCTGCGCGATGCCCGGGAAGGAGCCCGCGCCACCCCGGAGGGCCAGAAGGCGGCCCTGTTGTCCCGGCTCAACCCGTTTGTTCTGAAGATCCGCTCCCTCAGCCCGGACTCCAAGGGGACTACCATTAGTAGACTTTCGCCAAAAAACCCATTACCTGTCCACCGGTGAAGATTTTGAAACGCCTTTCTGAAGCTGTGCAGCTTCGTGGGGAATCCAATGGACGAGTCGATGGAGCCACAGGGAAAGAGCCACCGCGGGACTACCGGTTGGACCTGATCGAGACCGACATCGACCGATTCCTTGTCAGGATCCTTTCACCCGGGCGCACGCCAGAGATGCAATCATGGTATTACAGCCGACCGCCTGGGCCTTATCCGTTAGGGTTGATCAAGCGGGGCTGGACCGCAGAGCGGTCGCGGAAGGTAGCCGGGGGCTTCAGCCCCCGGCAGGTGCACAACCCCGGTGCGTCGCCGCGCGACGCCGGATCCAGCTTGCCATGGACTGGCGTTCTGGTGTTCCCTCCTTTGCCGCTCTGCGGCAAACTTTCCTATCCGGGTTATCCGTGGGCTGAAGCCCACGGCTAACATCCGCGACCGCCCTGCGGTCAAGGCTTCGGGCTATCCCATGGCAGATCACGGAAACTTGCCCCTATTTTGCTATTTCCTTCTACAAATAGCAATTACCCCTATCGGACCGCAGAGATGGGGCTTGGTGGGTCAGGTCGTTTTCAGGGGAATTGCCATTTCCCGTCCTCACGTTTGGGGTAATCTACCCTATTAAGATCCGCCGGAATTGCGGCAACATCCCCCTCTCACTCCCTCTGTCTTGTCCCAGAAGCTACTTGCACGACGTGCGTTTTGGATGAATGCTACGTCATGTCAAAATTGACGCTTCACGTTTCTGAAGAATTGGTTTCTGTGGCCAAGCGCACTGCGGCCGAACGACGGGTCTCCGTTTCCAAACTGGTTTCGGATTATTTTACCTCCCTTGCGGCCAACAAAGACGTTTCGGATTCAGGTCTCGAACGTCTCGCCCCGAGAACCCGACGACTGGCGGGATGTATTCCCCCAGCGGATTCCGATCTTGAAGATTACATCGACCATTTGGAGCGCAAGCACGCGTGAATGCCTTAATCGATACCAATGTCATCGTGGATGTCCTCACCCGGCGTGAGCCATTTTTCGCGGATTCGTCCCTGGTGCTTGACCGAGCGGAGCGGGGTGAATTTGTGGCAGCGGTCTGCGCCACGACAGTGACGACCGTTTTCTACCTTGTCCGGCGTCACCTTGGGGCCAAGGAAACCGTGGAGAGACTCAAGGACCTGACGGCTATTTGCACCGTTACGCCAGTCAATCAGTCCGTGATTGATTCCGCGCTGCACGACCGTTTTTCGGATTTCGAGGATGCCGTTTTGCATCATTCCGCCGCTCTCGCAGGTGCCGATTGTATCGTGACCCGGAATGAAGCGGATTTTCGCGAGTCTTCGCTTTTGATTTACGCACCGGCGCAGTTCCTCGCCGCTCTCGCCCTGCACAAGACTGAAGGCTTTGTCGGCAAGCCGAGGAAGCCGGGTGCCTGATCCTTGATCATTCTCTCCTAACCTGCACACTCCAATGCTTGGAAGCCTGCTCTGGCAGGCTGCCGGAGCCCGTGCTTGGATTTTCCCGAAATCGGGGTTGGCAATGGTTTCAAAACCGGTCTATCTCAGCCGCCCTATGGCATCCACACCGGTCATCAATCTTCGCAAAGGGCACGCCGTCCGATACAATGGCGACGTCTGTCTCGTCACGGGCACCGAACTCAAGACCCCACCCCGCATGGCGTCCTACGTTCAGATGTCCATCAAAAGCATCGGCACCGGCCGGGTGCACAATCTGCGCATGACGTCCAACGAGTCGCTCGACAGCGTGAACCTCACCAAGGAGGACTACGAATACAGCTACAAGGACAGCGGCGGCTATCATTTCCTCCACCTCGTCACCTACGACGACGTGACGCTCAACGACAACATCATCTCCGACGTGAAGGATTACCTGATCGAGGGGCAGAAGTATGTGGTAGTCTTCACGGATGACGTGCCTGCCACGATTGAACTCCCGGCATCCATGGTCATGGTGGTGGCCGAAGCTCCGGAAGGCGTGAAGGGCGATTCCGCCAACAACGTGTATAAGGACGCCATCATGGAAACCGGCCTGCGGGTGGGTGTGCCCCTTTTCATCAATCCCGGCGAAAAAATCAGCGTGAAAACGGAGGACGGCACCTACCTCGGCCGGGCGAACTGAGCGCTGACGACGGTCCGCATTCATTCACTCTCCTTCCGCCAAACCCCGCCCGTGCCCACCGGCGGGGTTTTTGCTGGCCCGGCAGATTGGCGTTCGGGCGGGGCTTTTTGGTGCCCGCTCAGAGTAGGGGCAGAGGAGAAAGCGAAGTTTCCGATGACCCGTGCCTGTGCTATGTCCGGCATAGCCGGGGCAAATCGATTTTGTCGGAGGGGCAGGTGCGGAACCCATTTTGGAGTGCGTGCGGCTTGCCGCCGCTTTATCCAGTGGGCTTGCCCGCGCCGCCGGGGAGTGGATCCCGCTCCGTGCCTGACCTTGCCCGAAAACGGCAGCAGGCTGCCTGTGGGAAAGCGGCGGCAAGCCGCACGCACTCCAGACTCTTCTGTTAGATCTCTATGAAAAAATCGGGGAAATTGCACGCCGGGCCGATGCTGGTCAACAAGCTCACCGTGAAGGAAGGCCGCAGTGACCCTCTCCACCACTGCCTCCTCTCTAAATCCCGGCGGTCCCCACGCCGCCGCCCCTCATTCAAAAACCTTCCTGGGGCGGGATTTCTGTTTGCAAACTTTCCGCACCCGTTTTAAGTCCCGCTCCCCCGGTTCCCGGGCCACCTGCAACACCGACTAATTTATGGGATCGCTCAAAAAACGGAGAAAGACCAAGATCAACAAGCATAAGCGGAAAAAGCGCATGCGTGCCAACCGGCACAAGAAGCGCTTGCGCTACAAGTCCTAGTCCCGCAGCCTCGGGAGCATGAAATCCCGGATGTCTGTCCCGCTTCCCGCTGGCCACTTCCGATTTCTGCGCCCCGCCGCGCTGGCCGGACTGGCTGGATTGCTGGTCGCGTTTCCCCTGTCCATGACCCACGCCGATGCCACCAAGGCAGCTCCGTGGGCATCGGTCATGCCCGGTTTTGAGCCTGGGGCCGTGGTTTCCCCCCCGGAAGCGGTGCGAGCGGCGACGTCCCGGCGGGCGGCGGCGCTTTCCCTTTTTTACAAAGCTCGCCGCCTTGAGCAGGAAGCGGATGATGCTCAGGCCCTGAAAGTCTACCTCGAATCCGCAGCGCTCGACCCGGGCCATCCCTCCCTCAACCAGCGACTGGTGGACCTGTTTACCCGGACCGGCAGGCTGAATGAGGCCCTCGCTTTGCTGGAGAAAACGGTGGTGCGGTTCCCCAAGGATCCGGAGGCGCTCCTGACCTTGGCCCGTTTCCTGGAAAAGCATCACCATGGGGCTCCGGAACTGCAATTGCGGGCCCGCCGCACCGCCGAAGACGCCGTGTCCAAATTCCCGGGTTCCACTGCGGCGATTCACCATCTCGTGCGGCTTCATCTGGCCGACCAGCACCGCGACAAGGCCCAAGGGGTGATTGATGCGGCCCTGCGCTCTTCCAGCAAGGATCCGGCTTACTGGCTCGGCTTAGTCACTCCGGCCCGGAATGCCTATCCGCTCGACGACCGGGAAACCTACCAAAAGCATTTTGCCCTCGTCAGCACGGGCCTCGAAAAAGCCCTGACGCTGGCGCCGGACGACCCTGACGTCCAGGAAATCGCGGGCGACTTTTTTGCTAGGAACCGTCAACCGGCCCGGGCCTTGGCCCTTTATGAAAAGGCCGCCGCCACCCGTCCTGGTGATCTCAAAACCCGTCAGAAACTGGGACAACTCCTGCGCATGGCCAACCGCGAGGAGGAAGCGATCCGCCTTTTCGAATCCCTCGTCAGCATCAATCCGGGCGATACCGTTTCCCATAAAGCTCTCGCCTCCCTGCACGAAAAAACGGATCCGGCCAAAGCCCTGACCCACCGCGCGGAATTGCTGCGTCTCGAAAGCGGGGACCCCCGCGACTACGCGGCGACGGTGAACGAACTGCTTCAGGCCAAGCGCACCATCGAGGCCCTGACGCTGGTCAAACGCGGGATCTTTTTCAATCCTAACGCCCCCTCTCTGCTGTATCTCCAGGCGCGTGTCCTGTCGGAAAAAGGGGACCATCCCGCCGCCCTTGCCTCCCTCGCGGAAGCAGAAACCCTCGCCAAAGACAAGCAGCCGCGGTTGTTGGACTCAGCTTTTTATTACAGTTGGGGAGGCGTGGCCCAGCGGGCCGGGCGTATCGGGGAAGCCGAGGCGCGTTACCGGCAATCCATCGAAAAAGCTCCGCCTAAAGAGCCCCATCGGGCGGCCCCCGCTTACAACGACCTCGCTTATCTTTGGTTGACGCAAAACAAAAACCTCGATGCGGCCGGCGAACTCCTCCGCACCGCCAACGATCTGGTGAAGGATCATGCGCCTTACCTTGACAGCCTCGGTTGGTATTATTTTCTGAAGCAGGACTATCCCACGGCTTTGCAGCATCTCCGGAGGGCGGTGGAACTCGCCCAGCCGGATCCTCCCGCGGAATTGCTCGACCATCTCGCCAAGGCCGAGGCGGGGGCGGGGGCGGGGGCTAAATGAAGGGCCACGGATACTCCTGATTTTACGGATCGACACGGAGGAGGTTAGGTGGGTTGAAGCCTCCGTGATTTTGAAGTTTCTTGTGCTTCCAGAATCCTTGCCCATCCGTTGGATCTGTGGCATCGGCCTCAAGCTGTCTCTTCGGCGCTCCAGCAGGGGCCCGCTTTCTTTTTTCCACTCCTTCCCATGCCAGAACTCGCCGAAGTTGCCTATTACGCCTCGCAATGGGATTCCGGTCTGGGACAGAAAATCCAGCGGGTTCATACCGGCCCCAAACCGCGCTTCTTCCGGCAAAGCGCAGCGTCAGGGTTCCAGGCTCTGCGGGGGAAGAGCTACCGGCAATCCCGCACCCATGGCAAGAACCTGTTGTTTGAATTCAGCGCCGGACTGTGGCTCACTGGTCACCTTGGCATGACGGGCGAACTCCTCACCGCCGATCCCGGCCATACTCCCGCCGCGCACGATCATCTCGTGCTCTTCACCCATTCCACCGCGCTCATATTCCGCGACTTCCGGATGTTCGGTGCGGTCAGGCTGGATGAATCCAAGACCGGCCCTCCTGCGGCATGGCAGGCGCTCCCGCCGGAAATCCATGCGCCTGGCTTCACGGTGAGCCGGGTAAAAGAAGCCCTGGAGCGGCATGCCCGCAGTCCGCTCAAAGCGCTGCTGTTGGATCAGGCGTGGTTTCCCGGCATCGGCAACTGGATGGCCGATGAAGTTTGCTGGCAACTCAAACTCCATCCCGCCGTGCCGGCCGGGTCGGTGGATCCGGCCGCCCTGCGCAAAGTCCTGCGGACCATCTGCCGCAAAAGCATGCAGACCATCGCGGTGGACTGGTCCGATCCCCCGGCCTCATGGCTCATGCGCCACCGGTGGAAGGATGGGGGGCTTTGCCCTGACAGATCCTGCCGCACCCCGCTCCTCCGGGAAACCCTGCGCGGCCGCACCGCCTGCTGGTGTCCCGTGTGCCAGCCGGAACATCCGGCTTCCCGTCAGAACGGACGGTCTGTTCCTTTTTTGCCTGACAGGTGACAACCCGTTTGAACCGAAATGAATGGAGGTTGCCGCAAAGCTGGATAATGCGGAAAACGATCCGGACATCGCCCGCGTGATCCACCTGTTCGCAGGCGGAAGCCGCTGAGACCTGGCCCGGTTTTCCAAAGTCGGGTTTCCAACACCACTGAGGGACCCGACTTTGGAAAGTCGGGCTACGTTAGCACTGCCGCCGCAATGGTGCCGCGAGGGCCGGGCCAGGTGGTGACAGGGAAGGTCTCATCGGTTTCGAGATTCGTCACCGTCGCCGGATGTCCGTCCCGGATGGAAACCCGGATCCTGTCAGGGGTGAGGGACAGGCCGCGTCCGGTGGCCTTCATGAGGGCTTCCTTGGCGGTCCAGAGTTGGAAAAAGCGGTCGACCGGACCGTTAGCGATCCATTGGCATTCTTCGGGGAGAAAGAATTCACGGGCGATTTCCCGTGCCGGGAAAGTGGGGTCGATGGTTTCGAGGTCCACGCCGATGCGGCCGTCCTGACATATTGCGAGGGCGATCCAGTCGCCGGTGTGGGAGAGGTTGAAATCGAATCCACAAATGTCAGGAAGATAGGGCCGTCCTCCGGGTTCGGCCATGATCCGCAGGGAGGCGGGGTCGAGGCCCAGGTAATTCCCGAGGGTGCGGCGGATCCAGGCGCGGCCGTTGGTCCAGCGGTGGCGGTCACGGTCGAAGTGGAAACGGCTGGCGCGGACTTGTTCCTCCGGGGAAAGCACCGCGAGGGTTCCGGCGTCAGGCGGGCCCCCCGTGCAGAAGAATTGCACATGGGCCGCTGGCAGGGCGTGGCCGGAAGGAGGCATCAGGAAGGGGAGGCAAGCTGGGGGACGGAAGCGGTGTGGGGTTTGAGATTCCCCACCAGGACGAGGCGCAATTGTGAGGCCAGCACATCGGCGCAGGGGGCGTCAAAGAGTTCGAGGTGATTGCCGGGCACATCCCGGATTTCCACCGACCGGACCATGGTGCCCCAGCCGTAGTCCGGGAGCCGTTCATATTTGTCATTTTCTGCGGTGGAGCGGAGCAGAAGGAGGGAGCCCGGATAAGGCTTGACTTTGTAGGCGCTCATGGCGTCGACATGGGTTTCGCGGACCTGGACGATGCGGAGCGGGCCGGAGGCTGCGGTGCCAGCTTCCAGCAGGGCCCGGGCTTGGGCGATCCCGGCGTCCCGGTGCAATTTGGCTTTCAGCCCGGTCCCGATGCGGGCACTCAATCCCTTGATGCGGGTGCCCAGACCCTGTCCACCCTGACGCCAGCCTGCGGCCAGCCGTTCTGTCAGGGTCAACAGGCGCACCCCGACGCCGGGGTTTTCGGTATCGAACATGATGAGATGTTCCGTGGTCTGGCCAGTGGCGCGGAGTTGCTGGGCCATTTCGTAGGCCACTAGGCCGCCGAAGGAAAATCCGCCGATATGATAGGGCCCCTCCGGCTGGATACTCTGCATCAGAGTGATAAAATGGTGCGCCGTGGTTTCGACATTTTTGCGGGCGAGCAGCCAGTCGTCATCGGTCAGGGCGGGAGATTCCAGAATGTAGACCGGAAATTCCGGCCCCAGTTGCGGCAGCAGGGAGCGGTAGAAGAGGGCTCCGCCGTCCCCGCCGTGGATCAGGAAAACCGGAGTGCCGCCGGTGCCTTTTTGAAGGCAGGAGAGGGCATCACCCGCGGGACGCATCCCGGGACGGTCGCCGGCGTGATCGATCACTTCGGACAACTGGCCCAGCGTGGGGGACCTGAAGAGGGCACCGAGGGGCAGGGTTACGGCAAAATCCTGACGGATTTTCTGAATGAGCCGCAGGGCAGTCAAGGACGTGCCACCGGTTTCAAAAAAGTCGGAGTCCGGTCCGAGGTGGTTGCGGCCAAGAACCTGCTGCCAAAGGTGGGCAAGCCGCTTCTCCGTGCCGGTCCGGGGCGGGGTCCATTCCCTGTCAGAAGCCGGCGTGTTTTCCGGATCCGGGAGGGAGCGGTAGTCGATTTTGCCATTGGCAGTGACGGGCAGGGCCGGCACCGGAATCACCACTGCCGGCACCATGTAGTCGGGTAGTTCATGGCGGATGGTTTCGCGCAGTTCCTTCGCCGTGGCGGGCCATTCGGGACGGAGCACCACCCAGGCAGCGAGCACTTTTCCAGCGGCATCCCCCCCCATGGCGGCGACGCAGCATTTTTCCACCGCAGGATGCCGGCCAAGGACATTCTCGACTTCGCCGGGCTCGATGCGGAAGCCCCGGATCTTCACCTGGGTGTCGTTGCGGCCGAGGAATTCCAGCACCCCATCCGCGCGCCACCTTGCGAGATCCCCGGTGCGGTAGAGCCGTGCTTCGGGGTCGGAGGAAAAAGGATCCCTGACAAATTGAGCCGCAGTGAGATCCGGACGGTTCCAGTAGCCATGGGCCATGCCTAACCCGCCCGTCCACAGTTCTCCTGGCACTCCGGGCGGCACCGGTTGGCGGTTGCGGTCGAGGATGTAGACGGAGGTGTGGGCGACTGGTTTGCCAATGGGTATCAGGCCGCTTTCCGCGTCTGCCGGAGTGATGGTGTGGCAGCAGGTAAAGGTGGTGTTTTCGGTGGGCCCATAACCATTGATGAGCCGGATCCCGGGCAGGGCGGCCATGGCCCGGCGCACATGGGCCGGGGAAAGCACATCCCCGCCGGCCAGCAGTTGGCGCAGCGGTCTCAGATCCTCCAGCCGTTCATCGACCATCATGGAAAAAAGTCCTGAGGTGAGCCAGAGGGTGGTCACTCCATGCCGGCGGATGGTGCCCCCAATCGCTTCAAGAGACATTTGTCCTTCCGGCAGCAGGGCAAGGCGTCCGCCATTCAGCAGGGGCCCCCACAATTCGAAAGTGCTGGCATCAAAGGAAAGGGCAGCGGCGAGCAAAAAAGTCTGATGGCGGTCCAGCACCGCATAATTGGTATTCCGGACCAGCCGGACAATGCCCCGGTGAGGGATTGCGGTCCCTTTGGGGAGACCAGTCGAGCCGGAAGTATAAATCAGATAGGCAAGGTCTTCCGGCCCGGTGCCGGGCCGGGGATTGCCTTGGTCCTCCCCGCCCATCGCATCTTCCAGCAGCAGGGTTTGCCGGCCACCAGGAACGCCCGGGGCATGCCAAGTATCGGTTAGGACTAATTGGACGCCGGCATCCCGGATGAGGAATTCGACACGTTCCCCCGGATAGGCGGGGTCGACCGGGACGTAGGCGGCGCCGGCCTTCAGAATTCCCAGCAAGCCGGCCACCAGTTCGAAGGACTTGCCGGCATACACGGCGACACGGTCGCCGCGCTTCACTCCGCAGGACGTCAGGACGCCGGCGATCCGGTTGGCGGCGGCATTCAGGGCCGCATAGGTCCAGATGCGGTCCTCCTGGAGAATGGCGGGAGCATCCGGGGAGGACGCGGCGATTTCCTCGAAAAGCGCGGTGACGGTGACGGGGGGCGGGGCGGGGCAGCCGCTGTCGTTGAAATGCGTCAGGATCTGTTTTTGCGATGGTCCGGAGAGCAGGGGCAGTTGGCACACCAGCGTTTCCGGAGCGGCGATCATCGTATCCAGAAGAATCAGATAGTGCTGCATCCAGCGTTCGATGGTGGTGGCAAGGAACAGGTGGCTGCGGTAGACGCAAAGGAGGTGGAATCCTCCGCCATTTTGGAAAACAAAGAGGCTGAGATCAAAGGTGAGGCGGCGCTTGGCATTGAGTTGGAATCCGCCCCGGATTCCTCCACCCAGATCCAATGCTGCCGGGGCTGGTTCCAGGGTGAAGGTGGTCCTGACCAAACGCTGCCGGTCCGCCGCGCTGATTCCCGGAAGTTGATCAAGGATTTCTCCGAGGGTGCAGTCGAGGTGTTCCCGGGCTGCGAGGAATTGTTGTTTGTTCTGCTCCAGCAGGGCAGCGGTGCTGGTGTTTTCCGGCAGGCGGAGGCGGAGAGGGAGAAATTGGACACAGTGACCCACAAGACCGTTTTGCCCGGTGGCGGGCTGGTTCGCCATGGGGGTGCCGATGATCAGATCCTCCTGGCCGGTGAGGCGGCTGAGCAGGCATTGCCATGCGGTGAGCAAGGCCACATAGGGAGTGACTTTGCGGGTGCGGCAATAGTGACGCAGGCGTTCCGATAATTCTGCAGAAACCGGCACCCTTAACGACTCCGCAGCCAGCGGAGTGGCGGCCGTCCGTGGCAGGTCGGCAGGCAAGGCCAGCGGCGGGGGCAGACTGGAAAACTGGCTGCGCCACCAGGCCCTGGCGGCGTCGAACCCGCCCCGGTGGGCTACGGCGTTGCGGCTTTCCGCATACGCCGCATAGGACGGGGCTGGATCGAGCGGTGAAAGCGCCTCCCCGCAGGCTTGGCGGTAGAGCGTGGGGAGTTCGTGCATCAGGACTCCATAAGACCAGCCATCGCAAATGAGGTGATGTCCCGTCAGGATGAGGCGATGATGATTGGCATCCCACTTGAGCAGCCGCGCCCGCATCAGCGGTGGTTGAGCCAGATCAAATGGTGTCAGGAACTGGGTTTGCGCAGCCTCCTCACTTATCCGCGCCGCAGCCTCCGGCGGCAGCCCGGAAAGATCCTCTATGGTTAAGGGCAGAAAGCTGTGGGGCTGAATCACCATGGTGCCCCCGTCCGGGTCAAAGCCGGTGCGCAGCGCCTCATGGCGGGCCGCGAGCTGATTCAGGGCTGCTTGCAGGGCGATGGACTGAAGCGGCCCCGCGAGGTCCACGGCAAGGGATTCGTGACAGGCCAGGGAATTTTCCTCACTGAGGCGGGAAGCCAGGAGCATTTCCTGTTGGGCCGGAGTAAGCGGAGCGGTGCGGACTTCGGGACGCGGGAAAAACCCGCCGTTCTGGAGGGCCCCGATGGATTCAGCAAAAGCGGTGAGGATTTCCGCCACATCGTGGGGACTGTGGGCCGTGCTGAGGAACCCGGGCCGTCCTTCCCAGAGGTGGATGCCGCGCAGCCGGAGGTGATAGTAGAGCAGGCCGAAAAACTTGAGTCCGGGATCGGCGTTGAGCATCCACATACTGCTGAAGCGGGTGGCTTTGACCGGCACCCCGGCGCGCTCCAGGAGGGCATTGAGGCGGTCCACAAAATCCCTTGTTTTGGCATCCACTTCCTGTTGCAGGGCAGGGCCGGATTCCTCGAGCTTTCTTAGGACGGCGCGGGCAGCCGCCAACGTCAGCGGATGACGGATAAAGGTGCCGGCAAAAAAAGTGACGCCCACTTCCGGCATGGAGTCATCGCCGTATTGCCATGCCCCTCCGTCGAGGGCATCCATGTATTGGCGCTGTCCGCAGAGCACGCCCAGCGGCATTCCGCCACCCAGGACTTTGCCGTAAGTAACCAAGTCGGCTTTGATTCCAAAAAACTGCTGGGCTCCCCCCGGTCCGGTGCGGAAGCCAAGGACCACTTCATCAAAGACCAGAGCTGTGCCGGTTTCACGGGTAATCGAGCGGAGTTTCCTGACAAAATCGACCGGGACCACATCCGGCCTCCGCGACATGACGGGCTCGACGAGGACGCAGGCGATATCACCACCATGGCGCTGCAGGATTTCGAGGGACTCGGGGTTGTCGTATTCAAGAACAAGGATGCTGGCCTGGGCGGCATCGGGGATGCCGGGAACAATCGGGATGGAACGCAGTTCGCCATTGGTCACCAAAGGCCGCGCCAGCACCTCGTCGAATATCCCATGATAGGCGCCGGCAAACATGGCGATCAGGTTGCGGCCGGAGACGGTGCGGCTGGTGCGGATGGCTGCCATCAGGGCTTCGGATCCGGTGTTGCAGAAGGCAACCCGTTCCTGACCGCTGAACTTCCGGATGAGATGCGCCACTTCACCGGCCAGCGGGGAGGTGGGACCGATTTCAAATCCCTGGTCGATTTGCGCATGGAGAGCATCCGTAACAAATTTGGGGCGGTGCCCGAAAAAGCCCAGTCCAAAGCCGTGGACCACATCGAGCCAACGGTTGCCGTCGGTGTCCCAAAGATAGGCTCCTTCGCTGCGTTCGGTGACCGCCGGGAAAACCATCTCCTTCCAGAGCAAGTTGAACCCGGCCACCGCGCGAGGGTCGGCGAAGACCCCGCGATGGTCGGCGGTGAAGGCTTTGGCCTTGGAGTATTTCGCGGTGTAAGCCGCGATGAGGCCGGCAAGGTGGTCTTGTTGTGGGGGAGTCAGGCTGCCATCGCTGGTGCGTGCGATGGGCCTGAAGGGACCGAAAGCGATCTTTTGTCCGTCGCTGCCTTTGAGGGATTTGACAGGGACGGAGTAGCTGGAAGTGGTGGAAGCGGAGTCTTTCGCCAGGCTGGAGCGCAGGGCGCGGATTTGCTCTTCGATGACGGCAAGTCGGTCGGCGGTTGAGCCTGTGGCAAGGCCGTCCCGGTCTTGGCCCCGGGAGGAGCATGACCCCAAACTGCCGGCAGAGTCAGTGCCCAAGGCCGGAACGGGCCTTGCTGCGGTCGCCGGCAGGAATTTGCCAGGGGGAAGCTGGGCATCCAGCCATGTGGCCAGATCAGCGATGCTGCCCTGGTCTTCCATGAGCTGGCGGAAGGTGATTTTGAGGCCGAAGTATTTTTTGAGGGAGGTCGATGCGGAAGTTAGGAGGAGCGAATCAAAACCAAGGTCGAGGAAAGGCGTGGCGGGATCGGCGGTGGTGGTGTCGAGGCCGGAGATTTGATGGAGCTGGGTGCCCAGTTCGGCGGCAAGGTGGTCGCGGCGCGATGGAGGAGCACAGGCGTCCCGTCTGCTGGCTCCGGCGGGACTTCCCGCGATTCCGGTGTCGCTCTGCGACAGCAAATTCCCGGGACCCGAGTCCGTGGACTGAAGTCCACGGCTACCTGCCTTGACCGCTCTGCGGTCGATGGAATCCAAGTCGTTTTGTGCTATCCTATTATCGATTGAAGGGCCTGCGGGAAGCTGGATCCATGCTTCTCCTTCGCGGGTGGTGCCGGGCGGGAGGATAGTGTCAGGGCAATAGCGTTGACGCTCGAAAGGATATCCTGGAAGCGGTAGGCGCAGGCGGCGGGTGTGAGCGTGGAAGGCAGCCCAGTCGATGGTCACACCGGCACCCCAGGCCTTGCCCAGCGCCTCCAGTAAAGTGTGGCATTCCCCTGCTCCCGCATCCTTGGCCGGAGGGAGGAGGGAGATGGCAGTGCTGTGCAATGCGGCGGGGTGTTGTTTGGCGAGGGGGGCTAGCGAGGTCCCGGGGCCTGTTTCCAGGAACAGGCAGGGTCCGGTCTGACAAAGGGTGGCGATGCCATCGGCGAAGCGGACGGCATGCCGGAGGTGGCGGACGTAGTAGTCGGGATCGGTGGCTTCGGCGGCAGTGATGAACTGGCCGGTCAGATTTGAAATGTAAGGAATCTGCGGGGGGTGGAGAGTGACTCCGGTGAAGGCGGCGCGGAAGCGTTCCAGCGCGGGGTCCATCATGCTGCTGTGGAAGGCGTGGCTGGTGTGGAGCCTCCGGGCGTAGTGACCGGTGGTTTCAAGAGTCAGGGCAAAAGCCTCGATAGCTTCACTGGGTCCGGAGACGACCGTTAGGCCCGGGGCGTTGAGGGCGGCGATGTCGAGGGAGGCAGGGAGGAGCGGGTGGAGACCGGCTTCCGGGAGGCGCACCGCCAGCATGGACCCCCGGGGTTGTTCCCAGAGAAGGCAGCCACGAAGGGCGACGAGCTTGACGGCGTCCTGGAGGGAGAAAACCCCTGACAAGGTGGCAGCCACATATTCGCCGATGCTGTGGCCCAGCATGGCTGAGGGTCTAATGCCCCATGAGAGGAGGAGTTTGCCAAGCGCGTATTCGACGGCGAAGAGGGCAGGCTGGGTATAACGGGTTTCGTTGAGGTCGGGCAAGGCGTAAAGATTGATGCTTTCTGCCTCGAAGAGGGTGGCGCAGGCGTCGAAGGCTTTCTGATAGGCCGGTTCCGACGCGTGGGTTTCGCATCCCATGTTGGAATGCTGCGAGCCCTGGCCGGGGAAGAGGAAGACGACAGGGAGGTCTTTCGATTCGGGGCGGGTGGCAGGGACGGGGGTGCGCAGCCGGGTGATGGCCTCCTCAGGAGTGGAAGCGACGACGGCATGGCGGTGGGGAAAGACCTGGCGGCCGGTTTGGAGGGTGTGGGCCAGGTCGGCGAGAAGAGGCTCTGGGACTTGAGCTTTGAGTTTTGAAAAGGTGGATTCCAGGTGTGCCGCGAGGTTGGCGCAGACGGTCGTCAGAGCGGTGGGGGTTTTGGCGGAGAGGACAAGGAGTTGCTGCGGGCGGTTAGGCGGGCCGGAGGGGAGGCGGGCCGGTGCCTCCTCCAAGACCACGTGGGCATTGGTGCCGCCGACCCCAAAACTGCTCACCCCGGCCCGCAGGGGGTGAGGGGACGTCCATGGCTGAAGTTTGTCGACCACAAAAAAGGGACTCTCCTCCAGACCAAGCGCGGGGTTGGGACGCGTGAAATGCAGGGTGGGAGGGAGTAGGCGGTGGTGGAGAGCCAGGGCGGTTTTGATCAGCCCGCCGATGCCTGCGGCGGCATCCATGTGCCCGGTATTGGATTTGAGGGACCCCAGGCCGCAGAAGTTCCTGCGGGATGTTCTCAGGCGGAAAGCCCGGGTCAGGCCCGCGACTTCAATGGGGTCGCCGATAGGGGTGGCCGTGCCATGGCCTTCCACATAGGAAATGGTGTCAGGATCGATATCGGCCAGAGCGTGGGCAAGCCCGATGACCTCGGCGTGGCCGTCCACGCTGGGAGCGGTGAAACTGGCTTTTTCCCCGCCATCGTTATTGAGGGCGGCTCCTTTGATGACAGCCCAGATGGTGTCTCCGTCACGCAGGGCGTCTTCAAGGCGCTTCAGCAGGACGACCCCCAAACCATTGGAGAAGACGGTGCCGCGGGAATCGGCATCATAAGGCCGGCAATGGCCGTCGGGCGAATAGAGGCTGCCTTCCTGGGCCGTGTAGCCGCGGTGCTGGGGCCACTTGATACTGACGCCGCCGGCGAGGGCGGCATCACAAGCGTAGGCCTGCAGAGCCTGGACCGCCTGACAAACTGCGACGAGGGAGGTGGAGCAGGCGGTGTAGATGTTCAGGGCCGGGCCGCGCAGATTGAGTTTGTAGGCGGTCCGGGTGGCCAGATAGTCCTTTTCGTTGGCAATCATGGTGCCCTCATAGCCAAACCGGCTGCGGAGTTCCGCATTGGGGAGGACCTGGTGCTGAACCCATGAACTGTTGGACATGCCGGCGTAAACGCCGATGGCTCCGGGGTAACGCGACGGGTCACAGGCGGCGTTTTCGAGGGCATGCCAGCAGGCTTCCAGAAAAAGCCTTTGCTGGGGATCCATCACTTCGGCTTCCCGGGGACCGATGTTGAAAAAGGCGGCGTCGAACCATTCGGGTTTATCAATCACGCCCCGCCGGGGCACGTAACCGGGATCAAGCGTGTTTTCCTCCGGTGGAATTTCCCCGGGCGGGATGGTGGAAATGGTTTCGCGGCCTGCGGTCAGGTTGTCCCAGAAGGCAGCCAGGGTTTCCGCGCCGGGAAAACGGCCCGCCATGCCCACGATGGCAATGCCTTCGGGGCCGGAAGCCGCAGCGGGAGAAATGTGAGGATCGGGTGGCATTGCTAACAGGGAACTCAGCGGCGGGCGGCCGCAGCCCGCTGCACGGCCGCGCGGGCAGCGGCCGCGCGGTTCTGGAGAACGTTGGAGGTGGTGCCGGGTGCCGGAGCCCGGGAAGGATCAAGATAGGCCGCCAGGGTGGCGATGGTGGGGTATTGGAAGAGGGCCACCACCGGCAACGGGCGGGCAAGTTCCTGACAAATGGCCTGGTGCACCCGCAGCATGAGCAGGGAGTGGCCCCCCAGAGCAAAAAAGTTGTCAGTGGTGCTGATGACGGTGAGACCGAAGGCCCGCTGCCAGATCCGGGCGAGGCGGTGTTCCATTGGCGTGCGCGGAGCACAGAATGGCGGGGAAGCGGGGGTGGCGGGGCTGGCAGACTCCGGCGCAGGCGAACATCCGGATGGCAGGGCCAGGGCCCCGAAATGGAGGCCCAGAGGCTGCTCCGGGCAGGCCGCAAAAGATTGCAGCAAGTCGCTGAAGGCGGAGAGGATCTGTTGGGCACGGGTGGTGGAACACGCCGCCTCCTGGTGCACAAGCAGCAGATCCCATGGAGGGGGTGCCTCCTCTGCATTTGGGGCCACCGTGGATGCCGGGGCGTCACCGGATGAAGCCGGTCCGCCCCGGGGGGTGACCACCAGGGTGAGGGGAAAATTGGTATGCACCGGGCCGCAAAAATCCGTCAGGGTGGTTTCCGGCCCGAGCCGGGTGAGGCGGGGATCGACTTGATAGTTCTGGAAAACCAGCAGGCTGTCAAAAAGCCGGAACCGCCACGGGATTCCGGATTGATCCTGGATGCGGGGCAGCGGGGTGAACTGGTGCGCGGTGAGGTCCGTCAGGTGGGCGTGAAGCTGCCGCAGGAAAGCCGTGACCGGTTGGGCAGGATCGGTGACGGTCCGGACGGGGAGATTGTTGACAAAAGGACCGACCATTTTTCCGGCACCAGGCAAGTCGGTGGGGCGGCCGGAGAAGGCGGATCCATACACCACTTCCGGCTTTCCCGCAGCATGACCCAGCAAGGCGGCCCATGCTCCCTGAGCCAGCACCCCTGGCGTAATGCCAAGGCGGCGTGCGGCGGCGGTGATGACCCGGGTGGCCCCGGCCGGGAGCGTCAACTTTGTTTGGATAGAGCGCCGTGGACTGCGGGGCCCTGGAAGAGTTTCCACCGGAAGGGGCGTGGGATGGGTGAGGCTGGCCAGAGTCGATTGCCAGAAGGCATCGGAAGCCGCCGGGTCCTGTTGGCGGAGCCAGTGCAGGTAATCGCGATAGGGTAGAGGGCAGGGCAAGCCGGGAACCGTTCCGGCGGTGAGGCTGCGGTAGAGCGCGGCGGCTTCTCCAAAAGCGATGGGCCATGACCAGCCATCAAGTTGCAGGTCCGGCACCGACCATAAGAAAAAGTGATCCTCTGCGGATAGACGGAGCAGAGTGAACCGGCTGCAGGGTGGTTTGGTCAGGTCGTTCACTTGTGCGGCATCGGAAGCGAGGAGACGGATGATGGCATCCGGGCCGTCCGCATCCAGCCGCGTGAATGACGGCGTGGGATTCAGGTGCACGACCATGACCGCATGGGGAAGGCCGGCGCTGTGAAAGGTGGAGCGAAGGATGGAGTGGCGGGCGACGACCCGGGACCATGCAGATTCCAGGGCGGCGGCATCCAGCGGCCCCCGGTGGCGGCAATGCCATTGATCAAAACCGGCGTTCGGTTTGGTCAGGGCCGCGTTGTAGAAAAGTTGCTGCATCGGAGAGAGCCGGCAGATGTCAGTAATCTCCGGTGCACTGGCGAGCTGGAGGTTCAGGGCATCCTGGGGGAGGTCTGCGAGAGGGAAATCGGAAGGCGTAAACCGGGGGGCAGCACAACCGAGGCAGTGACTGATGACCTTGCGGAGGGCAGCCGCAAAAGCCTGGGCAAAAGAAGTCAGGGTTTCCTTTGTGTGGACCGGCAGGGCACTGGTAAAGGTGGTTTGTAGGCACCCGTGCACCACCATGGCATTGATTTCCGTGGCGTGGGCGCGGGTGGCCTCGGGACTGTGCCACGGGCCGGTTGCTTCCGGGGCAAAGCGGAAGAGTCTGCTGCCTGCGGTCAGGGCATCGAATTGGCCGAGGTAGTTGAACACCATCGGGCAGGGGCTGGCCGGATTGGCCGGGCCGGATCCGGCAGCCTCCTCCAGCAGCGGCAGGAGGAATGGATAGCCGGCTCCGTGCCCGGGGATGGCCCGGAGCTGCTCCTTGATAGAGGGAATGGCCGTTTCAGGATGATGGGAAGGAAGTTCAAGCCTGACCGGAAAGAGGGAGGTGAACCAGCCGATGGTGCGGTCCACCGGGAGTCCGGGGGCAAGGAATTCCTCGCGGCCGTGGCCTTCGAGATTCAAGGTCAGGACGGGTTTCCCGTGGGCGATGGCCAGAGCGGTCAGGAGCAGGTCATTGATCCTCGTGTGCCATGCGGCGGGTGCCTGCTGCAGCAGGGCGGTGGTTTCCTGCTCCGTGAGCCGGATAGTGCAGGCCACGGTGTCGCGCTCCAAAGTCAGGGCCTCCGCGCCGGGACGCATGGGCGGTCTTTGGGCCTGCCAGAAGGACAGCTGATGCCGGGCGGCGGGGGTGGACGGCCAAAGTGCCGCATGCCGGACCCACGCGGGCCATGGGGTGGTGGAAGCGGGCAGGGCACGGCCTGACAGGGCCGTCTCAAGATCCTCCAGCAGGATGCGCCATGAGACTCCGTCAATGGCGAGGTGGTGGACCGCAAGGCAAAGGCGGCCAGGGCGGTCTTGCCCGGCATCAAATAGGGCGGCCCGGAGCAGGGGACCGGTTTGATAGTCAAGGGTGGTCTGGAGCCGGGCGCAGCGGGCTTCAAGGTTCTCCAGGGAAGGGTAAACGACGAGCAAGTCTGCCGTTTCTTCCGGTGCGATGGCAGGGTTCCAGCTATGGTTCTCCGGGTGGAACCGCAGACGGAGTGCAGGGTGGTGCCGGACCACAGAATGCAGGGCGCGCTCGAGTAACCCGGGGTCCAGCCGCTCAGTGAGGGTGAAGAGGAAAGATTGATTCCAATGGTGGGAGCCGGCAAGCTTCTGCTCAAAGAACCAACCTTGGACGGGAGCGAGGGGAAAAGGGGAAGTCGGGTCATGGGCGGTCACCGAAGAAAGCGCCGGAAGGGGCGTCGCCACCGCAGCAAGGTCGGCCAGCACCGGATGTTCAAAGAGCTGGCGCGGGGTCAGGCCAAGGCCCGCCTCCCGGGCCCGGGCTATCACCTGGATGGAAAGGATAGAGTCGCCGCCGGTTTCAAAAAAGTGATCGGTGGCGCTGACGCGGTCCAGCCGGAGCACGGCGGCCCAGATGGAAGCGAGCAAAGTCTCTGCGGGGGTGGAAGGAGCCTGGAACGGCCGTGCGGTGGCGGGGCCGTCGGCAGCAGGAGCCGGCAGGGCCTTGCGGTCCAGCTTTCCGTTGGCGGTGACAGGGAACTTTTCCAGATACACGAAAGCCGCAGGCACCATGTAGTCAGGAACGCGGGATCTGAGGAGCGCGCGGAGGTCGTCGGGGGAGGGTGGGGGGGATTTATGATTTAAGTTAGATGATAGATGATTTGTGAGGGTGGGGGCGGGGACGAGGTAGGCGCAGAGGCGTTTGTCGCCGGGGCGGTCTTCGCGGGCGAGAACGGCGGCTTCGAGGACGGCGGGGTGTGAAGTCAGGATATTTTCGATTTCGCCAGGTTCGATGCGGAAGCCGCGGATTTTGACCTGGTAGTCGATGCGGCCGAGGTATTCGATATCGGGGGTAGCAAGGTCCGTCCCGGCCTTGTTTTCCAAGAATGGGTTGTGCTTGGGGGGGTAAGGTGACTCTGGGGGCAGGTTGGGGCGGGATGGGGCAATGGGCAGGGGTGCGGCGGATGCTCTGCTCAAGGCCGGGACGGGCCTTGCTACGGGGAGGAAGCGGCCGAGGTCGCCGGTTTTGTAAAGGCGTCCCTTGCCGGTCAGGTGATTGGGAATAAAACGTTCGGCGGTGAGTTCGTCGCGGTGCAGATAACCGGCTGCCAGACCGGCTCCGCCGACATACATTTCGCCGGGGACACCAAGGGGGACCGGCTGGCGGTTGAGGGGGTCGAGGATGTAGAGTTGGAGATCCGGAATCGGGGTGCCGATGACCGGGCCCCTATCAAGATCTGCGGAGGACAGAGGGCGGTAGGTGACATGGACGGTGGTTTCCGTAATGCCATACATGTTGACCAGCACCGGGGCCGTGTCACCGTGCCGGTCATACCATGGTTTGAGGCTTTTCATTTCAAGGGATTCACCCCCGAAGATGATGTAGCGCAGGCGGTGCGGGGGTAGTCCGGGATGGGCGGTCCGGGCGGGAAGTTCAGCCTTGATGAGCTGGCGGAAGGCACTGGGGGTCTGGTTCAGAACGGTGACGCGTTCTTCGCAGAGCAGTTGGAAAAAGTCGTCAGGGCTGCGGGTGGTGAGCCATGGGACCACCACAAGGCGGCCACCGTAAAGCAGGGCACCCCAGAGTTCCCAGACACTGAAATCAAAGGCGGTGGAGTGGAAAAGCGTCCAGACATCGTTCTCATCAAAGCCATACCACGGTTCGGTCGCTTTCATGAGGCGGACCACGTTGCGGTGGGTAATCTGGCAGCCCTTGGGCAAACCGGTGGAGCCGCTGGTGTAGATGACGTAGGCGAGGGAATCGGGGGAGGTTTGGGGAAGTTGAGGGTTGAGGGTTGAGGGTTGAGAGCAGACTGATGGCCCAGCGGGAGCTTCGACCAGCCCGTTGATATCTTCGATGAAAAGTGTCGCGGCGGGATTTCCGGGGATCCTGGGGGCGAGGGAGCGTTCTGTGAGGAGAAGGGAGGCCCGGGCGTCCTCAAGCATGAAGGCGAGGCGTTCCTGGGGATAGGCCAGATCAATGGGAAGATAGGCGGCTCCGGCTTTCAGAATGCCCAGGAGCGAGGCCGTAAGCAGGGCATGGCGGTCCATGCAGAGACCGACAATATCGCCAGGTCTGACGCCGCAGGTGATGAGCGCCCGCGCAATGTTGGTCGAGCGGCGTTCGAGTTCTGCATAGGTCCAATGGGTTTCTCCCGCGGTGACGGCGGTCCGGCCGGGGAATTTGGCGGCGGTTTCCGCCAACCAGCTGTGCAGGGTGGTATCGGACGGGAAGCCGGGATTGTCAGGCTGGCAGTCGTGGAGGAGAAACTGGCGTTCGGCAGGAGTTGTCAGGGTAAACGTGGAAAGCAGCGTGTCCGGGGAGGCGGCGGCAAATTGCTCCAGCAGGAAGGCGAGGTGGCCCAGCAGGCGCTGGATGGTTTCGCGGTCGAACCGGGCAGGCTGCCATGCGCAGTGCAGATGCAGGGCAGTGGAGCCATAAACCGCCACCGTGAGGGGGACGCTGGTGAGTTCCCGCAAATGGAAACTGCGTTTGGAGAAGGCCGGTCCGCCGGAAGCACGGAGGGTGCCGGTGTAATCGTCATTTTCAAAAACGAGCAGATGATTGAAGGGTGCCTGCGAGGGGCTTAACCCGCAGACACGGCGGATGAAGGAAAGCGGGGTGTGTTCGTGAGGCCGCAGGTCCAGCCACAGTTGCCGCAGCGACTTGAGCCATGGGAGCAGCGCCTGTTGGGCGGGGATGTCAACTTTGACCGGCAGGGTATTGATGAGCAGGCCGATGATCTTTTGCGAATCCGGCACCGGCGTGTGGCGGCAGGCCCGGGTAGCGCCAAAGATGACCTGGTCTTCTCCGGCGTAACGGCCGAGGAGCAGGGCAAAGGCTCCCTGGACCAGGATATTGAGCGTCAGCCCATGCCCGGCGGCGAAATTCCGCAGGTCATCTGTCAGGGATACGGCAAGCTGGAGATCGGCTTCCTCCTGGGCGGGGAGTGGCGTCGTGGAATGCCCAAGCGGGACGATGTGGTCGACCACCAATGGGGTGGGCCCCTGGATCCCGGTTAGGTGATTTTGCCAGAAGGAAGCGGACGGAGTAGGGTCATGGGCCTGCAGCCAACGGTTGTGTTCCTGCCATGAGGGCCGGGCCGGGAGCCGGGCCGCAGGGTCATCGTAAAGCGCAAAAACTTGTTGGAGCAGAGCGGTGATGGCACGGCCATCAAGGAGAATGTGGTGGAAGGTCCAAATCAGGCGGAAGTCGTCAGGACCGGACCGGATCAGGGTGAGGCGCTGCAATGGTCCTTCTGTCAGGTGCAGCGGGGTGCGGCGGTCGTCGTCAAGAAACCCCGCAAGCCGGGAAGCATCACCTTCCATGGACCACTCCAGCTCCTGCCACGGAAAAGGCAGGACCGCATGGGTGGTGGCCCCGTCTGCCTCGAAGGTCGTGCGGAGGATGGGATGGACCGCCGTGAGGGTTTCCCATGCCTGCCGGAGCCGGGATGCGTCCACGGCCTCGGGCAGATGGCAGACCATCTGTTCCATGTCGATCCCCGCCGCCGGATTCTGCAGCCATGTGAAATACATGCCCTGTTGCAGCGGGGTCAGCGGGACCGCATCCCCGGCAGGGGCTGCCGGGGCAGTCGACGATGAGGACGACAGCGTCATGCAGGAAAAAGGTCGATTCGCCGGTCGCGCAGGGCGGGGAAGGCGGCGCGCCATGCGGCGGCGGTTTCCGCGGAGATGGTGGCGCGGAGAAGAGCAGGGCTGGGTCCGGCCTCGACGGGGATTTCGCCATGGGGATCGACCAGGGCACTGCCACCCGCATACTGGAAGTGGGGATCCGCCCCACTTCGGTTGACGCCCAGAACAAAAGCTTGGTTTTCGATGGCCCGGGCCTGGAGCAGGGTGGTCCAATGGCGGTGGCGCCGGTCAGGCCAGTTGGCGATGACGCAAAAGAGATCTGCTCCCTGCGCGGAAGCGGCACGGAATACTTCCGGAAACCGCAGGTCATAACAAATGAGAGGACAGACCGTAAAGCCATTCCATGGGAAGGTGACCACCTCCCGGCCGGCGCGGAAAGCCCCGGCTTCACCGGCAGGAGAGAATGAGTGGATTTTCCGGTAACGACACCGCAAAGAGCCATCCGGACCAAAGGCGACGGCCTCATTGGCTCCCTTGCCGTCAGGAAGTTGTCGGGCCAAGCCGCCGAGCACGGTGCATTGATGCTGACTGGCGAGCCCGGCCAGAAAATCTTCGGTTTCGCCAATCTCCGTATCTGCCGCAGTGGCCACGTTCATACTAAAGCCGGAAGAGCACATTTCGGGCAATACCAAAAGGGAACCGGGGAAAAGGGCAGGCTGCGCAGCGGCCAGGGCTGACTCCACTATCGCAAAATTTGCCGCACGGTCTTCCCACACGAGATCATATTGGAGGGCACACACTTCCATAGTCGCCAAATTATTACTGAAATTATCGAAGTAATGGTAAATCTGGATTATCTTCTTGGCAAGAAATATAACTAAACTTAACGAGGTCCACCCAGGCCAGGTTCAATGGAAACGCCAGCTTCGGGGCTGGCATGGAATCCGATGAACGCCGCCGCAAGTTGGCGATCTGGTGAACGGGGCGCAGCGAAAACGGATGCGCTGGAAGGGAGTCGAGGTCAAAGATTTTGAAGATCGAGGCAGGATACAGCTTTTCTGACGTGTGAAGCGATAAATTTTAAAATTACTGGAAAACCTTCTGATTTCGTTTATAATTAAACGCAAATTTGAGACTTGATTGTGTTTTCAATGCATTTTCGCGAAAATATAAGAATTTCATACGATGCGCACCTGCGGGCAGGTGCGGCGGTGTGCTTATGGCTCCTGTGGTCTGCAGTCATGGTCCCGGGTCAGGAGACGGGCAGTCCCTTGGCATTGGAGCCGATTCCGGAGGCTTTGCCTGCCCCCGGGGCTGGATTGCAGGGGGAAAGAGCTTTGCAGACCGGGAACGATGAGGCAGGCACGCCGGCGAGCCGTAATTCTCAAGCGGGAGACCCGCAGCAGTCGGCAACACCTTCCACCGGTGATGCGGTTGGCACGCTGCTGCCGGGAAGGAAAACGGAAGTAACGGGAGGTCCCCCGCTTTCCCCTGCTGAGCTGGAAGCCATCCCGCAGGCCCTGCCGGTCACCGCCAGCACGCCATTCGCGCCCGCGCCAGACCAAGGCGGGGGTCCGGTCGTGATGGGCACCGACCTGCAGCCCAATGCAGCAGTCACCCCCCTGTTGCCGGATAACATGACGCCGGAATTCCTGGACGAGCCCTTGGTGCTCGAGGAGGATCCATGGGTGTTTGGCGTCGAAGTTTCCGCGCTGTATGATGACAATATCCGCCTGTCCAGTCGTGACCCGCAGGACGATTTCCTGTTTGTCCTTGGGACGTCGGTGGCATGGCAGTGGGGCGACACGGTGAAGAAGCGGGGTTCATGGGCACGGTTATATTATCAGGCCACGGGCATTTTCTTTCTGAAAGAGAATGCAGAAAACAAGGTGGATCACGACTTGCAGGCGGGAGGACAAAAGCGGTGGGGCCGGCTGGCGGCAGCCATGGAGGGCCGGTTCCAGCGGCTGAGCGGGGCCACCCCGGATCTGGGAGACCGGGTGGAACGCAACGATTCCAGGGTGAGCGCGCGCGTGACTTACGACATGGGCGGAAGGACTTTTGTGGAAGCCGAATCCTCATGGAATGCCGTGCGCTACGAGGACGATAACCTGGCAGACTACGATGAATGGGCGGTCGAAGGGTTTGCCGGATACGAGTTGTCAGGGCGGACCCGGGTGGCGGCCGGTGGGGCGGTGGGTCAGTTGGATGTGGCCGGTGCCGGCACCCAGGATTTCCAGCGGGCTCTTGTCAAATTGAACAGGGCCAGCACCGGAGCCCTTGGCATGACGGGCAAAGCCGGGGCAGAATTCCGCCAAACCCGCCACGGGAGCACCACCACGCCGGTTTTTGCCCTCGCCGCCGACTGGGAACCGGTGGAGGACGGCACCCAAGTGACGGTGGAGGCCTTCCGGGAATCGGTCAGTTCCGGATCCCTCGCAGGCGAAAACTACCTGCGGACCGGCGGTGCCCTGCGGCTATTCCAGGACCTGGGCCCACGCTTCGGTGCCGGTCTCGCCGCCGGGTATGAACGCCTTGATTATTCGCAGGCTGGTTCCGGCCGGGCTTCCGGGCGGGAGGACGACTACTATTTTGTCAGGCCCAGCCTGAAATATGAATTTGCCGCCCGCCGCCGCGCCGAGGTTTTCTACAGCTTCCGGGAGGACGACTCGTCCCTTGAGGACTTCAGCTTCACGGCCAATCAGTGGGGCCTGTCCTTTGGTCTGGAATTTTAACTGCCCCGTCAACGATGATCTTCCCGCGTTTCCTAGCCAATTTTTGCCGGTGCGGTGCGGTCGGCCTGCTCGGGTTGCCCATGGGGCTGCCGGCTCAATCCGCTGCGGCGGCCGGTGCGGCAAGGATCAATGCCGGGGATGTTGTGGAAGTGAGGGTGCTGCGTCATGATGCCGAATTGGGAGGCAAGTTTACGGTGGGAACGGACGGCACCATCGAACTCCAGTTGATTGGCCGGGTGGGACTGGAGGGCTTGACGCCGGAGGAGGCCGGCCGGCGGATCACCGCCCTGCTCGCCGACGGCTGGCTGCGAAAACCGCAGGTGACGGTAAACGTGGCCGATTTCGCAAAAAACACCATCACCGTCACCGGCCAGGTGAACCGGGGCGGGGCTTTCCAGGTGGCCCGCCACAAGCCGTTTACGGTGACTCAGGCCATCGGCATGGCTGGAGGATTCAATGCCCGGGCCAATCCCAAAGCAGTCATGCTGAAGCGGGGCCAAAAAGCCTACACGATCAATGTCAGGGCCATCCTCGAGAACCCCTCACTTGATATTCCGTTGCGGGATGGCGATGTTCTCTTCGTCAAGGAATCCCGGCTCTAAATGTCATCAGCAATCCATGCCTGGCGATTTTACCCTGCTCCCGCCGCCTCCGCCTCCGGTGCCGGCGTATGCTCCCCTGCCGCCACCTGCCGCTCCGCCACCCGCCCGTCCGCCGGCAGATACGGCATCGCTGATGGATGCGGTGCCGGTCGTGGACTTTGCCGGGCTTTGGCAGACTCTGAAACGCCGCTGGTGGGTGCCCGTCCTGACCGGAGTCCTCGCCACCGGGCTGGCGGGGGCATGGATGTGGCGCACCCCCCAGCTTTACACCGCTTCCGCCGAGCTGGCGGTGGACCAGCAGAAAGCCACGTTCCTGCCGGGCGAATCCTTCAAGCCGGAAGACCTGCGGTCGCTGGAGGTTCTGAAGAGCATTGAACGCGGGATTACCGGCCAGGGCCTGCTGCTCCGGGTGGCCAATCAGCATGGCCTGCGCCACGATCCCACGTTTGCTCCGCCAAAGTCCGATGGATCCGGCTATGAGGATGATGAAATGGTCGAGCTTCTCCGTAAACGTGTCAGAGCCAATCTCGAACGCGGCACCCGTCACATCGTGGTCACCGTGGATGACACCGATCCCGGGCGGGCCCAGGCAATTTGCCAGTCGATCCTGACAGAAGCCACCCGCCAGAGCACGGACGAAACTTCCGGCACGGCACAATTGGCAAAGCGCAGCCTGACGGAGGAAAAAATCCGGATCGAAGCGAAGGTCGCCGCCAGTCAGAAGGCAGTGGATGATTTCCGCGCGCGTTTTGCCAGCCTGCCCTTGGACGAACGCCAGAGCGAGGTCAAAACGAATGTGATCGAAGATGCCCTGCGCGCCGCCGGCAGTGCCGTGACGGCGGCCCATGCCGAAGTGGCCCGCCTCGAAAACAATGTCCGTCAGGTGGGGGCTGCGGGGGGGCGCCTGGAGGATCTGCTGCGGCTATCGGAAATCGCCTCACGGGAGGACGTGGCCACCCTGAAGCGCAGTCTGGGCGAAAAGGAGGCTGTTTTTGCGGTGATTGATGCCGAGTATGGCCCAAAGCATCCCCGGCACCGGCAGGCGGTCAGCGAAATCGGGGAAACCCGCTCACAATTGGCATCAGCCGTCAGCCGTGCGGCCTCCACCATCGCCAACCGGCTGGAAAAAGCACGTCAGGATGCCGCCGGTCTCGCCGCGGAACTGGACCGCCGCCAGCAGGACAGCCGCGGGTTTGCCAAAGTGTCAGGGGATTTCGCTACCCTTGTCAGCGTGCTCAAGGCCGACCGCGCCAACTATGACCGGGTCCTCAGCCGCCTGAAGGATGCCGAAGTCAACAGCGCCCTCGGCGACAGCGTGCTGCGCCTTGTGGATGCCCCGCTCAAACCCAGCCATCCCATGAAACCGCGCCGCACGCTGGTGACGGTGACCGGGGGCCTCCTTGGCCTTGGCCTTGGCCTTGGCCTGGTGTTGTTGCTGCACTTCCTCGACCGCACCCTGCGCACCATTCAGGCCGGGGAGAACCTGCTGCATCTGCCCGGGCTGGCGGCCCTGCCGGAAGATCCGGTGCGGGATCTCAAGGCCAGCCTGCTCCAGACCCGGCCGGAGGCGGTGGCGCAGTCGGAAGCCTTCCGCTCCCTGCGCACCGCCCTCAGCATTCTGGGCCGGGGAGCGGCCGCCCGCAGTTATCTCTTCACGAGTGCCCGCGAAGGCGAGGGCACCAGTTATACCGCTATCAACTTTGCCCTCAGCCTTGCCCAGCAGGGATACCGCACCCTGCTGATCGATGCCAACCTGCGCCAACCTGCCCTTGGCAGGGTATTTCTCAAGGAACCCCCGGCCACCGGGCTGGCGGACCATTTGTCAGGGCAAAGCATCCGCGATGCCTCCGCCTGCCAGCGCACCGGCATTCCCGGCGTTTATGTTTTCACGGCCGGCATCACCACGCGGCATCCCAGTGAAGTGCTCAATGAACAGGCCTTTGCTCTCCTGCTGCAGGATGCGGTGAAGTGGTTCCACAAAATCGTCATCGACACTCCGCCGGTGGGACAGGTCACCGATGCCCTGCCGCTGGCCCGCCACGTCGATACGGTGTGTCTGGTGGTGCGGGCTGCCTCCACGCCGCGGGCGGAAGTCAAACGGGCCGCCAACAAACTCCTCATGGCAGGAGCCCGCCCGGCCGGATTCATTCTCAACAGTGCGCCGCCGGAGGCACTCAGAGGCGGGTTTGTGGGCGATTTCGCGGCGGGTTTTACGCCCGCCCCCGCAGTGCGCGCCTTGTCCTGTTCCAGGGTTTCCTGACATTTTATAGCTTCTCCCCTGCTGCCGTGTCCGCCACTGCTCCTCGTGCCAAAATGCCTGCTCCGCCGGTGCCGCCGGTTACGATGCCGGTCCCCCTGCCACCCGGGGGCAGGGAAACCCGCCGGGTGGACCGCCGTGCCTTCAGCGCCCTCCTGGTGGGGGTCAGTTTTGCCGGTGACCTGCTGGTCGCCACTGCCATGCTGGTGCTGGCCTACTGGGTGCGTTTTGTCAGTCCGGTCAGCATTTGGATCAAGGCGGATGAAACCGTCACCCTGTCCTCCTATGTCGGGCAGATCACCCTCGGCTTGACTCTGCTGATGGTGCTGCTGATTCATTTCCGCACCTATCATCCCGGACGCCTGCTGTCCTTTTGCAGCCTCGCCGGCTCCATCGTCAAGGCCGCCGCCGTCTGGATTATTGCCTTCATGGGGATCTCCCTCGTGCTCAAATTCCAGCCGGGGATTTCACGTTTGTATACCATGATTGGTTTCGGCCTCACCACCGTGGGGCTCCTGACATGGCGTGTTTTTTTCAACCGCTACCTGTGGCAGGAAAAGATCGCCCGCCGCCTCCGGGAACGGGTGCTGATCATTGGCTGGACCAATGAATCCACCCGCATGGTGCAGCTCCTCAGCCGGGGAGCGCGCTGTCCCTATGAAATAGCCGGAGCGGTCGTGCCCCCTCTGGGGTTTGGGGAAACTCCGCCTGGGAACGGCACGCCCGTCCTGGGGCATTACGGGGATACCCGCAGTCTGATCCAGACCCATGATATTGATGCGGTGCTGGTCTCCGACCTGAACCTGAGCCGCCATGAACTGACCAGTCTGGCGGTGATCTGCGAAAAGGAACTGGCGGACTTCAAACTGGTGCCGAATTGTTTCCAGATTCTGCTCAGTGGCTTGCAGCTTCAATCCATGAATGGGGTGCCTGTCCTTGGGGTGAGTCACCTGCCGCTGCAGTCGACCTTCAATCAATATCTCAAACGGACGGTGGATGTGGTTGGCGGCGGCCTCGGATTGATTATGGCCGCGCCGGTGCTGGCTCTGTTCGGCCTGCTGGTCCGGCTGGAGAGCAAAGGACCGGTCTTCTACCGGCAGGTCCGCGTCGGACGGGATGGCAAGTTGTTCCACCTTTGGAAGGTCCGGTCCATGCATCCTGACAGCGAGGCCCAGGGGGTAGGCTGGACCGTAAGGGGTGACCCCCGCGTCCTCAAAGTCGGGGCCTTCATGCGGAAATGGAATATTGATGAAATCCCGCAGTTCTGGAATGTGGTGATAGGGGAGATGAGCCTCGTGGGCCCGCGTCCGGAGCGCCCGGAGCTGACCCATGGCCTCAAGGAGGAAATCCCGCACTACAATGCCCGTCACAGCGTCAAACCAGGCATCACCGGCTGGGCCCAGATCAATGGTCTGCGCGGTGACACGGATCTCGTGGAGCGGATCAAATGCGACCTCTATTACATCGAGAACTGGAAAGTCCTTTGGGATTTCCAGATCATGGTCCTGACATTTTTCAAACGGGACAACGCCTGCTGATGGCGAAGGCAGGGCCATGCCCTGACATGGGCATGGAGGCGCCGTTTCACGCTTCGGCGCGGCCACGCGGGCCCCATGACTTCCAGAGATCCAGCGATGCCGCGAGGGGAAGCATGCGGCGGGCTCCGCAGATCACGGAACCGGTCGGATCGGGAACCACCCGGGTGTCGATGCCATTCTGCTCTGCAACGGCCTCACGCATCCCCGGGAGCAGCGCTCCGCCTCCTGTCAGGAAAATGCCGTCTTCGATGACTTCGGCTCCGATGGAGGCCGGAAGCGTTCTTAACAATTCACGGACCGGGGCCAGCATGCGTTCCAGCACGGGACGCAGGGCTTCATGAAGCCCCGCAGGACACCATCCGGCCATGGGCACCGCACCTGGCCCGTCCCCGTCCCCGTGCCCGTGACACATGGCGTCCCCGTGGCGGAGCAGGCCGGTTTTGCGGAGGAGATGCTCGGCTTCCGGCCCGGTCAGCCCGATGCCCGAAGATTTCCTGACAAACTCGGTCAGGGCCTGCCGGAGATCGCTGCAGCCGGTGCGTTCTGCCAGGGAGGCGATGATCTGCCCATTCCGGATTACGGCGCAATCAGTCACCCCATCCCCGAAATCGACCAGAAATTGGGCGTATCTGCTTCCGATATCAAGGCCCGCTCCGACGGCGGCGGCAAGGGGTTCGGGCACCACGATGACCGAGGACGCCCCGGCTTCCAGAATACAGGACCGCACCATCTGACGCTCGAGGGGGCTGACATCGCTGGGGGCACAGGCCAGCACACGGAAGCGGCCCAGCCGGCCACGCCGCCGCAGCTGCAGCAGACCCCGCAACACTTCGGTGGCAGCGTTGACATTGACGATCACTCCCCGGCCCAGGGCGGGCCCGTTCTGCGACACGGACGGGCGCAGGGAAATCCGGGCACGCCGGTCCGCGATCCGGGTGGTGGCGGTGCCGAGATCAATGGCAAAGTCAGGGGATCCAAAAACAGACATTCCCTGCTCATAGGGGCGGAGCACGGGGAGAGCAACCCCGACCACCCGGCGGCCCGGCTTGGAATCAGGGTCAGGGACGCATCCCAAATGGACTTGCCATTGGGGATGGGAGGTTCACTTTGAGGTGGGCTTGATCCGCTGGTGCCCGTTCCTTCTGATGTCCGCCGATTTCAAAGACTATTACGCGATTCTGGGAGTGGCCCGTGAAGCCAGCCCGGATGACATCAAGAAAGCCTTCCGCAAGCTGGCACGGAAGCACCATCCTGACGTAGCGGGCAGCGAGCCGGGATCGGAAGCCAAATTCAAGGAGATCAACGAAGCCAACGAAGTCCTCAGTGATCCTGACAAACGGGAAAAATATGACCGTCTCGGGGCCAATTGGCAGCAGGAGGGATTTGCCCCGCCCCCTGCCGGTCCGGGCGGTGGGCCGGAGCAGGAGTTCCATTTTGGGGGCACCGGATTCAGTGATTTTTTCGAACAGTATTTCAGCGGCGGCACCCGCTACGGCTTTCCCCACACCGAAGACCAAAACACCCATGCTGCGGCCGGTGCGGCCCGCCCGCGCCGGGGCAGCGATATCGAAGGCGACATCCTCGTCACCTTGGAGGAAGCCATGCATGGCACGGTGCGGCCGGTCTCGCTCCAAACCCTGAACCGCCGCACCGGAAAGACCGAAACCCATCATTTTTCGGTGCGCATCCCGCCGGGGGCGACCGATGGCCGGCGCATCCGGGTGCCGGAGCAGGGGGAACCCGGCCGTGGCGGAGCGCCCGCCGGTGATCTCTTTCTCCGCGTCCGCCACGCCGCCCACCCGGATTTCACCAGTCAGGATGCGGACCTCCTGCATGAACTCGACGTGGCCCCATGGGAGGCGGTGCTGGGGGCAGAGGTCGTGGTGCCTACCCTCGATGGCCCTATCAAACTGAAGATCCCGCCCGGGGCCGAAAACGGTCAGACGCTCCGCGCCCGCGGACGCGGCCTGCCCAAAGGCAAGACCGGCACCCGCGGTGATTTTTTGGTAGTGCTCCGCGTGCAGCTGCCGCCTGCCGTGTCCGGGGAGGAGCGGGCCCTCTGGGAAAAACTGCGGGATGTCTCCTCCTTCCATCCCCGGGCCGTCCGGCAATCCTAACCTTCTGTTCTGTCATGTCCCCCGATCCATTGCCTGCTTCCGGTTCTGCCCCGGATTCCCCTGACGGGGGCGAGTATGCCTACTCCATCGAGGTCATCGCCGGACTTGCCGGAGTCGATACCACCACGGTGTGTTATTATCATGAGCAGGGGTTTCTCCAGCCGGTCTCCCGCGAAGGCACCACCGCCCCGTTGTTTGATGCCGACAGCCTGCGCCAGCTCCGCCGCATCGAGCATCTCCGCGCCACCTGTGGCGTCAATGAAACGGGCCTCAAACTGATCTTCCAGCTTCTGCAGGAAGTGGAGCAACTCCGCGAGGAACGCCGGAAGCGAATCCGCTAGGAACGCTCCCCGGGATCTGCTTCCGTCCGGAACGGGAGAGTTGCCTCTGCGGCCGTCCACATGATAGCCTTGAGGAAACAACATGAAGTCCACCGAAAAGCCCGGCCGCCCCTTCCCCCCGCTCCTGAGCAAGGCCGCGCGCCTGCGGCTGGAACGCACCCTTGCCGCGCACGGGGGCCGGCGCTGCCGGATCGTTCTCACCGGTGGCCCGGGCGGGGGCAAGACCACGGCTGCCGACCTGTTCCGGCGGGAGATTGGCGACCGGGTCGTCATTGTTCCTGAAGCAGCCACTCTGCTGTTTTCCGGCGGGTTCCCGCGCAGTTCCCATCCGGCGGCAGCCGCCGCCGCGCAGCAGGCGATTTTCCAGGTGCAGCAGCATCTGGAGGACGTCCAGGCGGTGCTTTATCCGGACCGTATTTTGTTATGCGACCGCGGCACCGTGGACGGCGCGGCTTATAGCCCGGGCCCGCCGGAAGCCTTTTTTAATGCCCTCGGCACACGTTTTGAAAACGAACTGGCCCGATACGATGGCGTGATTTTTTTTGAAAGTGCCGCCGTGGGCGGCCTAACCATTGAAGGCGGCAATCCGGTCCGCAACGAGACCCTGGAAGAGGCGGTGGCGCTCGACCTCCGCCTGCGGGAACTCTGGCAACAGCATCCCCGGTTCATCCTCGTGAACCATCATGCCTCCTTCTTCCGGAAGATCGCCCTCGGCCTGGCGGAGCTGGAACGCATGGTGACACCGTAGGAAGGGACTTCACGGCAGGGCGGTGGCTCCGGGCAGCTCAGGCTTCCGCCGTTGCGGGCTGGGATTCATCCTCCGGTTCCGGGAGGAAAAAGATGGTGATGATCGCCGGAATCCACAGCACGGACGCCCACAGCAGAGTCTGGCGGAAGTCGCCGCCCAGCACGGCGGTGATTTTCACGGCGTAAACCGTGCCCGCCGCCGCCGCAAAACGGCCGATGTTGTAGCAGAACCCGGCACCCGTGGTGCGGAGCAGGCTGGGAAAGAGCGGCGGCAGATACATCGTAAACAGGCCGTAAACCCCGGACCAGAAGCCCACCGCCGGCAGCCAGAAAAAGCCCATGGATTCCAGTGAATGCGTCTGCCCGAAGGTGGCAATCACGGTAACAATAAAGCCGCAGAACATCAAAGCAATGGCCCGGCGGTAGCCCAGTTTGGTGGCCAGCCAGCCCGCGAAAAAATTCCCCGGCACGGACACCGCAATGAGCAGTCCGAAGCTGCGGGCCACGAAGCTGTTGACGTCCCCCGGAGACCACTGATCAGCCGCCGCCAGCGACCGGATGTATTGCGACTGCCAAAACAGGAAAGCCCACCATGCGGTCAGGGAAAAAGCACAGACGATTACGGCCGGCACCGTGATCCTGACCAAATTGCCCCGGAACAATTCCCGCATCCCTGGCTTGACCTTGGCTGCCGACTTGGCACCTTCCCAACCCTCCGGTTCCGGCACGTGCTTCCGGATCCAGAAGACAATCAGAGCCGGCAGCACGCCCACCAAAAAGATGTAATTCGGCGGCAGATCCTTCATAAGGAACCCGGCCAGACACGCCAGCAGAATGCCGATGTTCACCGCCGTCTGCAGCACCGCCGCCAGCCACTTGCGCCAGCCCTTCGGCCAGGTCTCGGACAGCAGGGTGGAACCCACCGCCCATTCCCCCCCGATCCCCAGAGCGGCGAGGAAGCGGAAGATCAGCAAGTGCCACCACTCGGTGGCAAAGAAGGAAAGGCCGGTGAAAACTGCATAGGTTAGAATCGTCAGGCTCAACGCCCGGCTCCGGCCGATCAGATCACCCAAGCGGCCGAAAAAGGTCCCGCCAAGGGCCCAACCCACCAAAAACGACGCCTGAATCCACGCGGCTTTTTCTCCCACATCGCCTTTCTGGACCCCATCAAGCGTCCCGCTGTATCCCAGCAGGATGGTCACAAACGCCGTGGCCACCAATGTATACAAATGCAGGTCAAGGCCATCAAACAACCATCCCAGCCACGCGGCAATGCCGCTTTTCCATTGGACGGGAGTTAAATCACGCAGACGGGTCTGCGGGGCGGCGACGGCAGGGGTGACAGAGGCTGGGGATGGGTCCAGGGACATGGGCGGCGATTTATATGGGGGAGGAACGCGGCTGGCAAGAATCCGTTTTGCTTCCTGTCCGCGCGAGGGCATGAAGCGGGATGGACCTGTTCGGCTACGACTCCGCTGTCAATCGGCTGCCCTGTGACGGCACCGTGAATTACTTCGGTCCCGTGCTCGACGCGGGCAGGGCGCAGCATTATTTCGAGGCCCTGCTCCGGGATGTTCCATGGCAAAACGACGAAGTCACCCTCTTCGGCAAACACCATGTCACGGCCCGCAAGGTCGCTTGGTATGGCGATCCCGGCCTCGCCTACACGTATTCCGGCACCACCCGCCAGCCGCTTCCGTGGAGCGACGCCCTGCTGGAACTGAAAGCCCTCGCCGAACGACACAGCGGTGCTGCCTTCAACTCCTGCCTGCTGAATCTCTATCATCACGGGAATGAAGGCATGGGATGGCATAGCGACAACGAAACGTCCATCGTCCGTCACAGTCCTATCGCCTCCCTCAGTTTCGGCGCGGAACGGGAATTCCGGTTCAAACACAAACACCTCCCTGCCACCGCCTGCGTGCGCCTTGAACACGGCAGCCTCCTCGTCATGAAGGACGCCACCCAGACCCATTGGCTCCACAGCATCCCCAAATCCAAAAAAATCCTCACCCCCCGGATCAATCTGACGTTCCGGTGCATGGCCGGGGGCGGCACGTGAATCCGCGTTAGGGACAATCGCCTCAAATCTGCGTCAGGCCTCACAGCCCGCAGCATCCTGGGTCACCGGTGCCATGGAGGGCAACAGAATGTTGTGGCCGCAGCAGGCCGGATCACGGCATTTGTTTCAGCTCCGGACGGTCCTGCGCGGCTTCAATTTTGGCGATGGTTTCGCGGACGGCGGCGGCCTTTCCGAGGCTGAGCTTTTTCGGGAAATCCGGCTCGCCGTTCTCGAAATATCCCATGGCTTCGCGAAGTTTCGGAAGGACCCGCTGCGCGTGCGCTCCGTATTCCAGAAGGATGGGCAAAATTTCTTCAATGCGCTTCTCACTCGCCCACGGATTCTGGCTCATGAGGTAGTCAGCGCAGGCATTCATGCCTTCCTCCATATGGTGTGCGGCGAGGACTTTCAGACCGTTGAGGCGCACTCCGTCGGCGAACATTTCGCCGCTGGGCGCGGGCTTCACGACGGCATCGAGGATAGCGGGCAGCAGGGGCTTTATTTCTTCAAAGGAAAGGTGCGCATAGATGCGGCTAACATTGCTGCGGGCATGACCGTCCTGATTTTCAAGCCCGCGCGCAATCGCGGTCCGCAGCTTTGCCCGGTCCACGCCTTCCAGATTCTTCGTGTCCCTCATCATTTTATCAAAAACCGCTCCGCAGAGATACCGCTGCTCCATCGCACGCGGGTCGTCCTGCTCCGGCGCACGCGCAATGCGGTCAAGGATGTCCGGCAGGGCGGGCAGGGCCTCTTTGCCGATCGCGGCGAGGGCGTCCGCGGCCTTCACGCGCAGCCAAAGGTCGGGGTGTTGGAGCGCGTGGCGGAGCTGCGGCACGGCAGGCGCGGCGGCGCTGCGGAGTTCCTCCAGCGCGTGGCACGCCCCGATCCGCGCCTCGGAAGAGGGAGAGGCGAGCAGTGCGATGATTCCGGTCAGCGGCACCGGCTTCCGTGAGGCAAGTTCCACGGCGGCACGTTCCCGCAATACAGGCGACCATGATCCGAGACGTGTGAGGAGTTCCGCTTCCGTCAGGGTCCTGGAAAAGCCTTTGCGGTCTTTGTTATCCCAGCCACGCCCGTCGGCGATGAGACTCTGCGCCTCATCGGCACCCAGCGGCTTCACTACCCCGGGCTTTCTGCCGGTAAGGACGACTTTCTTCAGCGGCAGCGCATAGCCCAGCAGGTAGGCACCGGTGGCATCCCAGCCGTGGTAACTGTCGAAGTCAGGCTCCGGCGGCCCCTGATGCGGGAAAGTGCCGTCCCAGCGCCGCGCCAGATCGTGATACCACGCACCGAATTCCTTCATCCATGCGCCGGTCGCCTGTGGCCCGGCCTGACCGATGGCGGGCAGGGACCACGTCATGTTGAAGTAGTTCCCGGTGTGTCCACCGTCGCGTTCGTTCCCATGCGAGGCCACCGCCATGCGGGTGAAAAACCCGGCGTGCCCCGTCTCGCCCAGGCGTTGAAACAGCACGGCGGCCATGCCGCACTTGCCATTGTCTTCATGCGTTTCCATCCATGCCGGATGGTCCCCGTAAGGCACAGCGCCTTTGCCGGTGTAAAAGCGCATGAGGCCTGCGCTCATCGCGATGGCCTTGGCCACCGCCGCGTCCTTCACCCCGGCATCGCGCGCCATCACCAGTCCGATGGTCAGCGGAAGACCTGGTGCATTCATCATGCCGTAGCCGCTCAGGCGCCCGTCGGGCCGCGCAAATTTGTGCCCCCATGAGCCGACCGCGCTCTGGCCATGTGCGGCTTCCATCGCCAGCCGCCGGAGACCTGGCAGCACGCTCGAGTCACCGGTCGTGGTGATGTATTCCGAGAGCAACATCATCACATAGCCATAATACCACGTGGCAAAGTCATTGGTGGAAAAATCTGCCGCCCACTGCGCCTCGCGTTTCACGAGCGGAAGATGCGCTGCGTCCCCGTTGGCCAGCAGCGCGAGCGCATTGAGCGCACGCGGAATGCCATCGGTCTTCCCCGCGTAATCCGCCGCCGACACCCGGGCCGCCAGCGCCTTGATGCCCTGCTCCAAAATCCGCCGGGACTTCGGGCAGTCGAATGGTGCCGTCACGCTGAAGGTTCCCAGGACCGGCAGCCGGAGCACGACCTCCTCTGTCCGGCCGGCCCGCCAGCGGGTGAGCGCGAGATTGCCGCCGCCAGCCTCCGTCTCCGCTGCCGTGATGGCCCGGCCCAGCTCCGTCCGCGGGTCGAACGAAAACGCCTTGCCACCCACTCCTAGCAAAACATCACCAACCGCGAGCACTCCATCCGCAGGCGAACCCTGGTCCACGGTCGTGATGGCAATCTGCCGCGCGTCCGTAGTCACCAGCTTGTCGCAGAACATCCAGCCGCGCAGCCCTGTCGGTCCGAGATTCCAGTCCTTTCTGGCCTTGGCGGGAATGGTGTCTCCCATGGTGAAGTCAGGAATGGAAATCTTGTCAGCGCCCGCTGCGGGCGGGCAGGTGGCCAGCGCGAGCAGGGAGCCCAGGGTAAGCAGGATATTTTTCATGTGGTGCGGAAGAATGGTGGGGAATGCCGGCGACAGTTGCGGTTACGGCGAAGGTTTCATGGTGAGCAGTGCCTCAGCGAAGGCATCGCCCATTTGGGCGAATGTTTTAGCACAGCCAAGGTAATGATAGCCGGCATTGGAGGCTCCGCGTTTCCACAGCGCGTCTTCGGCAGGCGTGATGAGTCCGGACTCGAATTGCTTCACCAGTTCGCGCTTCTTTTCATCGCTCAGCTTTCCGTCGGCGTTGGCGTGATCCTTGTGCTTGGAATCGAGGAACCATTGCATCTGGCTCACCTTCCCGCGCTTTTCGTCAATCTGCCCGAGTTCCTCCGGCCAGAACGGAGCGGTCTGCACCGCGACGACGTTGCCGGCAAACTCCGGCAAGGCCGCCGGCGCGGCCATCGCCTTGCGGAACTCCCGCGTGTCCGCATCCGCATGGAGTCCCCCCACCCCCATCACGCCAATCACAAAGGGCATCTTGGGCGCGCCCACCTCGCGCCGCACGTCGCGGATAAAATGAGCCAGCCATTCGCTGTAAAGATCAAAGCGGCCGGGCTTGCCGTGTTCCGGATAGGTGTGGCCGTCCACCATGTCATTGAATCCCTGCAGCCAGACGAAGCCCGCGATCTCATAGCCTTGCGCCGCGTCATAATCCGGCACCACCCTCTGCGGGTCGGCAAGCACCTGTTTCACGTGTCCGATCATCAGCCGGTAATAATGCCCGGTTTCCTCCTTCTTCGCGGCCAGCCACTGCTCCATGTCTTTCGGAACGCCGTGGCCCGGCGGACCGTAATAAAGCTTCCTTTGATAGTCGTTCAGCACATACGGCCCCGCGCCTGGCGGACGGAAATCAGTGTGCAGACTCTTTCCGCCCCATGCGGTCTTGATAATGAGCACCGGCCCGGCAAACGCTGCATCCATCCTGAGGCCAAAGGTGAATTCCGGCCCGATCTTCCCACCGTCCTGCTCCGGATTCCTGCGGGAGCCGTAGCCCGCCGTCAGTTTGCCAAAGCCCTCTCCGTTCCTCTCACCGCTGCCCGTGAGATAACTGATCCACGCTCCCCCGCATACCGTTGGCTTGCCCTCCGCATCGCGCATCATTTTCAAAAGCGGGGCCGTCGCCGGATCGTCCCCGATGTAGTCGAAGGTGCCAATTTCCGCATGACCCTCCATGTTCGATTGTCCGGCGAGGATAAACACCTTGAGCGGCTGCTTTTCCCGCGGTCCTTCCCCCCCTTGCCCCGTCTCCCCCGCAGCGGCAGCGGGGCGGCCAAGACAAAATGCGGCAACGACGAGGAGCATGCAGATGAGTTTCATGTTCTTCAATTTGGTCAGAAAGTGGAATGAAAATCCAGACTTCGTTGGAATTTTTGCTGACCCCGGATCCACCATACGCTCCGGAGGATGGTAGGGAAGGACGGGTGACGCCCTGTCTGGAGATCCCAATTCCGGGCAATCTCAGGGTTCCGACCAATCCACCACGGAAAGTCCGGGCACCCGCGAAAATTCGCGCCTGTTGCCGGTAACGAGAGTGAGGTGGTGTTCCAAGGCGTGCCCGGCGATGAGAAGATCCAGCGCCCCGATCAATTGACCGGCGGCTGCCAGGGTCTGCCGGATTTGTGAGGAATGTTCCGCCGAAGATGGAGTGAAGGGCAATATCGTCAGCGGGGCCGTAAAATCCTCCACCGCCTGAAGATGGCGCTGCACCGCCCCGGAGTGGAGCGCTCCATACCGCAATTCATGATAGCTGATGGAGGACAGAAAGATCGTTTGCGGTCCCTGCCTCCCAAAGTGGACGCTCACCGCAGGGTGGCCCTTCATGAAGAAGATGCTGGTATCGGAATCGAGCAGGAACATCAAAAATGGATCTCCCGGGATTCCCCCTGATCGGGACGGACGAAGGTATCGTCGATTCTCCCGGCGGCGAAGGATTCGAGATAACCCTCCGGCCATGCATTATCGTCAGGAATCGGGCGCAGGATCAGGGTCCCCCCTTTACGTTCAATTTCCACCCGCTTGGCGTCAAAACGGAACTCTTTCGGAATACGCACCGCCTGCGAACCGCCCGAAACAAAAACCGTTGTCGTCATGAAGGATATACGTATATCCGACTGTTTGGATTGCAACCTGAATTCTGACGTTCTGATGCATGCCAGGGAGGAAACCCAATGAAAGTCGGCATTTGGGAAATTGATCCCGGGAAAAGCTTCCATTGGCGAAACGCCATCGGCGTTTGGGACGTCAGCCTTGGGGGTGCCGGCATGGCGGCTACCCCAAGTCCCAGCCCCTTTCGGTGGAACCGCAACGCGGTTCCGGAGGGAAGGTGCTGTTTCGCCCGCCCGAACCATCCCGTAGTGGATCCGATGCCACCGAATCCACCGTGTCCATCTGGGCCCGCTGGGAGCGCCGTCCGTCCCGGCGGCCCCAACGGCCTTGGAATCGCCACAGCCCAAGCATAAGCATACCCTGGCTGCTGCCGTTATCCATGGCAGGGAAACAAATCTACCCCTCCACCTTGTAAACCTGCAGCCTGCCCCACGGCGGCCAAACCCCATTTTTCGGGGCGGGCTGGCCATTGGCCCCGGCGATGATAACGCGTTTTCCGTCTGCGGTGAAGCGGGCGTGGGTGATGCGTTTTTTGGTGTCCAGCGAATGGACGAGGCTGCCGTCCTGGGAGGAAAACAGCGCGGCATTCCATGTGCCCTGGGCCTGGCGGCCCGCCATGAGGAAGTGGGTGCCATCCGGATGCCAGGCTACCGCCTCCATCAGCCCGGACCCATGCTGGCCGTCCTTGATCTGGTCCACGCGTTCCGCTTTTTGCCAGTCCCAGCGCTGCCATGTCATCTTGCCGTTTCCGGCCATGGGATCGCCCATGGGGCCCATGCCGCAGCAGAGCAGGGTGGAATTGTCAGGAGAAAAAGCGAGGCCGTAGATCCCTCCGCAGTAGTGATGGGTTTTGGTGGTGCCCCATGAGGTAAAATCCGGGGAGTTCCATTGCGAAACCGGTTGTCCGTCCTGACTGGCAGGCAGCTTCCAGACTTTGACATCGCCCATCATGTTGGCGGCGGCGAGATGCTGGCCATCGTGGCTGAAGGCGCAGCTCAGCACCGGCGGGCCGTGACTGAAAGCGGTCACCAGGTCTCCGGACAGGGTATCGAAAACCTTGACTGTAGGCTCGGTTTCCCCGGCTGGTTCATACTTCCAGCCTCCTGGCAAGTATTGTCCGGTGACGGTGGCAAGCTGGCGTCCGTCCGGCGAAAGGGCGAGTTGCCAATTCCAGAACCGGTGCGCCTGCACCCGCCGCCAGCATCGCCTGGAGGCCACGTCGTGCCAGAGCAAATGGCCATCGTAGCCGCCGGAAATCACGGACTTTCCGTCCGGCAACAGCACACAGCCGCTGGCAAAGGAATCATGCTTTCCGGCAAACGCCTCCGCCTTGCCCGTCGCGGTATCCACGGCATGGAGGGTGCCATCTGCGCAGGCGGCGAAGGCCTGGGAGCCATCCGGTGCGATGGCCAGGCCCAGCACGCCGGCGGGCAGTCGGTGATCGTGGGCGGTGGTGAGTTTCATCCGGTGAAGGCAAAGGGAAATTGGAACAGAAGGACACGAAGGTCAGGAAGCAGGAAAGTCGAGGGCCTGGTGGCACCAGCCGGATTCATTCCGATGTCAGGAAAAGTAATCATGTGCCTTGGTGCTCTTTGTGTCCTTCTGTTCAAGAAATTGTCAGGCCAGCAGGTCGCGGATCGGTTCCGTTTTGCTTTCCACGCGGTGGAAGGTCGGCATCCCCGGCAGGTCGTATTCCGCGTAGGGATCGATGCCGAGAGCGGTGAAGATGGTGGCGAAAAGGTTTTGTTCGTTATACGGTTTGTCGGAAACATTCACGCCATCGATATCCGTGGCCCCCGTGACCACGCCGCGTTTCAGGCCGCAGCCGGTCATCATCAGGCTCCATGCGTTTGGATAGTGGTCGCGCCCGCGGGCCTGGTTCATCCACGGGGTGCGTCCGAATTCACCCATGGCAATCACCAGCGTGGAATCCAGCAGACCGCGTTCCTCCAAGTCGTTCACGAGATGATAGACCACCCGGTCCATCTCCGGCACCAGCATCTGGTGGATCTCGTGCTGGAAGACGTGGTTGTCCCAGTTCATGCCGTTGGCGACCATCACAAACGGCGCGCCGTTTTCCACAAGATGCCGGGCCATCAGCGAGTGCTGGGCAAAGCTGCCGGGGCCATAACGCCCGCGGTCCTTAACCGGGAGTTTGTTCACGTCGTAGAGATCGGCGCTGGCAGACATGCCCTTCATGCGTTCGAAGGCCGCATTTTGGCTGCGGGCGATCGTGCTGCTGCGGTCGCGCTCGTATTTGCTGGTGAGGAATTTCCGGAGCGTCTCCCTCGATTCCAGATCCTGCTGCGGGATCGTGGCTGCGGCCGCATTCAGCAGAGTGGTGTAGTCGCCTCCCAGTCTCACGGGAGCGTGTTCCGCGCCCAGCCATCCGGCCCAGTTGCCGGCTTTGAAGGACTCGAATTCATTCCCGCCCGGAATGGGATCGAGCAGGATGAAATTGGGGATCTGGCTATCCAATTGCCCGAT
>JBBQWG010000006.1:0-162370 GCA_038210825.1 Verrucomicrobiales bacterium
CCCCCGGCTCCCCACACCTTGTGGCGGGGCGGCGGCCCGGGGGGCGGCCGCCGGGGGTGGGGGTGGGGGGGGCCGTTGGGGGGGGGGGGGGGGGGGGGGGGGGGGGGGGGCGGCCGCACCGGGGGCACCGCCGGCAGTGGCGGGGGTTTGGCTTCGCGCCAGTCTACCACCGCTCTTCCCCGCTCAGTGGTGGTAGGGAAAACGCTCCTGATTTCCGATCCCCGCATGAACTCCCTGCTGGTGACCGGCCCCCCGGAATCCATCGAACGGGTCTCCGAACTGATCAAGGAAATGGACAAACGCCCCCTGCAGGTCCATATCAATGCTGTCATCGCCCAAATCACCCTTGGCGACGATGTCACCACCGGCATCGACCTCCTGCGCCGGGTGGAAGACGTCCAAATCGGCGGTCAAAATGTCAGCATTGCCGGCCTCTATTCCTCAACCGGGGGCCGGACCTTCCTCGACCCTGCCAACCTTGACTCCGTTTCCGGATTCACTTCTGCCGCCGACGGCCTCAACATCTACGCCACCGTGGGCGAACTCTTCAACGCCTACGTCACCGCCTTGGAAAAAACCTCCCGGTTTAAAGTCCTGTCCAAGCCCCATGTGGCCACCGCGAACAACGAAATTGCCGATATCCGGGTGGGCAGCCGGGTGCCCATTCCCGCCAATCAGCAGTCCTCCATCGTGGCCGGCGGCACCACTTCCGTCACTTCCAACATCGAATATGAGGACGTCGAACTCGTCCTCGAAGTCCGTCCCCTGATCAATTCCAAAAACGAAATCACCATTGAGGTCAATCAGGTCAATAACACCGTGGCCGGTTCCACTCTCATCAACGGCAACCAGATTCCCAACATCCTCACCCAATCGCTCAATAACAAGATTACGGTGCCCAATGGAGCCATTTTCACCATCGGCGGCAGCATCACGGAAAACGGCACCCAGAACGTCACCGGTCTGCCTTTCCTCTCGAAAATCCCTGTCATCAAACACCTCTTTGGCACCACCATCACTTCCAAGGAAAGGCAGGAACTCATCATCATGCTCCAACCCCGTATCATCGATACCGCCGATGATATGGTCGACGTCCACACCTCGGAGGTCCAGCGCGCCATCATCGGGCCGGAAGCCGAAAATTTTGCCAAACCGGACCGCGATACCTCCGACGTGCTGCTCCCAACCTATGAAAAAGACATCCCCTTCGATGGCGCCGGTTATCCCAATAATCAGCCACCGCCCGCCCGGTCTTTCTTCAAGCGCATCGGCAAGGCGCTCCGCCCGAATTAACCCGAAAAGTGTTTTCCGGACCGTGGGCGGGCAGTTTTCCCCGCGCAAGGAGCGCTAACCTCCGAAAACCTTCGCCTGAAGTTTACAAAATTGCTCCAAATCTCCCATTGAACGGCAGGAAGTCACACCCAAAGCCGGACAGGAATCGCTGTAAGTGCCTCATGATAAGCAATTTTCAAAATTAACCCCCTCGCGCCACGGCCCCCTCAAAAAAATTGCCGGAAATCAGAAGAAATCCTTTACACTTGCCTCCCACTCCACTAATTTCGTCCCAGCCTACCAGAATCCTTACCTCCACACTCCCATGAATATCAAACTCCCCCTCCTCGTTGGCCTCGCCTCCTTGGCCGCCCTCGTCGGAGCCCATGCCCAGTCTGCAGTCACCGATCCAGTTGGGTATATTACCACCACAATTTCCAATCAAGTTTCTGGAGTGCGTGGAGAAACATTCGTTGGCCCCACTTTGGTCACGAAAGTGGAATTCGCCGGTGTCGTCGCTACCGCCGCTGGCACCACACTGAATTTTTCCGGTACTCCTTTTGCCGCAAATCAGTTCAATGGTGCCAATGGTCCCCACTATCTGGAAATTACCAACGGGACAGGAAATGGGGTATGGACCGACATCACAGCCACTACTGCGAACTCGGTGACACTGTTGGACAATATTTCCAGCTTCATTACTCCAGCGACCACTACGGTCAAAATCAGGAAACATCATACCGTTGGCACTTACCTCGGTGCAGCTAACTCCATCGGCCTACAAGGTGGAGTTGATTTGGCTTCTGCCGATCAAATCGTCATTCTGAATCCCGTAACCCAGCTCCCCAAGACGATTTTCTTCAGCACGGATGAATTCGCTCCGGGTTGGGTGGACGCCTCTTTCGCTTCTGCGGTGAACGACATCATTGCGCCCGGCCAAGGTCTTTTGGTTAAGCGTGTTGGTGGTGCCAGTGCCGGCACCTTGAGCTTTGTGCAGACTGGCTACGTAAAGACTGGCCCAACGGTCCTGCCCATCGAAGCTGGTGAAAACGTGGTTTCCATTCCAAATGCCGTCGGGGTGAGCCTGGCTAATTCCGGTTTGGGTGCCTCCTTGACACAGGGTGCAGACTTGGCCTCAGCCGACCAAGTGGTTGTCAATACCGGAAATAACGCATTCACTACGGTGTTCTTCAGCACAGATGAGTTTGCACCTGGGTGGGTTGATGCCTCCTTTAACCCCCAAGGCACCACTGTTCTGAAGGAAGGAACTGCGATCCTGATCAAAAATACCGCTGTTCCCACTCCCTTTAACTGGACCGTCCCTGCAGTCACCATCGCCAACTAATTCCCTCTGAAGGCCCCAATCATCCTCAATCATGAAACTAATCCTACTCCCACTCGCCTTAGCTGGTTTGGTGGCAAGCTCCACAATTGCTGGAGCGGCTACCATCAACTTCTCAACTACCACTACAGGGAACCGTGTAGTCATAACCACAACGCCCTTGACGCCAGTGCTTGCGGGCTCCGCGATCGTGATGGGCTCTTTGGCAAATGAAAATGACTTTACGTCCTTTGTGGAGTTTGGGCGCGCTACAGTGGCCTCCAATGCTGCCTTCACGAATGGTGTCATTTCGGGCGGTGTTACCAACAACACTGCGGCAGCCGGTTCATTTGCTTCGAAGCCCATCTTTATTGCCATTTACGATACCCCCACTGGAGTAACTGCAACTCATGGTGGTTTGTTTAAGTCGACTCAGGTTTTTGATGCGACTATCAGTTCGTCTGCTTCTCAGACCTTCACGTTGCCTGTTGCGACCTTCACCACTGCCATCAACCCGGCTACTGGTTGGTCTTATGGCCTTGCCACCGTAACTCCGAACGGAGTCACCGGCCCTGCTGGTACGCCTCCCACGGACCGTACAGGCATCGTGTTCGACTTGGCTCCCATTCCGGAAGCGGGTTCGGCCACGCTTGGAATGCTGGCATTCGGATTACTGCTTGGACGCCGCAAGCGCTAGGTGACGCCGTTTATTCATGAGCCCCGCAGTTTACTGCGGGGCTCTTTTTTTTGGCCCAGACAATATTCAGGAGAAAAAATGATTGCTCTGATCAGACAAACCTCTTGGAGAAACCCACATATTCGACTTGCATGTCAACCCGACAATACAATGCGCCTCGTCAACGTGGGGTCGGCCTCAACTCCCACCACGGTGCGCTTGATTTAATCAGCTAAGCAGCCAAAACACACCCCTCCCAAAGCCGAACTCGGGTTAGCGTGGCGCGTCACCGCGCCTCTTTTGGAAGGGAAGGCTTTCCGTGATCCCGAGGACGAGGCTTTGAAAGCTGTAATTTTCCTTGGCCATGCGGGCGAGGATGGCTTCGACGGCAGGCCGGTCGTAGGGTTCGGTGCCGCGGCCGAGAGCATAGGTCAGCATTTTGTTCACGATGGCGTGCAGGAAGGCATCGCGCCGGTCGTTCAGGAGAATTGTCGACAGTTCCTGGGCATTGGAGAATTTCTGACCGGTGGTGAGCACGCCGGCGGTGTCGACTGGAAACTTTCCGTCTTTATCGCGCCATCGGCCAATTGGATCAAAGTTTTCCAAACCGAAACCGATGGGATCGATCAGGGCATGACAGGAGGCACAACCAGGTTTGGTGCGATGGGCTTCGAGCCGCTGCCGGACGCTGCCACTGGATTCCTCATGTTCTCCCTCATCCAGGGTGGGGACGTTTGGCGGCGGGGGAGGAGGAGTAATTCCCAGCATGTTTTCCAGAACCCATTTGCCCCGCTTGACGGGAGAAGTGCGGGTGGGATCACTGGTGATGGTGAGCACACTGGCATGAGTCAGGATTCCCCGCCGCTGGGTCTTGGGATCCAAGGTGACTTTGCGGAACTGGTCGCCGGTGATGCCTTGAATTCCATAGTAGGCTGCGAGCCGTTCATTGAGGAAAGTGTAGTCGGCGGACAGGAACTCCAGAACGCTCCGGTTTTCCTGCACAATGTGATGGAATAGCAGTTCCGTCTCGGAGCGCATGTCCTTCGCCAATCCGGCATTATATTCGGGAAAGCGTTCCTTGTCGGGAGCCACGACATTCAGCGTGCGCAGTTCCAACCATTGGCCCCCGAAATTTTCGGGAAGCGCCATGGCCTTGGGGTCTTTCAGCATGCGCAGGACTTGCGGGGTGAGCTGAGCCCGGAGTTGTTTGCGGAAGGCAAGACTAAGCAATTCGTCATCCGGAGTGCTGCTCCAAAGCCAGTAGGACAGCCGGGTGGCGAGAGAAAACTCGTCAATGTCCACCACTTTCCCAGGATTGTTGGCTTCCGGTTGCCACTCGGTGCGGTAAATAAAATATGGCGATACCATGATCGCTTTCATGGCGACGCGCAGGGCACCTGAGTGGGGCTCCCCGCGTTCGCGGGCCATCTTATAGATGCTCAGTAAACGATCCACTTCGGCAGGGATGGCGGCGCGGCGGAAACAACGGTTGGCAAACTGCTGCAGGATGGCTCGGGCTCCCGCTTCCGTCTCACCCAGTTTCTCTCCCGGGGTGAAGATCCTGCGGGCGGTTTCATTGAGGGGCTGTGGATCGACTTTGAACGGACCCTCGACCTCCATCGAAATGACACTCAAATTGCGGTCCCCTTTTTTGGGATCAGGGGCATTGGGATCGTAGAAATCGTTGGTATACCGCACTGCGATCTTATTGAAACCCTTGGTAAACTTCATCCGGGCTTCCACTACTTGAGGCGCTTGGGGGTCATTGCCGGTGACATTGGCCTTGGCGATCACTTGGTCCAAGCCAAGCAATTCCATTTTGGCGGGTTCAGATCCTCCGATACTGGAGAAAACTTTGGCCTTTAACAAATATTCGCCATTAATGGGCGCATTAAATTCCGTGCCGCACTGGCCATTAAAGGCCAGAAGCTGCGTTCCATTATCTTTGAATCCCTGACCCGTAAGTTGGTCTCCGGGGATGGTAGTGGTGACTGGCTCAGGCGGGGGTGGCGGAATCGCGGCATTGAGCACCCGGTCAGCCGCGATTAAATACCGCTCCATCAGAATGGGGGGCAGTGCCAGGACGTCCCCGATATTGTCAAATCCATAGCCGGTATCGTCTTCCGGGAAATCATCGGCAGGCCGGATATCCACTCCAAGCAGGTCCCTCATGGTGTTGTTGTATTCCACCCGGTTGAGGCGGCGGATCGTGACCCGGCCCGGGTCCGGGTTATTGGGGTCCACCGGATTGAGCAATTGATCGAGATACTTCGCCAGGAATTCCCGCTCCTGCGGAGTGGGTTGATCCTTCTTTTCGGGGGGCATGGTCCATTGGTCGATGTGGAACATGACCCCTGACCAGATCTTACGGTCGGCCACCACCTGCTTTTCGTCAGTATACTTGTCCAGATTCAATGAGCCCTTATCAGCTCCATCGCCATGGCAATCCCAGCAATACGTTTGCAGGATGGGAAGCACATCCTTGGCAAAACTCTTCGCGGGCCCGTGTTGCGCCGGGGCGGGGGTCATCCACGCAAAAGCGGACAGGGTGAAGGAAATCAACGGAGTTTTTCTCATGGGGGAGACCAGTAGCTACGACTGTGCCGTCGACCATCTTACCCCAAAAGCGGGTCCCCGCCAGGTCAGGGTGCCCGTGAGAGGACGGGATCGGACGCTGCTTTGCGGCAAATCAAGAGGACCAAAGTCACCTTTGTGAGAATGGAATGTGCTGTGGGTATTGCCTCTGGCTAACCCGCATTCCCTGAAAAAATGAAGCTGCCGGCTTGATGGTGACCAGCGCCTCGCTCCGCGATGACATTTCGCTGCTTTGCCATTGCACGAATGAGCACCGGAGGGCACCTCCCAGCATGAGTGATGCCCGATTATCCCTGCTGGACCTGTTGCGCCGGAAGTCTGTGATGTATGGCGATTTCACCCTGGCTTCCGGCAAGAAAAGCGATTTTTATTGCGACGCCCGCCTCACCACGCTGGATCCTCAAGGTGCGGTCTGGCTGGGTGAAGTCGGCTGGGCATTGATCCAGAAAAAGGCTGCGGAATTGGGGGTCGCGCCGGTGGCCATCGGTGGGCTGACGATGGGAGCGGATCCCGTGGCCTTGGCGATTGGGATTGGATCCGTCAGGGCCGGGGGGACCGGCCTGCAATGTTTTTCCATCCGCAAGCAGGCCAAAGCGCACGGGCGGGGCAAGTTGGTCGAAGGCAATTTTAAACCGGGCGATGCGGTCGTAGTGGTGGATGACACCATTACCACCGGGGGTTCGACGTTGGAAGCGATCGAAAAGATCCGCGCCGAGGGCGGCGAGGTGGTTTTTGCCCTCGTGCTGGTGGACCGGAGCGAAGGCGGACTTGAAGCAATTGAGGCCACCGGCGTTCCGGTCGTCGCGATTTTCTCCCGCGCGGACATTGACGCCGCAGGTGCTTCCGGCTAACACTGCCCCTCAGCCGCGCGCCTCATCCCTGACCGTTCCCGTTTCTCAACCTACTCCCATGCCTGCCAAAGATTCCTCCCGTGCCACCGCCGCTCCCTCCGGCGAAGACCGCCTCGCTGCGGCCCGTGCCAAGAACCTCGACATCGCCCTTCAGCAGATCCACAAGGATTTCGGCGACGGTTCCATCATGCGTCTCGGAGATAACCGCAAAATGGATATCGAAGTCATTCCCTCGGGCAATCTGCTGATTGACCGGGCATTGGGAGCCGGGGGATTCCCGCGTGGCCGGATCATGGAAGTTTTCGGTCCGGAATCATCCGGGAAAACCACCCTGACCCTCACCATTATTGCACAGGCCCAGAAAATGGGGGGGCTCGCTGCCTTCATTGACGTAGAGCACGCGCTGGATCCGGAATACGCCCGGAAACTCGGAGTAAAACTGGACGACCTGCTTGTCTCCCAGCCCAGTTCCGGAGAAGAGGCCCTGCGTATTTGCGAAACCCTCGTCCGTTCCAATGCCCTGGATGTTATCGTGCTCGACTCCGTGGCGGCCCTCGTCACCAAGGCAGAACTGGAAGGCGAGATTGGCGATTCCACGGTCGGAGCCCAGGCCCGTCTCATGAGCGCGGCCATGCGCAAACTGACGGCTCTCATTTCGAAGGCCCGCACCTGTTGCATCTTCACCAATCAAATCCGCGAGAAAATCGGAGTCATGTTCGGCAGTCCGGAAACAACCCCCGGGGGCCGCGCCCTGAAGTTCTTTTCCAGTGTCCGGGTGGATATCCGCCGCATCGGTCAGATCAAAAGCAGCGACGGCACCGTGATTGGCAGCCGCACCAAGATCAAGATCGTCAAAAACAAGGTGGCCCCGCCTTTTGGGGAAGCGGAATTCGACATCATGTATGATGAAGGGATTTCGTCAGTGGGCAGCCTGCTGGATCTCGCGCTGGAACAGGAAATCATCCAGAAGCGCGGCTCATGGTTAAGCTACAAAGGCACCCAGGTCGCCCAAGGGCGTGATGCCGCCAAGGAAGTGTTGCGCAATGATCCGGCCCTCTATGGGGAGATCGAAGCGCTGGTGAAGGACAAGCTGGGCATCAAGGGGGGCGTGACCACACCGCCGCCGGTTGCCGCGCCCATTGCCGACGAAGTGGCCTAGACTGCTTTATAACAAAAGCGGAACAGGCAAGGCCCGTCCCGGCCTTGATCAGAGCCCTGGCAATAAACAACCATGCTCGGTCTTAGGAAAATCAAGGCCGGGACGAGCTTGCTACATCCTTCCATGAGGAACCATCAAGCCAGCAGCGGGGGGATGGCCGGGCTGCTCAGCAGGGCACTGACGGCAACGGCGGCCGCGCTGGCATCAATCACTTCCTCCCGCCGTGCAGTTAGATCCTTGAGCCGCACGTCCGGGAATTCACTCCCAATGGTGAGGGCGGCGCGGGCTCCGAGCTGTTCCGCCAGCTGGGCTTGTTTGCCTACTTTGGCGGGCAGATAGGAATAGTCTGTGGCAATTCCGGCGGAGCGTAGTCCCTGGACAAGGGCAAGGGCGTCGGGTCGGCGGGTTTCATCCGCGATAATGACATAGGCTTCGATCCTGCCGTAACGGCTCAGCCAGTCCTGATATTGTTGGAAGGCGTGCGGCGTTTCCTTCACAAAATCACCGATCACCATGTCGCCCATGGCGAACCCGCAGGCCGGCAGGTCACTGCCGCCGATCAAATGGCACAGTTGGTCATACCGGCCACCCCCCGCAACCGCCCGCATGCCCTGACGGATATCAAAGATCTCAAAGACCGGCCCTGTGTAGTAGGCCAGGCCGCGCACGATGCCGAGGTCCACCCTGACAAAACCCGCCATGCCGCGTGCCTTGAGGTTTTCCAGCAGGGCTTGGAGCGGCGGCCATGCCGCGCCCGCTCCGGCAATATAGGTTTCCACGGCTTCGCGGCTGGTTCCCAGTTCCGCCAGCCGGGCCTCCGTCACTTCTGGCTTTTCCCGCTCCATTTTATCGATGATTTGGAGGAAGCCGGGCAAGTGCTCTGAGGCCACTCCTGCTTTTTCCAAAAAGTCCGGCCACACATTGCGGTCGCTCAGACGCACCACAAAATCTCCCTGGCGGAATCCGAGACTGCGCATGACATCAATGGCCATGGCCAGGAGGTCCGCATCGGCAGCACCTGAAGGTTCGCCCAGGATATCGCAGTTAAATTGGTAGAATTCCCGGCCCCGCCCCTTTTGCTGGCGTTCATAGCGGAAGCAGGATCCGATCTGGAACCACTTGATCGGTTTGCGCAGTTCCTTGTGTTTGGCGGCGGCCATGCGGGCCAGGCTGGGGGTGGTCTCCGGGCGCATCGCCACCTCCCGGCCGCCGGCATCCGTGAAATGGAATAACTGCTTCACGATCTCCTCCCCGCTTTTCCGGCGGTAGAGTTCGGTGGGTTCAAGGACCGGTCCTTCGTATTCAAGAAATCCATAGGTCCGCGCCACATCGCGCCAGTGCATGAAAAGATAATTCCTCAGGGCGCAGGCTTCTGGGTAAAACTCCCGGAATCCGGGAAGGGCTTGGAGGCTGGGGGAACTCATGGCGGATTGACCCGGCCGCAAAAACCGGGAGGGACAGGCTGTAGCGCAGGCCAGAAGGCATTGCATCCTTGAAATCGGGGATTTTGTTGGAGTGGCGCGGGAGCAGCGGAAGATTTCCCGCTTTTCATTCCCTCTGCTTTGTCGTTTCTGGAAAGGATGTCAGATTCAGATTCCCCGGTCCCGCGGTTTTCCCTTGGCAGCCCGGGGCAGGATGCGCTCGCGTTGGGCGGCCTCCTTGCCCTGATGAATCTCTGGACGGCATGGGCCGATCCCGGCTGGCTGGACTTGAATCCTTCTCCATGGATTCTGCTGCCTCTCCTGACCGGGGCCCGGTATGGTTTCCGCTGGGGATTTTTTTCCGGCACGGTGGCTTCGCTGGGGCTGCTGGTGGTCCTGCTGATCATTTCGGAAGGACGGGTGGCTGACCACGCCTTGTTCTTTCTCGCTCTGCCCACGATTGGTTTCCTCGCCGGGGAAGCCCATGCCTTGTTCGCCAGCCGGCAGGCCGGGCGTAATGATGCGGTGGAAGTCCTGACGACCCAGCGTGATCACCCCGGGGCGGATCTTGAGGTGGCGGAGGATGCCCGGATCCCACTGCAGGAACATCCCGCTCTGCTCCCTGCCGGCACCGCTTCCCTTGAGCAACAGTTGCGGGGGCTGTTTGAGCCCGGGGCGGGTCCGGTGTTCCCTCACCTGCTCCAATTGCTGCGGGACACGGCGGGGATCACCGATGCCGCATTCTATCAAATCGAAGGAAACCTGCTGACACGTCAGGCCGTGCTGGGGGGCAGCGATGCCCTGCCGGATCAACTGGAACTCGCAGACGCGGGTATTGCCAATCTGGCCGTGAACCGGCAATCGCTCGTCACCTGCCGTCAGGTGTGGTCCACGGTGCCTGCGCAAAGCAGCCCATGGCTGGCGGCGCTTCCATGGCCAGTGGCGTCCGGTCCGGCCCGGCATCTGCTGTTGATCCACCGCATGGAGTTTCAGGCAGTCGATGGGCGGATCTTTTCCCGCATCCAGATGATTTGCCGCTGGGTCGCCCAATTCATGACGCTCCGGCAACTGGATGGCATGGCAGAACCTACGGCCGGCCCCCTTGTGGCAGCTCCGGACGTCTTCCGGCGCGCCGCCGCTGAAGCCGCTGCTGCCCACCGTGAGCATAACCTTCCCTCGGCCAACCTGACATTCCGCCTCGCGCTGGGAAGCACCCCGGACCAGGCGGCGCGACTGGGCATGTTGATCGCACCCCAAATGCGGACCACGGATCTTGCTACCCAGTATCCCGATGGCACAGTGGAGGTGCTTCTGACTTTTGACGGGCCCCGCGAAGCCGGCCGTTTCCAGCAGCGGGTGCTCGGACTGGCGGCGCGAGATCCTCTGTTGAAGGGCCGGCTGGCTCCCGGGCTGGAGGACCTAACAGAAGGGGAACGGATCGCGGCCTGACATTTTGCCGCTGCTACCTCAGCCGTGCCGGTTCCTTCTGCTCCTTGCGGTCCCGGCTCTGAAATCCATGGTTGCCCGGGCGGGCCCGGCTGCCCATCATGCCATGCCGGTTTATGACAGAATCCTCCGATCATCTCCATGACCTTTGGGTCGAAGCTTCCGAAGACGTGGCCCGCCGGGTCGCGGCCGGGGAGCGGCCCGGGGTGAAAGAACTTCTGATGCCCTTGATGCTGCAGGTGGCCTCCTCCGCCACGTTGAAGGCGGACAGTGCGGGATTCTGGGAAGATGGGGCCGCGCGGCTGTGGCTGCCCCGCTTTATTTTCCAACGCACCCGGGTGGTAAAACACCGCTACCGGATCGGGATTTTCGCGGGGATACATGGCGATGAACCAGCGGGCATTCTCGGGCTGATGGATTTTGTCAGGGAACTCGATGACCATCCGGAGCTGGGGAAGGAATTCCTGATTCATCTCTATCCGTTATGCAATCCGTCGGGATACCTCGCAGGCACGCGGGAATCGTCATCCGGGAAAGACCTGAACCGGGAATTCTGGCGGAACACCGCCGAGCCGGAGGTGAAGATTCTCGAAGCGGAGATCCAACGCTGGAACTTTGACGGCATCATCGCCCTGCACTCCGATGACACCTGCGGCGGCTTTTACGGGTTTGCCCGCGACCGCCTCATTTCCGAACAGATGCTGGCTCCGGCGCTGGCAGCGGCCGGGGGGATTCTGCCCTGCGATCCGGGTCCGGTGATTGATGGGTTTCACTCGGTCAATGGCATTATCCATTCCTGTTATGACGGGATCCTCAGCGCCAGTCCGCAGCAGAGGCCGCAACCCTTCGAAGTGATTCTCGAAAGCCCCCAGGGGGCACCCCTTGACTTGCAGCGGCATGCTTTTGTCAGGGCGCTCCGGGCCATCCTGCAAAGCTACCGCAGCTTTATGGCCTACGGCGGCGATCTGTGAGAGTGGATGGTTCAAGGCTCCATCCACAGGCGGATAAAGTACCGGGATTGACCGGCAGGCACGTTCCACAGCAGCCGCGTGCCGCCGGGAATAGGCATGCTGCCGTCTGCAGGACGGGCATTCCAGAGCGACAAGTCAGGGGAGAGATCACCGAGCAAGGTCTGATAGACGGCATGGGGATCCAGGGCGAGATCCATCCCCAGCACCGTTCCGCCGGGGGTGGTGTTATACCACGGAGCACCCTGCAGGGTGCGCTGGACCGGAGTTGAGGAGATCAGGGGGCTCGTGCCTGTAAGGAATTCGATGGCATTGCTCACGCCGTCGCCATCAGGGTCGGCATGAAGATCTCCCGTGATGCCGTAAACGGCGGACCAGGTGCTGAAATTGTTCAGGACGGTCAGGGTTGCCACGTTGCTGGTGGCCGTGCCGCCGGGACCGGTGACCGTGCAGGTGTAACTTCCGGCCGTGGCCGGGGAGGCATGTGGACTAACAATGTATTCGGCTGTCTGCGCCCCGGGAAGATCCGCGCCATTGAACTTCCACTGCCATGAGGTGGCCCCGGGAGCGGTGATGAAGAAGCTGACGGCACTGCCTCCGGAAGTGACTACGCTTTGCGGATGTCCGGTGATCAGTTGGCCGCCGGGCGGGGCATTGCTGAAACCGGGCGTGGGATTCATGTTGGCCAGGGTGGCGGTGCCATCGCTGAGCCGGCCCTGCGAGACGAGGGACGGGAACCCGGGGAAATTCTGTTCGTCGATGGCGGTGCCGGGCGCGTCGTTGGCACTGAGGCGGAGGTATTCGCCGCCCCTGGCGATATCAAATCCCAGAACACCGGGCTGTCCGGCGGGGCCATCTGCGGTGAAGAGCGCGTGGCTCTGCGGAGCGAGGAAGCTGAGGGCAGGGATCTGCCAGCGCCGCAGACCGGCTTCTGAGGGGGAATCGCCCAGCCAGAGTCCGCCGAGGTCCACGGGGTGGGAGCCCGGATGGTAGAGTTCAAGGAAGTTGCCGGGGGTCGGGCTGTTGCCGCCATACCATTCGTTGAGTTTGAGCAGGGAGACGGGATCGAGGGTGGCCGCAGCGGCGTTGGTGGTGCCGGGCGTAGGGACGGCCAGCAGGGTGTAGCTGGAACCATTGCCTCCGAATGATTTGTCAGGAAGCTGCCGGCCCCATGTGAGGGATTGATAGAGATGGCCGGTGGGAGCGAGCAGTTCAAGGCCCCAGACGTGGGCGGGGTCGAGATCGAGGGCGGTGTTGAGGTTGGTTCCGCTGGTGGTGCTGGCAGGGTGGGCAGCATCGCACCAGAGCTGCAGCCGGGCTTCCGGAGCGAGAGTGATTCCGGCGGGAAAGGTCCATGATGAGGTGACGCTGCCGATGGTGCGCAGTTTCCAGCCGGCAAGGCCGGCGGCGGCACTGGCTGGGGTGTTGGCGAGTTCGATCCAGGCGGGCCGGCGGGCCCATGGCGCGGTGGCACCGGATGGGTTCAGCACAAGGATTTCGCTAACGTGAAGCCCGGAGGCGGGGACTTCAAGATTGGCAAGGGCAGGGCTGGGTGACAGGTTGTGAACCACGGTGGCGGAGCCGTCGGGGAAGCGTCCGCCGCTGGTGTTTTGCCCCATGCCGCCGGGGTAGGTGATATTATCGATGGAAAGGCCGGCGGGATCGAGCAGGCCAAGGTTGGCTCCGGCAGCGGGCAGGTTGAGGAGCACGGCGTCGCCGCGGGTGGCGTTGTTATTGCAGTAAAGCCGGACCCAGCCACCGGCGTCAATCGCGGCGGGCACGCTGATCCGGGTGAAGGCTCCATTGACCGCGACGGTGCAGCCGGTGAGCACCACCGGAGTCGAGGCGTTGGTGTTATACAGTTCCAACCAATCGTCCTCGCCGGGCCGCGGCGCGGGCAGCCATTCGTTGAGGCGGAGCGCGGTGGGCGCGGCAGACGGGGCCGTGGTATTAGCCGCTCCCGGAGTAGGGGCCCCGAGGCTCCAGTGGCCGGCGACGCGGCTGAATCCCAGACCGGTGGCCTGGGGGCCATACCGCACGCCGTCCTGAAGGATGCCGGCGGCATTGAGGATTTGAATCGCGCCACGGTCCCCATCAAGTCCGCCGGGCAGGAAGGGCTGGGGGAAGCCGCTGCCGGCGGCGGGAATGGTGAGGAAGCCGCCGGTCGGGATGCTGGTGCCGGGAGAGAGGGTGGTAGTCAGGCCGCCGGGGGTGGCGGTGATGGTCCATCCTGACACATCAGCAGGAGCGGCCCCCGGGTTGTGCAGTTCCAGGTAGTCCGCAGCCACGGTCCCAAGGGTGGGGATGCCGCCATTTTTGGCGAGGAATTCGCTGAGGACGACCATTGGCGCGGACGGAGGAGTGCCGGCGGTGCCGGGGGAGCCTTTGAGGGTGGTGCTGGCGCGCCAGTTGGCGGGGGATTGCAGGTCGCCGGCTGGCTCGATCAGTTCAAGGGAGTAGCCGCCGTTGTCCGCGCTGACGGGCCATGGGGCGGAGTCGCTGTAGGCTGCGCTGCTGACAATATTTCCCCCGGCATCCAGCAGGGAGATCCGCTCGCCCCCATTGCTGAGATTGCCCCCAAAATACCCCAGCGGGACTACTCCGGGATATTGCACCGCGAAGGTGGCGGGGTTTTCGTTATTGGCGATTACGACCCGGCTGCCGGAGGCCAGCACAAAGTCGGCGGGAAAAATGAAATTGATGCCATCCATCGACCAGTTGGTCATTTCCACGGGGAGCGGGCCGTAGTTGAAAAACTCAACAAACTCCGCCGCAGATCCGCCCTGGCTGTTCCGGGGGTTGTAGTTCAGTTCCGCGATCACCACCGTCGCCACCGGGGGCCCAACGGTTAGGGTGATTTCCGCCAGGGCACTCCACGCGCTGAATGGTCCGAACGTGATGGCGGTGCCGGAGGTGCCGCCGACGTTGATGGTGGCGGCGGTATTGGTCACCCTCCAGACGCTGTTCTGATTTTGGGTGCCGCTGGTCACGCTGACCCATGTGCCGGTGACGACTTCGCCGTTGGCGTCCCAGTCCGGCGCACGGTCCCACAGGCCGTTGGAGCCGGTGCCGGGAGTGGTCACGCTCCAGATGCCATTCACGGCACCGGAGGTTTGATTTTTAAGGAGGACGCGGTCACCGGCGGCGAGGGTGACGCCGTCGAGGGCAAGCGGGGTATTGCTGATTTGGCCGCGTGCGCTGGCTCCGCCGGTGGAATTGTAAGTGCCGCTGACATTGGTGCCGGGCGAGGCCGCACGGACGGCGGCTTTTTGCGGAAAATCCCCCGGCTTGGCACTGGCGCGGGCTTTGATCCGGACTGGTCCGTTGATGGCGATGGGCGAGGTGTAGAGGGTGGCGGCGGAGCGCGGCGTGCCTGTTAGTTCGTAGGGGGCACGGGGATCCGAGCCGTCTGTGGTGTAGTAGATGTCGCCCAGGCTGCTGTTTCCGGTGGTGGCGGTGGGCAAGGTCAGTTTGATGAGCGTGGCGGGAGAGACGGAGCCATCGCCGAGCAAGGCATCGGTCGTGGCATGGCGGACTTCCGGGGCATTGAGCAGGGGATACAGCCCGTTGGTGCGGAATTGAGCCAGGACGTTATTGGCACGGACGGGGAAGTAGGCGGTTTTGAGGCGGCGGATTTCATCATACCATGCGTTGGACATGCTGGCCGTCCAGGTTCCCAGGGAGGCGGCGTTGCGTCCGGTGTTGAATCGTTGGGAACCACCGGTCCATGCGCCTCCGTCAAAGCCCGTGCCGGTCCCGTCATACCATGCGCCGTTCCAGGTATAAACTTGGTTAACGGTTCCGGAAGTGTAGGCGTGGACTTTGTAGCGGTAGTCGCCCCAGCGGGCGGATTCCAGGCAGAGGGCATCATGGTTGAGGATGGATGTCCACTTGTCCATGCGCGCGTCGATGACGGGAGGGCTGAGGGCTCCACCGGGCCGGACCATATGCCGCCAGGCGCGGTCAGCGAATTCCAGTCGGTATTCAGCGTTGTTCTTGGCCCGGGGATGGATGGCCGCAGGCGGGAGCAGCGAGGGGGTGCCGCCCGGGAAGGTGGTCATGCCGGTGACGCGGTCCTCATTCTGGTGCCACATCAGGTTCTCCATGTCCCATGGCAACACCTTATAGGTGCCGTTTTTATTCCGCAGGAAATAAACATTTTTCATGTAAGGGGCGGCATCGCCGGCGCCGGTGGCCCAGTCGCGGTGCCCGAAATACAGGTGATGGATCATGTAGTCCTGGAACCATGGAAGATCCAGATAGGTGCGCAGGGTTTCATATTGGGCATTGGAAAAAGCCGAGAGGTAGGTGGCGGAAGAGGGTGGGGTGGAGCGGTCGGTGGTGGCGGTTCCGCCCGTCCAGCCCAGCAGTTGTTTCATGGCCGACCAGACATTCCAGGTCCCGCTCTTCAGTTTCCCTTGGTCGACCACATCGTAGTCGTCCTTTTTGCCCCCGAAGTAGCTCGCGCCGAAGTCCTCGGCCTGGTCCTCCATCAGTTCATAGCTGCCCCAGCAGACTCCGTTGATGAAAAGGTTGGTGAAGCGGTGATGGCTGGCGGCCCGGCCCATGTCGCGAAAGGTATCCTTGCAGAAAGCTTCGCGGATGCGGATGCCGCGGGGGCGCTGCGAGGAGTCATTGCCGGCGGATAGCGTGTCGCCCCCGTTCTGGTGCAGCCAGCTTCCGCCGAAGTCGCCCCTCAACACCAGCTTGTCCCACTCCTTGACCGGGGAATCCGGAAAGAGCTCCGCCTCCAGTTTGCCCGCGCCGTATTTCCCTTTAAACCGGATGGTGAAACCATGTTTGGGGTTTTTGAAGGGATCGCGGCTGGCATTGCCGTGGAGATCGATGCCGGCCTCAACGACAAAAACCGTAGTGCCATCGGCCTGGATGAGTTCCATGGAGCAGGGTTTGGTCATGTCCCGTTTGATGGCGGAGCTGGACGTGGGGTAGAGCGGATCGACGGTGCCGGATGGCGTGGTGCCGTTGGGATAAGCTCCAAACATGTCGGCGCTTTTCATGACGACCGAGAGAGCGGGCAGGGTGCGCAAGGCGGTGCGGATGCGTTCCAGATTGGTTTTGCCGTTTACGGGGTCCACCGCTCCAGCGTCGTTGTATTTGGTGGGGTCGGCATGGACTTTGGGGTCCATGCCGTAGTCTGCGGGCACCTGGCCGGCGTTGAGGTTGTTGGCCAAGCCGGTGGTGCCGGGAGGCGGAGTGGTGCCGGTGGGAAATCCTGGCAGGGTTTGGCCTGCGGTGAAGGTGCCGTTAGTCCCCCATGCGATGGGCAGCGGAATACCGCCAGGGCTGGGAGGAGCGGGATTGCCGTTGTCAGTGGTCCGTGCGGGATTGTCGTAGGGCGGGCTGGGTTGATTCACCACCGTGTCCGGAAAAAGATAGGTGTGCGTGATGGTGCGGCTGGGCACCTTCTCCGTGCCGAAAGCCACCAAACGCAGCACCGTGGTGCCGCTGATGTTCAGCGGTGCGGTGTAGGCGGGACTGCCCGCCAGAGGCACGCTGCCATCCAAAGTATAACGGATCACCGCCGCCGGATCCTGACAACTCATGATGACCTGAAACGGAGTGCTGAAAAAGCCGCGCCCCACGCTGACCGTAGGCTCGGGCGTGAGACCGGTCAGGGTGCTCGTGCCATTGGCCACTCCGGCAGGCACCGGCGGCACCGTGGGGTTGGGAGCCCCGATGTCGGAGGAGGGCAGAACGTAGGATCCCTGGGAGACCGAGGCCGGGCGGAAATAACGGGGCAGGCCATCGGCGGACTGGGCCCCGTAGCTGTAATCGCAGCGCTGCGGCGGATAGTCCACCCAGGCAGAGGCGGCCGCAGCCGACGGGTTGTCAGGGGAATACAAAGCCACCGTCCCGCCATTGGCATCCAGCCGGAAGTTGGCGTGCAGGTGACCGGCGACGGGCTTGCGGTCTTTTCCGGAGGCCCAGATGATCAGGCGGGCTCCGGCCCCGAGGGTGCGTGCGGGAAGCACCCAGAGCCGGGGTTGCGCCGGATCATCCGTCAGGGTCCATCCGGCGAGGTTCACGGGCGAAGCTCCCGGATTTTGCAGTTCGATCCAAGGGGAGAGGTCCCAGTTTTCGTCCCGCGTGCCATCGCTATCCGATCCCGCCGCAACCACGCTGCCGCCATTGGAGGCAAGGAATTCCGAGATCATCACCTGACCGGCGGAGGCCGCTTTGGTCACGCTCCATCCGGTGCCGGCAAAGGGATTCCCTGCCGCGTCCACAATGCTGTGGCCGGCCGACCATGTAAAATTGACGGTTCCGTCCGCCGGTTGCGCGAAGGTGAAAACATACGGTCCGTCCGGGGCTCCCGTCACCGTGGTGGCCGGCACGCCGTTCACCAGCAGGTCCGCCGCGTCCACCCCCCTAACGGATTCGCTGAAGTTCACGGCCGCCGTGGTCAACGTCCCAGCCACCGCGCCGGCGGCCGGGTGCACATCCGCCATTTCCTGGCCGGCCACCGAGGTGCTTAGGACGCCGAGGGTGGGGGCGATGGTATCGGTCAGGGTGTAGCTCCAGAGCGCGGTGGGGAGGAATTCCCCGGTCCCGATGCCGGCGATGACCTGATCGGCGTCCCACCCCATGCTGACCGTGCCCGGCGGTGGCTGTGGGAAAGAAAACACGTAGGGCCCGGCCCCGCTTCCGGTGACGGCGAGGGCGGCTTCGCCATTGATTCCCAGATCTGTGAAAGCCACCCCGGTGACCGGTTCGCTGAACGTGATGCTGACCGCCGTCAGGGAGGAAACGCTAGTGCCGGGAACCGGATCCGTCACGCTTACCGTGGGAGCGGCAGAGGCGGCCGGGCTGAGGCAGCAAAGAATTGCGACCAAGCGAAGAGGGGGAAGGAGCATGACAAAATTGTGACAAAAAGGGGTTTGAATGGCGACACAAAAAGAGACCGGAGTCGGAACTCCGGTCTTTTCAGAAGCAATATTTCCGGCTGCTTTCGGGGACTGGCCGGGGATCCATCTCAGCGGCGGCGGCGCGCGATCAGTCCCACAAGGCTCAGGCCGGCCAGCATCCCTGTCGCGGGCTCCGGGATGACATCGGCAAAGGTCGTGCCGACCGCAAAGTTATCAACATAGCCTTCCGCCCCCAACGTAGCAGTAACGACCCCATTGATGGTTTGGTTATTCGGATTGCCGGCAAACGGTCGGACGCGGTCGAAGGTGAAATTTCCGGTGGTGGTGGCCGCCGCCGATCCAGTGGCAGGCTCGCTGCCGAACGAGGGATTGATCCACAGCCAGGCGGTATCCGCGTTGGCCGCCCCAAAATCGATTCTGACGACGGCGAAGTTGTCCACATCAACAGGAGCGGTCGACCAAACGGTAGCCGCATTGGTGGCCGATCCACCGACGAGAAGTCCAAACGTGTCTGTATCCCCGGAGGTCCGGGTTCCTTCCCCAAACGAGAGACGCTCGGACTGGGCAGTAGGGCTGGTGACGTCAAACAAGGCGAAATTGAGGGGCCGGACGTAGGAAGCACCGGTGCTGGTCAGGGCTCCATTGGGTGCCCCTCCCACCGGATCCTTGGTGCCCGTGCGGATCATACTCAAGCCGATCCAGATCGTCGTTCCGTCGGTGCCATATTCCGTGGCGAGATCCCGGTAGATGGTAGCCCCTCCGGCAGCGTTCCCCACCAGCCGCAATCTCCCGGCTTCCACATTCTGAATACCAGCTCCCACACCTGCATTGGGATTCACCGCCGGCCCCCATGCCGTGCTGAACCCGATCCCACCATTCAAGGTATTCAAACTGCCATCGGCATAGTCGAAACCTTCGAAAACCATAAGAGTAGCCTTGACCGGGGAGGTCACGACCAGAAGTGACAAAAAAGAAAGGAGGGTTCTCATGGGTAGGTGTGGGAAAAGTTACACGGCAATCATGCAATTTTAATAATTCAGGCAGTCTGTGCAAGAAAAAAATGGTTCCTTTCCGTAATCCGCCGAATGGGGAAGGTCCCCACCATATGCCCAAAGGGGGCATCTGGTCATCCACCCCGATCAGAACCAGGGCTCTGGGAATCCCTCAGGCACCAGAAAAGGGGGGCAGAGGCAACGGAGCGGCCAGGAGTTTATGGGGCGAGGGATTGAAGTTCCTTGAAACGGGAGCGGAGCGCCGCAAGACGGCCCGGCTGGGTGGGCGCGAGGTTTTCGGTTTCGTCAGGATCCTTCTTCAGGTCGAAGAGTTCCTCCCAGGAAAACTCCGGCCAGAAGAGATATTTCTCCTGCACGCGTATGAGAGCCTGCGAAGCGGGGATGAACTCCTTGTTTCTGATGGTGGCATGCTCATAAAAGAACTCGGTGCGCCATGGCGGCACCGGGTTTTCCCGGTGGAGCAAGGCGAGGTCGCGCCCCTGCATGGTGGCTGGTGGGGTGATGCCGGCGGCTCCCAGAATGGTCGGGGCAAGGTCCACATTGAGCACCATTTCCGGGCGGCTGGTGCCGGTGGCCCGGGGGAAGCGCGGGTCCCGCAGGATCAGCGGCACGCGGATGCTTTCTTCGTAGGGATACCACTTGTCGGCGAGGCCGTGTTCGCCATGGAAATAACCGTTATCTGTGGTGAAGATGACCAGGGTATTGTCCCGCACGCCCTGCCGATCCAGTTCATCCAGGACACGGCCGCAGACGGTGTCCACTTCCGTGCAGAGGCGGTAGTAGTTTTTCAGATAGGACTGGTATTTGTCCGGGGTGTCGAAGCGCCACCTCCAGCGGTTCCGGCCTTCGTTATTTTCATTGGCAATAAATGGGGGAAGCCGGTGGAAGAAAGCATCCCCGGCGGTGCGCGGCACGGGCAGGGTGATATCCCCGTAGAGGCCCATACTTTCCAGTTGGGGCAGATACTGCAGGGGATTCTGGTCTTCTGCGTGGGGGGCGAAGAAGGCCAGGGTGAGGCAGAATGGTTGGTCCTTCGGCCGGCTGGTGAGAAACTCCATGGCGTCCAACTCATTCTGCCGGGTAACATGCACCTTTTGGCCATCCTTGCCTTTGATCCAGTGGGTGCCGCTGTAATTGCGGGCGAAGTCATACCGCCCGGCTGGAAACTTTCCGTTATGCCATTTGCCGATGTGTCCCGTGTAATAGCCGGCGGGCCGCATCAGACCCGGAAAGGTCTCTTCCCATGGGGTGCGGAACATGGCGAAGGCGGTATTTCCATGCCGGGACATCCACTGGCCGGTCAACAGGGTGGCGCGGCTCACGCCGCAGATGGAGGTAGTGACATAACTGTTTTTGAAACGCACCCCTTCCCTGGCGAGTTGATCGAGGCGGGGGGTGCGCACCACGGGATGACCGGCACTGCCCAAAGTGTCATGCCGCCAGTCGTCGGCGTAGAGCACCACCACATTGAGCGGGCCCGCTGCCGCCGCCGCTTCCGTCAGCAGGGCAAAGACCAGAATGAAACGAAGAAAAACCGTCATATTGTCTGGCTTGTAGCGGGCTGGGCCCGGCCGGACCAGAGGATTTCCATCCGCATCGGCGGAGGGGACTGCAACGGCTGCGGCCCGGGCCTGGCTCCTGCCGCCCGCGTCTGCGCCCATCACGGGACGGAAAGCCCCCTTTTTCCCCGGCTTGTCGGGGGGAGGAAGGGAAAAATCAGGGTAGGAAAGCCTTTGACGCGGCGCAGGCCGGGTTTACCCTCGCCGTCTATGCGCAAGATCCTCCTTTCCGCCGCCGGCCTCGTTATGGCCGGAGTCGCCGGTGCCCAAGATAAAGGGCCCCCTCCGGCCGACCCCGTCAGTTATATCATCGGCACCAATATCGCCAGCAATCTGAAAAGCGAGGGGGTGGACATCAACCTGGACAGCCTTGTGGCTGGTCTTACAGATGTGCTCAAGGGCACCGGTTCCAAGATTACTCCCGCCGACGCCAAGGAAATCATGGCGAAATGGCAGGTGGAAATGCAGGCCAAGCAACGTGTCATGGCCGATGAAGGAGCTAAAAAGAATATTGAAGAAGGCAAAGCGTTCCTCGAGAAAAACGCCAAGGCCGAAGGCGTGAAGACCACGGCCAGCGGTCTCCAGTATTCCGTCATCAAGGAAGGCAACGGCGAAAAGCCCAAGCCTACCGACAAAGTCAGGGTGCATTACCACGGCACCTTGATCGACGGCAAAGTATTCGACAGCTCGGTGGACAAGGGACAGCCCGCTGAATTTGGGCTGGATCAGGTCATCAAGGGCTGGACCGAGGGCCTCCAATTGATGACCGTGGGTTCCAAATACAAATTGGTTCTCCCTTCTGAATTGGCCTACGGCGAGCGTGCCGCCGGCGGCGGTGAGATTGGAGCCAACAGCGTCCTGATTTTTGAAGTCGAACTCCTCGACATCATTAAATAAGGCTGACAAGTTTACTGAGGACGGATTTCCTCCATTTCCGCGAAGCCGGTGTTCCGCCAGGAGCACCGGCTTTTTTTGGCCGGGGAATCCGGTGGCCGGGAGTCCTGACTTAAATGGCAGGCCCCCCCGGCGGGATGCCCCGCACCAACTCCCCGGCCAGGCGGATTGCCGCCGTCATGCTGGCCGGGCTGGCCAGTCCCTTGCCGGCAATATCGAAGGCAGTGCCGTGGTCCGGGCTGGTGCGGATGATGGGCAGGCCCAGGGTCAAATTGACGGCTTCGTCAAAGTCCAGCAGTTTGAGGGGAATCAGACCCTGGTCGTGATACATGCACAGCACCGCGTCATACTGGCTGCGCGCCGCATGGAAAAATACTGTATCCGGTGGCAGCGGGCCGTGGAACGAGGCCCCTTCGCCTGACAAATTGAGCGCATCCACCGCCGGTCGGATCAGGGTAATTTCCTCCGTCCCCATGCGGCCATTCTCCCCGGCGTGGGGATTGAGGCCTGCCACCGCGATCCGCGGGAAAGTCCTTCCGCGCTTCCGGCAAAAAGCCGCCAACAGTTTGCCGTGGCGGATGATGGCCGCCGTGCTCAGCAGGTCCGGAACCGCCCTCAGGGGTTCATGGATCGTCACCAGCCCCACCGTCAGATGAGGACCGGTCAGGCACATCTCGTAATCCGGGCAATGAAACCGTGCGGCGTAAAACTCAGTCTGCCCCGGGAAATCAAAGCCATATCCCGCCAAGTGGCCCTTGCTGATGGGGGCCGTCACCACCGCATCGATGGCTCCTGCCTGAAGAAGTTCCACCGATTCCTCCAGCGCGGAGATCGCGGCCCGGGCGGTGGCCTCATCGGGACGTCCCGGCACGGCCGTTTTACAACTTCCGATGATCCGGTAGTCGAAGCCGGGATCAAGGCGGCCACTGGCCAGGGCGGCGCGGGTCACCTCCGGGCCGATGCCGGCAGCGTCGCCGAGGGTGATGCCAATGACGGGTCGGCTCACCGGACTTATTTATAACTGATAGTCGCCTTGCGCTTCAACTGGTTGATCCATTCCTCATAAGCCTTTTTGCGCTTTTCCATCAACACGCGCTTTTCCAGTTCCGCTTCCACTTCTTCCTTGGGCTTCATCTTGCCGGGGATCTTGGCTTCGACATAAAAGATGTAAAAGCTGTCCTCAAATTCGATCACTTCACTGACCTTTTTGGCCGGGATGGCGAAAACCAGTTCGGCCATGCGGCGCGTCAGGTCCTTTTTGGTGATGACGCCCCAGTCCCCCCCATTGCCGGACTTGCTGTCCTGGGAATAGGTCCTGGCAAGGGTGGCAAACTCATCGCCCCGCAGCAGTTTGTTGCGGATTTCCTTGGCGAGGGCCAGTTGGGACTGCGGGGTGGTGCCGATTTCCTCACCAACTTTCGGAATGGTAATGGACCACAGTTTGATCTGGTCCCCTTCCCTGAAATCCGCCTCGTTAGCCCGCAGGTAGGCCTGCTTTTCGTCCGAGGTCACGTAGCCCAGATCCTTGACATTCTGGCTACGCATCATCTGCACGATGATCATGGTGCGCTGCTTCTCGTAAAACTTCTTGTAGCTCAGGCCGCTGGCGGTCAGTTCCTTCACGAATTTGGCCCGGTCGCCCTTATACATTTCCTTGATGTATTGGGTTTTGATATGCTCGTCGGCATAGGCATTGACCTTGTCCCGGAAATTGGCCTCGTATGGTTCAAACTCCTTCAGGATCAATTCCTGTTCCACGAGGGTATCGAGAGCCTTGCGGCGCAGGTCACCCAGTTCCTTGTCGAGTTCCGACCGGTCCCCGATGGTGGCCCGGAGCTGCATCTCCTGGACTTTGATCACCTCCTCCACATCAGAACGCAGGATAGGCCGGCCATTCACTACGGCGGCAATCCCATTGGTCTGGCCTTGTGTCGACACGGGCTGGGCACTGGCCCGCTGACCTGATTGCGCCCAGGAAGGCGTTGTGGAAACAAGCGTGGCGAGCGCAGCGAGGCGGATGAGAAGATTCGTTTTCATGGCACAGCAGACAGGTCGGGGGTAGCGCAGGTTGTTCCCGGAAACGTCGGATTGAAGCCCCATTTTGCCGGATTCTGCTAAACTTTCCACCGATTAGAAAAAAATCGGCGTGGTGATTTACAGGCAAACCATAATAACCATCATTCCTTTGGCCCGAGGGAGTCTTCCCCGGTGGTCATGTAAGATGGGATGAGCGTGTCGAGTATTCTGAACCTCATGAATCCCCTGCTCCGCCATGTCCGTTCCGGCACCTTTTAGATTGCTGGCGCGGGCGATCGTATGCCTGACGCTCTCCTCACGGATGGTGGCGGCGGATCCTCCTTTGTCCTTTAACCGGGACATCCGGCCGGTGCTGTCGGACAAATGTTTTGCCTGCCATGGGTTTGACCCGAAGACGCGGGAAGGCGGATTGCGGCTCGACACGCCGGAAGGTGCCTTCGCCACGAACAAGAAGGGGAAGGCAGCGATCGTGCCGGGAGATCCGGAGAACAGCATGGTGTGGCAGCGCATTCTCAGCGCGGATCCGGACGAAATGATGCCGCCGCCGGAGTCACACAAGCAATTGAGCGGTCCGGAAAAAGAAAAGATCCGCCGCTGGATAGGGGAGGGAGCGGTCTATCAAAAGCACTGGGCATTTGAAGCTCCGGCGGGACCGGAAACGCCAAGCCACGGACTGGACGGATTCCTAGCAAAATCATGGGCGGCCCGCCCGGACCTGCTGCCCATGCCGGAAGCGGACTCTGGCACCCTGATCCGCCGGGTGAGCATGGCACTGACGGGACTGCCGCCTTCACTGGAGGAGACGGATTCCTATCTGAATGACACCGCGCCCGGGGCTTACGATCGGATGGTGGACCGCTATTTGAACTCTCCGCGTTATGGCGAGGAGATGGCCCGGCACTGGCTGGATGTGGCCCGTTATGCGGACACCCACGGCATGCATTTGGACAATGAGCGCCAGATGTGGGCCTACCGCGACTGGGTGATCCGGTCGTTTAACAACAACCAGCCCTTCGACCGCTTCACCATTGAACAGCTCGCCGGTGACCTGATCCCGGACGCGACCCAGGACCAGAAAATCGCCACCGGTTTCAACCGCTGCAATGTCACCACCGGCGAGGGCGGTTCCATTGATGCGGAATATTTGTTCCGTTACGCCGTGGACCGGGCGTCGACCACCGCGCAAACCTGGTTGGGGTTGACGGCAGGCTGCGCCGCCTGCCACGATCACAAGTATGATCCCCTGACCCAAAAGGAGTTTTACCAGCTCTACGCCTTCTTTTATTCCAATGCAGATCCGGCGATGGATGGGAATGCACTCCTGACAAATCCGGTGATGAAAATTCTGCCGGAGGATCACGCGGAACGGGTGCGCGGGTTTGACGAACAGATGGCCGCGGTCCAGCGGCAGATGGACGCGAAAATTCCGGAGGTGCCGTATACGGATCCGGCGGAACAGGATCCCAAACCGGCAGTCCAGCCCACCGACAACGTCTGGTTTGAGGATGCCTTTGCTGCGGACGCGAAAGTCAATGAAGGGGGAGCGGCCGCGCAATTCGTGGAAGCCCCGGAGCCGGTGTTCAGCGGCCAACGCTCGCTCAAACGCAGCGGCCAGGGAACGGTGCAGGATGTGATCATGGGAGGAACCCTGCCGTTGACCGTGCCGCACGACGCCCGGTTCTACCTGCACGTTTTTCTGGATCCCGGCAATCCTCCGAAGGAAATCATGATCCAGTTCAACTCAGGCGAGTGGAAACATCGGGCCTTCTGGGGTGCGGATCTGATTCCCTTTGGCACCGTCGGCACCCCGGAGCGATTTGCGGCGGGGACGCTGCCCGAAACCGGCAAATGGGTCAGGCTGGAAGTGGAGGCGGCGAAGCTGGGCCTCTCCCCCGGCACTTCCCTCGCGGGATATGCCCTCACGATTTTTGACGGCACTGCGTGGTTTGATCAGGTCGGGGTGACCGGTCAAAATGATCCTGCGAGCGACCCTCAGCAGTCGTTCAAGGCATGGCACCGCGCTTCCACGGGAATGAATCCCCCGGGTCTGGCTCCGGATTTACTGGCGGTGCTGGCGGCGGGTCCGGAAAGCGAGGCCATGCGGGAGGACTTGCATCGTTTGCGCAGTTATTTCCTGCAACGCGTCTGTGCGGCCACCGTGCCGTTGTTTGCCGCAGAAGCTGCGCAGTTGGCTGGCATCGCAAAGGAGCGGGAAACCTATCAGAATTCCCTGCCCTCCACGTTTGTCTGGAATGATCTTGCCACGCCGCGCGACAGTTTTGTGATGGAGCGCGGCCAGTATGACCGGCCTGGCGAAAAGGTCAGTCCGGGCGTGCCCGCAGTTCTGCCGCAGCTCCATCAAAGTGCCCCCGGGGGCCGCGCCACCCGCATGGACCTTGCCCGCTGGCTGACCGCCCCGGAAAATCCCCTCACCGCACGGGTGACCGTAAACCGTTATTGGCAGCAGATCTTTGGCGTGGGCCTCGTGAAAACGAGCCATGATTTCGGCACCCAGGGCGATCTTCCGAGTCATCCGGAATTGTTGGACTGGCTGGCAGTGCGATTCCAGGAAAGCGGATGGGATGTGAAAAAACTGATACGCCTGATGGTGACCAGCCATGCCTTCCGGCGCAGCAGTGCCGCGCCTGCCCCACAATGGCAGGCCGATCCGGCCAACCGTCTGTTGGCCCGTGGCCCGCGTTTCCGGCTGGATGCGGAACAGCTCCGCGACCAGGTCTTGTTTGCCAGCGGTCTGTTGGACTTCACCGCCGGAGGCCGCGGCACCATGCCCTATCAACCGCCGAATATCTGGGAACCGGTGGGTTTCGCGGGATCCAATACCCGGTTTTACAAAACGGACACCGGGATCAACCTGCACCGGCGGAGCATCTACACCTTCCTCAAGCGCACCGCGCCCGCGCCGTTCATGGTGAACTTTGATGCGCCCAGCCGCGAGCAGACCTGCAGCATGCGGGAACGCAGCAATACCCCTCTTCAGGCCCTTCAGCTCATGAACGATGTGCAGCATGTGGAAGGGGCCCGCGCCTTTGCCTGGCGTATTTTGGAGAGTTGTCCTGACAGCCATCCGGATGCGCCCGGGGAACGCCTCCGGTTTGCCTGGCGCACCGTGCTCGCACGTCTTCCCTCGCCGGCGGAATCCGCCGCCGTGCTCGACTTTTACCGCAGCCGCCTTGCCAAATTTCAGGCCTCGCCGGACGAAGCTGCCCGGCTGGTCACGGTGGGCGAATCCAAACCGGCTGCCGGGGCCAACGCCGTGGAACTGGCTGCGTGGACCCTGACCGCCAATCTGCTGCTCAATCTGGACGAAACCATTACCCGCAACTAGCAACCCAGACCCGAATCCGTGGACCCACTATTTGAACGCAACCTGCAGCTCACCCGCCGGCACTTTTTTGGCCAGACGGGACTCCGCCTCGGCGGATTGGCCATGGCCCATCTGCTGGGCAGCCCGGGGCGGGCTTTGGCTTCTGCCGCGCCGCAGGTCCACCCGGCGCAGCCCGGGCTGCCTCACTTCCGGCCCCGGGCGAAGGCGGTGATTTATCTGCACATGAATGGCGGGCCATCCCAATTGGATCTTTGGGATTACAAGCCGGGCCTGAAGGAGCATTTCAACGAGGATTTGCCCAAGTCATTTCTGGGGGGCCGTATCACTACCATGACCAGCGGCCAGGCGCGGTTTCCCGTGGCCCCCTCAAAATTCCAATTCGCCCAACACGGCCAATGCGGCCGCTGGGTGAGCGAATTGCTGCCTCACACCGCGAAGATCGTGGACGACATCACCCTCATCAAAACGGTCCACACCCACGCTATCAATCACGATCCGGCCTGCACCTTTGTCATGACCGGAAGCGAGGTTCCCGGCAAGGCCAGCCTTGGTTCGTGGATCAGTTATGGTCTGGGCGCGGCCACCAATGATCTGCCGTCTTTTGTGGCCCTGATGCCGCAGTTTCCCGAAGGTTCAAATGGTCAGGCGCTTTTCAGCCGGATGTGGGGCAGTGGTTATCTTCCTGGCAAACACACCGGTGTGGTGCTGCGCTCCAGCGGAGACCCGGTGCTGTATCTGGACAATCCTCCCGGGGTGGACCGCAGTGACCGCCGGGCCATGCTGGATACTCTCGGCCAGTTGAATCAGCATCGCTTCCAGCAGTTCAACGATCCTGACATCCAGACCCGGATTTCCCAATACGAAATGGCCTTCCGGCTCCAGGCCAGCGTGCCGGAACTGACGGATCTCTCGAGGGAATCGCCTGCCACCCTTGAGCTTTACGGGCCGGACGTGAAGCGCCCCGGCTCCTTCGCGGCCAGTGCCCTGCTGGCCCGCCGGCTCGTCGAGCGCGGGGTGCGGGTGGTGCAGGTCATGCACCGCGGGTGGGATTCCCACGGCGACCTCCCTAACCAGCTCGGCAACCAGTGCCGGGATACAGACCAGGGCTGTGCAGCGCTCATCCAGGATCTGAAAGTGCGGGGCCTGCTCGATGACGTGCTGGTGGTGTGGGGCGGGGAATTCGGCCGGACCGTGTATTCCCAGGGCACCCTGACGGAAACCAATTACGGCCGTGACCACCATCCCAAAAACTTCTGCATGTGGATGGCGGGCGGCGGCATCAGGGGCGGCGTCACCCTCGGAGAAACCGATGATTTTTCCTACAACCCCGTCGCGGATCCGATCCACATCAACCGGATCAACGCCACCATGCTCCACTGCCTCGGCATCGACCACGAACGCTTCAGCATCAAACTCCAGGGACTCGACGAACGCCTGACCGGGGTAGAGCCAATGAAAATCATCCCACAAATCCTGGCGTGAAAGTCCTGGGGCTGCCTGAAAAGAAGATGAGGGAAGCCGGCCGGGAACAGAAATTGAATCCGGCGTCCGACGGGTGGCCTATTGGTTAGGTTTGAAAATGTCAGGTATTCAGCAGGCTGGGGCGGGTTTGGCCTTTCGCGGAGAGCGGCGGTGCCCGCCGCAGTCCACAGCCTTCGGCGGTTTGGACTGGCCGCCGGAGGCTCTGGACTGCTGGGAGCATCCCAGCTTTCCACAGGCATCCCGGCAGGAATAAACCATCCTACAACTGCTTCAGCAACATCAGCGCTTCCTCCAGCCGGTGCACTGGGGCGGCTTTTTCGCGGAGGCGGGGGAACTTGCCGCCAATCAGGATAAACGTGCCATTTTTGGAGAGCATGAGCTTGTGGTCCTTGATTTCCAGGGTGGTGATGCCTTTGAGATGCGCCTGGAGTTTTAGCTCGGTGCATGTGAGCAGGTTTGCGACGGAGTGCGGTGGGCGGCCATAGCGGTCGCGCCATTGGCGCGTGAGTTCGCCGAGTTCCTTGAGGCTCGTGATCTCCGCGATCTGGCGGTAGGCGGGGATGCGTTGGGTGGGCTCGGTGATGTAGCTGGCGGGGATGAAGGCTGGGAGTTTTTGGTCCCTTGCTTCCAGCCACGAGGCTTCATTGAAAGCGACAAAGTCGATGGCCATCACGGTTTCGACCCGGCCGGTGACGCGCTTGCCCTGGTGCCTGTTCACGGCGGCTTTCAGCATCTGGCAATACATCTCGAATCCTACCGCAATGATGTGCCCGCTCTGCTGGGTGCCGAGGAGGTTGCCGGCTCCCCGGATTTCGAGGTCGCGCATGGCAATCTTGAATCCGCTGCCGAGCGCGGTGTATTGTTTCATGGCATTGATGCGCTTCCGGGCATCGCCGGTGGTCATCTGGCTGCGGGGAATCATAAGGAAAGCGTAGGCCTTGTGCCCCGCGCGGCCCACCCGGCCTCTTAATTGATAGAGATCGGCCAGTCCGAAGAGGTCGGCCCGGTCGATGATGATGGTGTTGGCATTGGGAATGTCGATGCCGCTTTCGATGATGGTGGTGCTGACAAGGACATCGGTTTCGGCATTCACAAAGCGGGTCATGACATCTTCGAGCATGCCTTCCTCCATCTGGCCGTGGCCCACATCCACCCGGGTCCCGGGCGGGCAGAGGGCCCGGATTTTGGCGGCAGTGCGCTCAATGGTGGCCACCCGGTTGTGCAGAAAATAGACTTGCCCCTTGCGTTTCAGTTCGCGCTCCAGGGCCCGCTTCACCACCCGTTCGTCGTAGGCGCAAATGGTGGTTTCCACTGGGGTGCGGTTGGGCGGAGCGGTGTCGATGGTGCTCATGTCCCGCACCCCCATCAGGGCCATGTAGAGGGTGCGTGGAATGGGCGTGGCGGAAAGCGTCAGGACGTCCACCAGATGGAAGAGTTCCTTGAAGCGTTCCTTGTGCTTCACCCCGAAGCGCTGTTCCTCGTCCACGATGGCGAGGCCGAGGTTTTTGAACTTAACATCTTTGGAAATCAGCCGGTGGGTGCCTACCAGGACATCGACGTCCCCGGCCGCAAGGGCTTCCAGCACTTTTTTGGAATCCGCTGCGCTGCGGAAGCGGTTCAGCACTTCCACCCTGACGGGATAGTCGGAAAAGCGTTCGCGCAGATTGTGATAGTGCTGCTGGCTGAGGACCGTGGTGGGAGCCAGCATGGCCACCTGTTTTCCGCCCATCACGGCTTTGAATGCGGCGCGGATGGCCACTTCGGTCTTGCCGAATCCGACGTCGCCGCAGATCAGCCGGTCCATGGGGCGTTCCTGCTCCATGTCGTGTTTGGTTTCCTCGATGGCCCGCAACTGGTCCGCGGTTTCCTTGTAGAGAAAGGAGCCTTCGAATTCGCCCTGCCAACGGGTGTCCGGCGGGTGGGCATAACCATTTCCCGTCTGCCGCTGTGCCTGCATGCCCAGCAATTTTTCCGCGTATTCAAAAATGGAGCGCTCTGCGGCCTTTTTTGTCTTTCCCCAGCGGCCATCGCCCAGGGTGTTCAGCGCCGGGTCACGCCTGCCCACTCCCACATACCGGCTGATCAGCCATGCTTGGGCTAGGGGAACGTAGAGCCTGCTGTCGTCCGCATACTCCAGAACCACCACGTCCTCTTCGAGTCCGTTGGGAGCGGCGCGCTGAATCAGTCCGCGGTAGCGTCCGATGCCATATTCCTGGTGCACCACGCAGTCGCCATCCGTGATGTCCGACAAATCCAGCGGTGCCTTCCGCGAGCGTTGCCGGCGCGTGCTGCTGATGAGGCGGCGGGCGCGGGTGTGTTGATAGCGGCCAAAGATCTCGGCATCGCTCAACACCGCCAGTCTGGCCGACGGCACGCTGAAGCCGCGGTTCACCCGCCCGAGGCGGGTTTCCAACACTTCATTTTCGAGGGCTTCCTCGGCCATCAATTCGCGGAACCGCTCGATCTCTCCCTCGTTGTTGAAGAACATGACCGCCCGCCATCCGTCAGCGTGCCAGCGCTGGAGCTGACTGACAAATTCTGCCCGGCGTGTCTGTTGGACCACAAAATCCCCGGCTTCGAATTCTCCCATCGGCAATTCCTCACAGGCCGTCCTGGCATCCTCTACGGCCACGGCGGCAGGGTCCGCGCCGGCCCCGATCCACACGGTGGCGTCCGGCCGGTCTGCCTCCAAATCGATGGCCATCACCACATCGTCCCTGCCAATGCATTCTTCCAGCAACACCAGCCCGCCATCTGCCGTGCTGCCGCCATCCACTTTCAAAAGAACAAGGCCCTCCTCCAGCTTGCCTATCGAAACCTGACTGTCCGGATCAAAGGTGCGCAGGCTTTCAATCTCCCGGTCGAAAAACTCGGCGCGCAACGGCAGTTCGCTCTGCCATGGATAGACGTCCACGATGCCGCCGCGCACCGCGAACTGCCCGCGCTCGCCCACCTGTGGCTGCCGGTCGTATCCCGCTGCTTCCAATTGCCCCACCACGGCGTCAAGTTCCACCGTCTGGCCCGCCCGCAGGGTGAGGCGGGAGGCCGCCAGCCCGCCCGGGGGCGGCACCAGTTCCGCCAGCGAGGCCGCATTCAACAACAAAACTTCCAGTTTCCGGGCCGGCTCCGCCAACCGTTGGAGCAGCGCCAGCCGTTCTGCCTGCGACTCCAGATCCGGCAGCGAGTCCTCCGTCCTGACTTCTTCTGCTTCCGGGAAAAAAGTGGCTGGCCCCCACCACGTGGCCAGATCCTGCGACAGCACCTCCTGAGCCTTCAAATCCCGTGCCAGCACCCAGACCCGTCTGGGAATTCCGGATTTTTCCAACTGGTGCAGCACCATGCCCGCCGCAAATCCCTGGGCCGCCTCTGTCACCTGCTCCAGCACCATCCGTTTGGGCTTTGTCTTCCGGCCCGCCGCCAGGGTGGCCAGCTTTTTCCCGAACACCCCTGCCTCTGCCGCCTGAGCACACCACTCCCGTCCCGCCGCGACTTCATCCCAAGTCTTCGGCGATACTTTATACTCGGGTGTCAGCACTCCCATCCTTCGTGTGTCAGAAACGGAGCCATCCCCCTTCCGGACGCGCCGGGCAACGGGGTTTTAATCCCGTGATCCGGAGATTTATCATCCACTGCATCCGGGAAGACTTAAAAGCCCCGGCTGCGGGGCGGACGGGGAGTCAAAGCTGGGGGATTTTATTCCCGCACGGCGGCCCCGGGCCGGTAAACTTCGGCGGTGCTGGCGTTGCGGTGGTGTTCGTAGGCCCCGATGATGCGTCGGACGACCGGGTGTCGGACCACGTCCTGTCCGTCAAATTTGATGAAGCGGATGGTCTCCACGTCTTCCAGCACTTTGACGGCTTCGCGCAGGCCGCTGAGGCGCGCGTCCTTGAGGTCGACCTGGCTGGGATCACCGGTGATGATGGCGCGGGAGTGCTCGCCCAACCTTGTCAGGAACATGAACATCTGGGCCTGGGTGGTGTTCTGGGCTTCGTCGAGGATGATGAAGCTTTTGCTCAGGGTGCGCCCGCGCATGAAGGCGAGGGGGGCAATTTCGATCTGGCCGCGCTCAATCAATTTTTCAACTTCATCGGCCTCCAGCATGTCGTGCAGGGCATCGTAAAGGGGCCGCAGATATGGCAGGATTTTGTCATTCAGGTCGCCGGGGAGGAAGCCGAGGGCTTCCCCTGCTTCCACGGCGGGGCGGGTCAGGACGATGCGCTGGGCCTGGCCTGACTTGAGGGCATCCACGGCGGCGGCCATGGCGAGGTAGGTTTTGCCGGTGCCCGCCGGTCCGATCCCGAAGACCACGTCGTGGCTGCGGATGGCCTGGAGGTAAGCCAGTTGAGTGCGGGTGCGGGCAATGATGGGCGGCTTGCGGGGACTGCCGCTGAGCCGGATGGACGTCAGACTCTCGAGGGAATCTGCCGGGGCCTGGCTGGTGCGGGCGTTTTGTTTTTCCGTCTCCAACGCGAAGTGGAAAAAGTGGGGATTGATCTCCGCGCCGCCGCGCCGGGCTTTTTCGAGTTGGGCGAAGACTTTTTGGCCGGTGACCAGATTGTCCTCCTCGCCTTCCAACTTCACCCAGGCATCACGGGAGGTGACTTTGAGTCCGAGGGTGGCGGCGAGGGATTTCAGGAGGCTCTCGTCGTGGGCGATGAGACTTTGGAGAAAGTGGGGCGTTTCGTAATCGAGCGTGAGGGAAGGCATGGGAAGAAAAAATGAAAAAAGAAAACTGAAGATAAAGGCACCGGCCCGGGAATGGAATCCGGGCCTGCCCCGGGAACCAGGGGCGGTTCAGTTCATTATTTCTTTTTCATGGCGGTTTCTCCGTGGCCTGGCCTAACGATAACCGTAAGCAAGCGCCCAAGGAATCTGCTCATTTTCCTGCCCCGTCAAGCTGAAGACGACGAGATAGGTGCCGGTGGCCGGGGCGAGGACGCGGATGGCGGTGGCGTTTTCCTTCTTTTTGGTTTCGACCGTGACTTTGTTGCCCTTACGGTCAAAAATATCGATCTTCATGGCAATCTTGTCCGCATCGGTGCCGAGGAAAAACCAGTATTCGTTGCCTTTAAAGAGCTGTTGTCTGACGATTTTCTGTTCGCCGCTCTTCAGGGTGCCGTTCCAATATTCCTGCCGGATTTTGAAGCCGGCTTTGACGGCGTCCACAGCCGCTTCCATGGCCATGCTGTGGGAATCGTCTACGACGGCACGGGCGGGCAGGGCAGCCCCAAGGAAAAAGGCTGCAGCCAGCAGGGTAGCAGGGAGGGTGAGGAGTCGGCTCATGGCGTCGGAAAGAGAGGGTCGGGTCGTCGGCTTCATGGCTTGGTGGTGATTTTTTTCACCAGACGGGAGGTGACCTGGTTCATTTCGCGGACGGCTGCGGCACTGATTTCGCCCCCGCCGTTGTCCATCAGTTCACGCACCCGGGCGAGGCCGTCGGCGATGTCCTTGAGTTTGGCAGGATTTTTCGCCCGGACCAGCATCTCTTCCAGGGCGTCGTTGAAATACTCGGCGAGGTCGGGTTGATAGAGCAGTTCGGCCCGTTCATCGGAAAACTGTTTGCCGATGACGGCGGTAATCACCTGGGTGCCCCGCAGCCAGCCGCCCACGGAAATGCACTCGGCGAGGGCTCCGTCGTGCATTTGCTGCATTTTGGCGCGCACCGTAGCCTGGGTCGCATCCAGCTCCTGACGGACGAGGTCCCACTGGGTTTTGTTTGCGGCGTCTTCAATCGCCTGACAATGCCGGATGACATCGTCCTTCACGCCAAGGGACTGGGCCAGACTGAGCACATTGCGGCCCACGTCCTCGACGGATTTTTTGTCTTCGGCCTGCACGGCGATAAAACCGTCCGCCACCGTGGCACCAAGGAGCAGGGCAACATCGGTTCTTTCGCTGAAGGCAGGTTTGGGCGTGATGCCGACCTCTGCTTTCCAGTCCGGGTCGCCGAGTTTGTCGAGCACCGTGAAGATTTCGCTGGGAACCGGGACCACCACCTCGTCGATCACTTGGCCGGGAAACCGGGTGAGGTCCAATTCCCCGCCCCCTTTGTCAGGTAGGACGGCTGTTGGCGCGGCGGGCGTGGCCGGCTGGGCGGAAGCAATCGGCAGGACCGCAGCCATGAGCGAGGCGGTAAGGAGGGCGGAGCGGGCTCGGTTCATATTTTCAGCGGACAAAAACGGGGAATACGCCTGGAGAGCGTATCCCAACGTAACCGGTAGTCTGCGGAAATGCCAGCGTGGGCCGGGGATTTCCTTAATTGCTTTTCCCCGGTTGGACGGCACCTGAGGGTAAACCGTGAATCGTCTGGCCACAGGCCGAAATTTTTAGGGCGGGCGATCCGTTTGGACGAAGAGATCGGTAAAGTGGCGGGCCGATCCTGGCCGGGCTCAGTGCACCAGCTTGTTCAGCGGGTATTCGATAATCCCTTCCGCGCCGAGTTGTTTGAGCTGGGGGATGATTTCGCGGACGACGGACTCGTCGATTACGGTTTCCACGCTGACCCAATCGCTGTCGTAGAGCGGTGAAATGGTGGGGCGGCGCAGGCTGGGGAGGGCTTCGACGAGGGTTTTGACCTTCGCGCTGGGCAGGTTCATTTTCAGCCCGACCTTGCCGCGGGCATCGAGGGCACCTTTCAGAAGCATGGCGATGCGGGCGACTTTCCCCGCTTTCCATGGATCCGACATGGCGGCCGGGCTGGCGATGAACTGGGGGTAGCTTTCGAGGAGGGTATCGACGATGCGCAGGCGGTTGGCACGCAGGCTGGATCCGGTCTCGGTGATATCGACGATGGCATCGACCAATTCCGGGACTTTGACTTCGGTGGCACCCCATGAGAATTCCACTTCGGCTTGGACGCCTTTGGATTCCAGATAACGCTGGGTCAGTCCCACGGCCTCGGCGGCGATTCGTTTGCCTTGCAGGTCGTGAACGGTTTGAATCGGGGAATCCTCCGGGACCACCAGCACCCAGCGGGTGGGGCGGGGGGTGGCGCGGCTGTAGGGCAACTCACAGATGTATTCCACTTTTGCGTCGTTCTCGATGATCCAGTCCCGGCCGGTGATGCCCGCGTCGAGGAAACCATGGTCCACATAACGGCCGATTTCCTGGGCACGGAGCAAGCGGATTTCCAGCTCCGGGTCATCGACAGCGGGGCGGTAGCTGCGGCCGGCCCCGGAGACGCTGAAGCCGGCGCGGGCGAGGAGGGCGAGCGTAGGTTCCTGCAGACTGCCGCTGGGCAGACCGAGTTTGAGTTGGCGGGGAGCGTCGGGCATAGGGTCGGAAAATGGGGACTTGAAACTCCCGGACGGGTGCCGGAACGCAACCGGAATCCCCGGTTGTTGCTTTCAGGGGCCTTTTGAGGGTGAGCCTTTGCTTCCGCCCCGGTCGTGTGCTATTGTTATCTTTTTTGAGCCTATGAAATTCGCCATCTGCAATGAAACCTGGCAGCACACCGGTTGGACCCATGATCTGGTCTGCGAGCGCATTGCGGCCCACGGCTACGATGGGGTGGAAATCGCTCCGTTCACCTTAAAGGCCAATCCGGAAGAGCTGACGGAAGCGGAGGCGGTGGAAATCGGGAACATTACGCGAAGGCACGGCATTGAAGTCGTGGGCCTGCACTGGTTGCTGGTGCAGCCGCCCGGGATGCACCTCACGGCGGCCGACAAATTCGTGCGCGACCGCACCGCTGCCTTTGGCTGCCACCTCGCCCGCCTTTGCGCGGCCATGGGCGGCACCATCATGGTCTGGGGAAGCCCGAAACAGCGGCTGTTGGAAGATGCGGTTTCATGGAATGACACCGCCGCCCGGGCGGCCGAAGTCCTGCGCACTATTTGCGAAACGGCTGGTCCCTTGGGAGTTACCCTGGCCATGGAGCCGCTCTCCCGGAAGGAAACCAACTTCCTGAATACGGCTGCGGAAACCATCAAACTGCTCCGCCTCGTGGATCACCCGGCCTGCCGCCTGCATTTGGATGTGAAGGCCATGAGCGATGAAATCACATCGATTCCGGATATTATCCGGGCCTGTGCGGCGGACACGGTGCACTTCCACGCCAACGACCCCAACCTCAAGGGGCCCGGCCAGGGTGAGGTCGTCTATGAGCCCATTGTTGCTGCCCTCCGCGAAACGGGGTATGACAAATGGGTCAGCGTGGAAGTCTTTGATTACACGCCGGACGCCGATACCATCGCCGATGAAAGCCGGCGTTATCTCTGGGAAGTCTTCGGCGAGGAAATGCCAGAGGACAAGGCGGCCCATCCCCTCGCGAACTGGTCGGCCTGACCCGCCTGGCGTCCCCCCGTTCAGCGGCTCCGGCCCAACTGCTCCGCAAGGTGTGCCCGTTCGGATTCCGTCAGGGTGGTATTGTTTTGCAGCCATGGCAGCACGACCGCAGGGGCATTTTGCTCGATGCTTTCAAGATCCGATTTTCCGAAATGAGGATCCCCTGAGGCCGGCTTAAAAATGACCCTCCCTTGCCACACCGGATCTTGCACCTGGTCAATCCATCCGCTTTCCTCTTCACATGAAATATCTCCTGTATAGCATCGTGGTCCTGGCCTATTCCACGTCTTTCCTGCGTGCCGCAGATCCTGCCCCGCCGCAGGTGCTGGTGCCGGGTTGGGAGATTTCGCTTTTCTCGGCAGAGCCTGACATTGTGACTCCCATTGGCATCGCGGTGGATGGCACGGGCCGGGTGTTTGTGGCAGAAAGCCATACCCATCAGGCCAAACCGGGCTATCCCGGGCCCAAATCCGACCGGATCAAAATTTTCGAGGATACCAACGGAGACGGCCGGGCGGATAAAGTCAGCCTGTTTGCGGAAGGCTTCACGGCGGCCATGAATCTGGCCTTCGGGCCGGATGGCGTGCTGCACCTGGTGCACCGGAATGGGGTAGTCCGCCTTGAGGACCATGACAAGGATGGGGTCTGCGACAAGCAGGTGCCACTCCTCACCCTCGACACGAAGGAGGTCTATCCTCACAATGGGCTCAGCGGCATAGCCTTTACTCCGGATGGCTGGATTTATGTCGGGAGCGGGGAGAATTTCGGGACTCTTTATACCGCCAACGCAAGGGACGGGACCCAGGTTTCCTACACTCCCGGCGGGGCCAATGTCTTCCGCATGCGCCTTGATGGTTCCCGGCTGGAAGTGGTGGCGACGGGGATGTGGAATGCCTTTGTGCTGACGGCAGATGGAGCAGGCCGGGTGTTTGCCTTGGACAATGATCCGGACTCGCTTCCGCCGTGCCGGTTCCTTCATGTGGTGAAAGGGGCGGACTTTGGCTATCAATTCCAATATGGCCGCAGCGGACTGCATCCCTTTGTCTGCTGGAACGGCGAACTGCCCGGCACCCTGCCCATGATGGCCGGCACCGGGGAAGCCCCGACCGGCATCCTTGATGCCCGGCTGGCGAAACTGGGGCCGGACCGCGGGGAGGGATATCTGATGACCGAATGGGGAGACAACACCCTGTCGTGGTTCCGCCTGCAGCCGCAGGGGGCATCGTTCACCGCCACGCGGGAAGTGGTGATCCGGGGGGATGCGGCGTTCCGGCCTGCCTGCCTCGCGGAGGCTCCCGATGGCAGTGTTTATCTGACCGATTGGGCGGACCGCGAGTATTCCGTGCACCAGAAAGGGAGGATCTGGCACCTCAAAGCCACCGAGCCTGACAAAACACCGGCCAACCGGTCGGCGCCTCCCCTGACGGAAGCGGAGCAGCGCCGCGACCGCCTCGCCAGCGCCACGGATCCGGCGGCATGGACGGAATTGAAGGCTGCCCTGACAGATCCTGATCCCTTTATCGTCAGTGCGGCCCTGACCGCTCTGAAGTTGCCCGGCTTTCAGCCCCAACTCCTGGCGGAGTTTGCCAATCCCGAATCCACAATCCGCCTTGGTTGCCTGCTGGCATTGCGCCGGGCCGGTTACGCGGATCCGGCATCCCTGCTTCGCCAGGCCCTCGCTGACCCCGATGCTGCAGTGCGCCGGACCGCTATGATCTGGGCGGCGGAACGGCGGCTGAAGGAACTTCGGCCGCTGGTGGAAAAAGCGCTCGAAGCCGGCGGGCCGGACCAACCGATCAGTCAGGAGGATTTTGCCGTCTGGCTCGCCGCCATGGACCTGATCGCACGGGATACACCTCCGACGGCTGCCACGGCGTCCGCTTCGAACGACGATCTGCTGCAGAAACTCCTCGCCGATCCTACCACGTCCCCCGGCATCAAGGCAGCCGTGATCCCGCGGCTGACCAACTTCAAGGCCCCCGCCATGATCCGCACCCTGATGAGCCTTGCCACCACCGGTGATCCCAAAGTCCGTCAGGAAGCCGTGCGCAGTCTGGCTTTTGTCAGTGTCAAAGCCGTGGTCCCCATCCTTCAAAAAATCGCTTTTGATGAAAACGAAGATCTCAGTTTGCGGGAAGATGCGATCAGCGCATTCGCAAACCGGCCTGCGTCGGACGTGCTTTTACTAATAAAATTATTGGAAGGTGCCGATAGCCGCATCGCCTTGGGGACTGCCAGGATTCTCCGGCCGCATGTTTCAGATCCGGTTGTAAAGAAGGCGCTGGAAAGCGCATGCGAAAACAATGAATTCGCGATGCCTCTTTTCCTGGATTTCGTTGCCTTGGCACTTGGCAAGCCGCCCCTGACGCCGCGCCCTTCAAACGATGAAGAATGGACCAAATGGTTGATGGCTGATACCGAAAAGGGCAATGCCAGAAACGGACGCCACGTCTTTTTCAGTGCCACCGCCATGTGCAGCAGTTGCCACGTCGCGGAAGGACGCGGCGTAACCGTAGGCCCGGACCTTGGGACAATCGCCCGTTCCTCGGACCGGGCCAAGCTGATCCAGTCCATGCTCGAGCCCAGCCGCGAGATTGGCCCGCTTTACGGCACCAAGGCGGCGACGCTGAAGGATGGCACGGTCGTTTCCGGCGTGCAGTCCATCAAGGACGGCGGGGGAAACCTCAACCTTCTGCAGACCGGTGGCGTGGTGATTCCCGTGCCCCGGGATCAAATCGTGAAGGTGGATGAAACGCCGGTTTCGCTGATGCCGGAGGGTCTTGAGCTGGGGATGACGGTGCAGGATTTCCGGGATCTGCTGGCGTATCTGGAGACGTTGAAATAACAATCCCCGCCAGTTTCCCGATACCGGACGGCGGCCTAACTCACCGGGGCGATCTTCGCACGGACCGCCGCCAGCAGAGTGGCCAGGCAGGTGGATTCGTCGGTGGTTTCGGTATCAAGAACGAGGTCGGCGCGTTCCGGTTCCTCGAAGACGGAGTCGCGGCCGGTGAACTGTTTCAGATGGCCGCCATCGGCTTTGGCATACAGCCCTTTGACATCGCGGGCCCGGCAGGTATCCACGCTGGCTTTGACATAGACCTGGAAAAAATCATCATCTCCGACGATCTGCCGGGCGAGGGTGCGCAGGGCGCGGCGCGGGGTGATGAAGGAGCAGACGGCAATCACGCCGGATTGGTTGAAGAGGCGGGCTACTTCGGCGGCACGGCGGACATTTTCCCGGCGGTCGTCGTCATTGAATCCGAGGCCGGCATTGAGGCCGGTGCGGAGGAGATCGCCGTCCAGCAACGTGGTGAGGCGGCCGTCCTTGTGCAGAGCCCGCTCGAGGGCGGTGGCAAGGGTGCTTTTGCCGGAGCCGCTCAGGCCATAGAGCCAGACCGTGAGGGATCGTTGGCCGGTCAGGCGTTCGCGGGCGCTGCGGCCGAGGACGCGCAGATTTCCGATGGATAGGGGAGCCTCGGGTTCGTCAGCCATGGGGATTCAGTAAAGCGTAATCAGAGCGGGCAGGTGACCCGCAAAGTGGGCCGCTTTCAACAGCTGAATCACGCCCAGAGCAAGGATAAACCACACCGCACTGCCAAGGTGGTTGAGAAAGACGCGGGGCTTGACCTCGTAGGTTTCCGGCTGGTGGAATAGAGCCCGGCGGGGGAAAAACGACGGGACCGAGTTCAGATAAAGTTCCATGGCGGCCCCGTGGCGCTTCCGCAGTTCAGCTTCCTCCTTGAGGATGATGGCAGGATAATAGACCGCAAAAGCGATCAGCACCAGCACCGGCAGCGTGAAGGTTTGGGTCGTCAAGGCAATGCCCATGGCCCCAAGCAGCGAGAAAAAATACAGCGGATTCCGGCTCATGGAATAAGGACCTTCCTGAACGAGCAGGGCATTCTTGTGGCCCGCGATGTAAAGCGAGCACCACATGCGTCCGGCGACTCCCGCCGACACCAGCATCAGGGCCCCGAACAAAATCAGGGAGGTGGCCCAGACTCCAGGGTGCCAATGACTCCGGCTCAAAAGAACCAACGAGGCCAGAAAGAATAAATAAAACCGGGTCAGCAGAATGCGCATGGGGACAAGGGGGGTATCCATGTCGCCGAAACACAGACCAAGCTCCTAATCCTCCATGACGAACCGGTTCTGCGCCAGCCCGCATTTTGCCTGGTTTTCCTGCCGGTTCAGATATTGGAGCCGAGGAAGGTGTGGATGCCGCACTCGGTCTTGTCAAAACCCTCCCAGCGGCCCGCGCGTTCGCTTTCGCCGCCCGCCACTTTGGTGCACGGCCAGCAGCCGATGGTGCGGTAGCCGCGGTCATGCAGCGGGTTGTAGGGGATTTTGTTATCCTTGATATATTCCCACACCGCTTCCCGGCTCCAATTGGCCATGGGATTGAGCTTCAGGATGTGGTGGGCCCGGAGTTTGTCGAATTCATACAACTCCAGAATGCCCGTCCTGGACCGGACGTCCGTGCCTTGGTTGCGACGCAATCCGGTAATCCAGACATCGATTTTCGCCAGCTTTTGCTGCAAGGGCAATACCTTGCGCATGGTGCAGCAGGTGTCGGGATTGGTTTCCCAAAGGTTGTTTCCGTAGGTTTCCTTTTGCTCGTCCACTGTCTGGGCCGGGTTCAGGCTTTCGATTGGAATCCCGAAAAAGTTCTGCAGCCGCTCCTTCAACTCGTAGGTTTCGGGAAACAGCAGCCCGGTATCAATGGTGAACACCGGGAAATCCAAGCCCAACTTCCGGGCATGGTGGATAATGACCAGGCCGGACCCCTGGTAACTGGTGCCAATCTGCGCCCGAGACCCAAAAGTTTCCCATGTCCACTTCAGCGTCTCCTCCAGCGAGGTGGTCTCAAAGCGCGCCGCCTCCGCGTGGACGTCAAGTCCGGCATGTTCTTCGAGCAAAAAGGCCATCGATTTTAATTCTCCTTATTCCCTATAGGAAATACCGGATTTAGGGAATGTCAAATGGGCACCGGGAACCAAAGCCAGATGTTTTCTCTACTGGGTCACCGGGCCCGAACCGGAGGTTGCAGGCTACTGATTCAATTCCACGGTCATCAGCCCGGATGGCAGGAATTTGATATCCTTCTTTGGTTTAAAGCCTTTTTTGGAGACATGAAGCCATTCGATTTGCTGCATGTGCCACGGAATGGACGCCATTCCGTCCTCATCCGTGGTCACCGAGAAATGATTGATCGAAAGTGAAACTGGTTCAATTCGGGCACCGGCGACAGGTCTGCCGGTTTGATCGACGACTGATACTCGAGTCGTGCAGGCCTGCAATACCAAGGCCGCGAATGCGCCGGTGATCTGGAGAACCCTTCTCATAACTACAACCCTCAGGGAAGAGGAGGGCACCGGTCAAGCCTTCGCCAAATTCAAAGACCGGGAAACTACATCCGGTAAGTAATCCGCGCCTTGGTGGTGTCGTAGGGCGACATCTCCATTTTCACGCGGTCTCCGACTACGAGTCGGATGAAGCGTTTGCGCATTTTCCCGGAGATGTGGGCGAGCACGACCTGCTTGTTGATGGCGAGTTCGACTTTGAACATGGTGCCGGCGAGCACCTGGACGATGGTGCCATCCACTTCGATTTCGCTTTCGGGATCAACTTCCTTGGGGGGCGGACGGCGGTAGCCGCCGGAATTGGCGTAGGGACGGGGAGGACCAGCCGGACGGCGGGCACCTCCGGGACGGTTATTGTTATTGCGGCGGGCTGGCATGTATCAGGAAGAGGGTCGTTCGCCATCAGGCGGATAGGACCGGAGCGGTCCTTGCGACAGATGAATCAGGGATAAAGAGGAGAATCGGCGCATTCCGGACAATGACAAGAGTGAAAAAGGCTCGTCAAACCGGGCGGGATTGTGCTGGAAAGGAAAGAGCTTCCATCCAAGGTCGACGGGCAAGTCGCGCCGCCCGGCGGCACACCGTCTGCTTACGCTCATTGATCTCCTATGGGAAAATCACGCTTTGCTTCCTTGTTGTTCCGCACCCTGCTGCCGCCCATCCTGGCCACCGGGCAGGCCATGGCCCACCATGAGCCTCCCGGCAGGGAGGAGGTGGATGAATTTGCCGGAGAGCCGTTCACCGCAGCATTCACCCATCCCTTGAGCGGAGTCGACCATTGGCTGGCGGCGCTGGTCGTGGGACTCATAGTCTGGTCGTGGGGCCGGAAGACCGGGATTCAAGCGGCCCGGCTCCCGGCCCACCGGCCGGATTGGCCCCGGTGGGCGGGAGGCAGCCTTGCCGCCGCGGGTACCTGGTTGCTGCTGGCCGGAATGCCGTCCTGATTGATTTGTCAATCCCTGACCTGATTCCTGACGGATGCACCTTTCCCCGCGCGAGACGGAAAAACTGATGATCGTGGTCGCGGCCGACCTTGCCCGCCGCCGCCGCGACCGTGGCCTGAAATTGAACTATCCGGAAACCATCGCCCTGATCTCTTACGAAATCATGGAAGGAGCCCGCGATGGCCGCAGCGTCAGTGATCTTATGAGCTATGGCACCACGATTGTGAAAAAGAGCGAGGTCATGGAAGGCGTGGCGGAGATGATCCATGAAGTCCAGGCCGAGGCTACCTTTCCGGACGGCACCAAACTGGTGACCGTGCACAACCCCGTTAGAGACTGGCCCGCATGATCCCCGGTGAAATCATCCACCCGCCCGGCGCGGCGGATCTTCCGGCCAACGTCGGCTTGGATACGGTAACGCTGGTCGTCTCCAACCAAGGCGACCGCCCCATCCAGGTCGGGAGTCATTTCCACTTCTTGGAGGTCAACCCCTCCCTCGACTTTCCCCGGGCCTCCGCCCGGGGCTTTCGTCTGAACATTCCCGCCGGCACTGCGGTGCGTTTCGAACCCGGGGATACCCGTGAAGTCGAACTTGTCGCCTTCGCCGGGGAACGCCGCATGTATGGTCTCAACAACCTCGTGGATGGGCCGCTGGACTAGCTGGAAAACAATTTGAACAGAAGGTCATGAAGGACAGGAAGCGCAGAAAAATGGCACGGGCCACGGATTCCAGGGATAAGACGGATAACACAGATGATTTAATTTAACACATAGGAAGCACTCAGGGCAGCCGCTCACGGGTGGTCCGTGACACACCCATGCTACATTTTTCCATAACATCCGTGCCATCCGTCTGATCAGTGCCATTTGCCTGCGGCTGTCTCCGCTGCGATCCGGCTGTGGCCCGTTTCAGCAGCCTTCCCAAACCCTTTCCTGTCCTTCGCGCCCTTCTGTTCAAATTCCTCCCCATGAATCTTACCCGCAAACAACACGCCTCCATGTTTGGTCCCACCACAGGGGATCAGGTCCGGCTCGCCGATACGGAGCTGTTTGTGGAAGTGGAGCGCGATCTGATAGCCGAATCCGGCGGTTATGGCAACGAGGTCAAATTCGGCGGCGGCAAGGTGATCCGCGATGGCATGGCGCAGTCGCCGCTGGCCCTCGATAACGAATCCCTCGACCTGGTGATCACCAACGCCCTCATCATCGACGGGGTGCAAGGCATCATCAAAGCGGACATCGGCATCAAGCATGGACGCATCGCCGGCATTGGCCATGCGGGAAATCCGCTGCTGCAGAACGGCATCAGCATGGTGATCGGTGCCGGCACCGAAGTCATCGCGGGGGAAGGCTGCATCGTGACCGCCGGGGGGATCGACAGCCACATCCATTTCATCTGCCCCCAGCAGATCGACCATGCCCTCGCCAGCGGCATCACCACCATGCTCGGAGGCGGCACCGGCCCGGCCCACGGCACTTATGCCACCACCTGCACGCCGGGCATCTGGAACATTTCCCGGATGCTCGAAGCCGCTGACCAGTATCCGATGAACCTCGGCTTCCTCGGCAAGGGCAACTGCAGCACGCCGGAGCCGCTGCGGGAGCAGGTCCGGGCCGGTGCCATCGGCCTGAAATTGCACGAAGACTGGGGCACCACCCCCGCTGCCATCGACACCTGCCTCGGCGTCGCCGAGGAACTCGATGTCGCCGTCGCCATCCACACCGACACCCTCAATGAAGCCGGTTTTGTGGAAGCCACCCTCGCCGCCTTCAAAGGCCGCACCATCCACACCTATCACTCCGAAGGCGCCGGCGGCGGTCATGCTCCTGACATTATCCGCGTCTGCGGCGAAGCCAACGTTCTGCCTTCCTCCACCAATCCCACACGGCCCTTCACGGTCAATACCATCGACGAGCATCTCGACATGCTCATGGTCTGCCACCACCTTGACAGCAAAATTCCCGAGGACGTTGCCTTTGCGGAAAGCCGCATCCGTCCCGAGACTATCGCCGCCGAGGATCTGCTGCACGATTTGGGAGCCATTTCCATGATGTCCAGCGACAGCCAGGCCATGGGGCGCGTCGGCGAAGTCATTACCCGCACCTGGCAGACGGCGCACAAAATGAAGACCCAGTTCGGAGCCATCGACGGCTCCAACTCCCGCCCCGCAGACAACTTCCGGGCGCTGCGTTACGTTTCAAAATACACGATCAACCCGGCGCGCACCCACGGAATTTCGCACGAAGTCGGCAGCATTGAAGTCGGCAAGCTGGCGGATCTGGTGGTCTGGAAACCCGCCTTCTTCGGCGTCAAACCGGAGGTCATTCTCAAAGGCGGTTTCATTGCCATGGCCAATATGGGCGACCCCAACGCCAGTATCCCCACGCCGCAGCCCACGTTCTACCGGCCCCAGTTCGCTTCCCATGGCCGCGCCAAATTCAGCACCACCCTGACCTTTGTCAGCGCCGCCGGCTACGGGCACGCCCGCTCTCTCGGCCTCGGCAAAACCCTCAGCACCGTCCACTCCTGCCGCCATGTCACCAAACGCGACATGCTCTGGAACGACTACCTCCCCAAGATCGAAGTCGATCCTGACACCTACACCGTCAAAGCCGACGGCCGCGAACTCCGCTGCGAACCCGCCAGCGTCCTGCCCATGGCGCAGCGGTATTTTTTGTTTTGAAATGAAGCCTGCAGGCGTAGCCAGTCTCGACTGGCAACCGGCGAGAGAACATTTTCTACGTGACCACTCCATAATGTAATTCCAGTCTCACAATCCCATCAGCACCCTCAGCCGGTCTTCGACATTGGCCATGGTTGCCGGCGTGATGCTGCCCTGGCGTCGGATCAGGCGGTCTTTGCTGATGGAGCGGACGGCTTCGCAGAGGAGGGCGGAGGCGTTGGTCAGGCCGCCTTCGGGAGGTTGGACGGTGATGTGAAAAGGGATGGGCCTGATCGTAGAAGTGATAGGAATGACGATGATCAGATCAGCGCGGCCCTGATTGAAGGGATTGACGGAAACGATCAGGACCGGGCGGCGGCCGGCTTGTTCGTGACCCCGGACGGGATTCAGGTCCGCCAGCCAAATCTCACCCCGGCCGGGACTCGGGTGGGGAGGTGGCATGGATCAGACTTTGAGTTTTTCCAAACCGTCGGAGACCGTGCCGTTCAGAGAGTCGACTTCCTGGCGGTAAGCATGCCAGGCCCCATCATCAGTGGCGAGGCCTTCGTAAGCCGCATTCGCCTGATCAAGGAGCCGTTGGCGCCGGTAACCTTCCAAGGCGGCATCCAGCACTTCAGTCATGGGAGATCCGGTTTCGCGGGCCAGCTCGCCGAGCAATGCATGGCTGCGGGGTGTGATTCTGACTGTCGTGGCCATGGGATATATGTATAGCCCAATGTGCACAGAACTGTCAACTCACTTGATCTGATCATGAAAACCCCTTCTGCGCCACATAGATGGAAGCGATGCCTCCGCTGAGGGGGATGGCTTTACCGGTGGAAAAACCGTTAGTGGTCAGGAGTTCCACCATGGCAGAACCGCTGGGGAAGCGTTCGATGGTGCCGGAGAGGTATTCGTAGGCGGCGCGCTGGCCGGTGAGGAGGCCGGCGAGTTTGGGCAGGACTTTGTGGAGATAAAAGCGGTAGCCGCCGCGCAGGCCGGGCAGGGTGGGCAGGGAGAAGTCGAGCACGATGAGGTGGCCGCCGGGCCGGGTGACGCGGGCCATTTCCTGGACGGCCTTCGGCCAGTCGGCCATGTTGCGCAGGCCAAAGGCGACCGTGACGGCATCAAAGCTGCCATCCGGGAAGGGCAGGGCCATGGCATCGGCGACGAGCCATTTTGCTTTGGGCAGGTTGCGGGCCCGGGCCACATCCAGCATGGGAGCGCTGAAGTCCGCTCCCGTAATTTCAGTGTGAGGGCTGGCCTTGGAGATGGCTTCGGCAAGGTCTCCGGTGCCGGTGGCCAGATCCAGCAGAGTGTGCGGTTTCAGCGTCGCCACCCTGCGGGCGGTGCTGCGCCGCCAGAGAATGTCCGTGCCCAGTGAAAGCACGTGATTGGTGAGCATGTATCGGCCCGCGATTTTGGCGAAGGCATCTTTGACAAAAACCGGGTCCTGCATGGGCTGGGGAGCTACGCCCGCCGGCGCGGTGCTGCGACCGGAAAGTGATGGTGCTCACGAGAGGACTCGAACCTCCACAGAATTACCTATTAGATCCTGAATCTAACGCGTCTACCAATTCCGCCACGTGAGCAAATGCGCCAAAAAGCGAAAGTTGACTTTGCATGGGTTGCAGGGGGCGACAACTGGAATCTTTTCTGAATTTGCATCCACGGGGGAACTGCCCCGAATTGAAAGAGACAAGGGGGGGCGGGCGTTTCGCTGAGTGACTGGAGGCCCCGCCTCCGGCGCGCGCCGCCAGATGCCGAAACTTTCTTTTGCACGCGGCCCGCACGGACCTTACCCTGCACCCTCATGAATATTCTCCCTACTGTCGCTTGGCTCCAAGGCCAGGAAGTTTTACTGATCGGTGCCTTGGTGCTCCTGCTTTTCGGGGCCAAAAAGCTCCCGGAATTTGCCCGTGGTCTTGGCAAGAGCATGGGGGAATTCAAAAAGGCCCGCAATGAGTTCGAGCAGGAAATCCACCGCGCCTCCATTGATGACGACAAAAACGATAAGGACGACAAAAACAACAAAATCGGCTGACGCGCCATCCGTGGCTGGCTGCTGGCCCTTAACATGGTGAATCCTTTATGGCAAAAAGGCGGTCTCTGGGCCGCCTTTTTCCTTTTCCTCAGCGTCTTCCCCGGGGCCGCGCAGGAAGTACCCGGGCCAGGCCCCGACCACGCCCCGGGCATGGTGCCCGAAATCCGCTTCACGGCGTGGAACCTGAAAAATTACTTGTATACCACGGAACCTGTTCCCGCCGGAAGCACTGAAAAACCCAAACCCCTGAGGGAGCAACAAGCCGTGGCTTCCATTCTCCTGCAAATCCGTCCGGACATTTTGGGGATTTGCGAAGTGGGCTCGCCGGCCGACTTGGCCCACCTGCAGGCCGCCCTGAATTCCGGGGGGCTGGACCTGCCGCATACTGAACACGTGACTGGAGACGACCCTTCCCGGCATGTGGCGCTCCTGAGCCGGTTCCCGATCACGGCCCGCCAGCCGGTTACCGGGCTGCGCTATTTGCTGGATCAAAGTGAGTATGCGGTGCAGCGCGGGTTTTTGGATGTGACGGTGAGCGTGACTCCATCCTATGCCCTTCGGCTGGTTGGGGTGCATTTGAAATCCCGCCGGGATGTGCCGGAAGGCGACCAGGCTCTGATGCGGCGGAATGAATCCCACCTGTTGCGACAGCATGTCGACCGCATCCTCATCGCCGCACCGCAAACCAATCTCATGGTGTATGGCGACTTCAACGACACCCGGAACCAGCCGGGGGTAAAAGCCATCAAGGGGGTGCAGGGCAGCCCGGGTGCCCTGACGGAAATCACGGCGGCAGATGCCTCCGGGGAGCGATGGACGTATTATTATGCGGAAGCAGACGAATATTCCCGCATCGACTTTCTGCTGGCATCTCCGGGACTTCTGCCGGAAGTGCGGGAGGCCCAGTCCTTCCTTTACGGGGGCAAGGACTGGATCAAGGCCAGCGACCACCGCCCTGTCACCACCGTCATCCGGGCGGACGACAGTGCGGCCCGTCCGAGGCCGAAAAAAGCTCCCGCCTCCGCCCGTCCGGTTCCTGCTTCCCCGCCCTAACATTTTTCCTGGTCATGCTCCTTGTCATCGACAATTACGATTCCTTCACTTACAACCTCGTGCAATACTTCGGGGAGCTGGGTGCGACCCTGCTGGTGAAGCGGAATGACGAAATCACCCTCGATGAGATCGCGTCGCTCAATCCGGAGCGCATTTGCATTTCCCCGGGGCCCTGCACTCCATCCGAGGCAGGCATCAGCAGCGATGTCATCCGCCGGTTCTCTCCGGACCGGCCTATTTTGGGAGTGTGCCTTGGCCATCAATGCATGGGGGAGGTCTTTGGCGGACAGGTGGTGCGCGCCGACCGCCTGATGCACGGCAAAACCTCCATGATCCACCACGACGGCAAAGGGGTGTTCAAGGACCTTAGCCAGCCTTTCGAAGCGACCCGCTATCATTCCCTGATCGTCAAACGCGATACGGTGCCGGACAGTCTGCTCATCACCGCCGAAACTGCGGAAAAGGAAATCATGGGCCTGCGGCACAAGGAATACCCCCTCCACGGCGTCCAGTTCCACCCCGAGTCCATCCTCACTGTGGAAGGCAAACATCTGCTGAAGAATTTCCTTGAGTTGTAACCGGGAACCCATTTTCGGACCCTTGGAGGATGCCCCGCCACATCCATCCGCCGGGCCGACGATCCTCCGCATTTTGCTCTGCGGGACGTGACCTCCGCCTTCTCACCGACCTCGATGGGGTAGCTGGTGAGCAGTGGCGTCAATCTAAAATCCCGCTGATGACATGGCCATGCACATCGGTCAGCCGCCGGTCGATCGAGTCGTTTCGCACCGTGAGGGCTGTGTGATCGATGCCGAGTTGATGCAGGATGGTGGCGTGAATGTCATAGACCTGGGTGGGATGGTCGCGGTCCAGAGGTTTGAAGCCCCATTGATCGCTCTCGCCATGGGTGATGCCGCCCCTGATCCCCCCGCCGGCGAGCCAGTTGGTAAACACGAAAGGATTGTGATCCCGCCCGGTCCCGCCTTGGGCGCATGGCATCCGGCCGAATTCCGTGGTCCACAGGATGATGGTGTCCTCCAACATGCCGCGCTGTTTCAGATCCTTGATCAGCCCGGCGGTGCCAATCGCCATGCCGGTGGCGAGGGGACCGTGGTCGCGCTTCACATCTTCGTGGGAGTCCCAATTGCGCCGGGGAAAGCCGTTGTCGTTGCCCGACCAGATCTGGACGAAGCGCACCCCGCGCTCCAGCAGACGTCTGGCAACGAGGCATTTGCGGCCGAAAAAATCGCTCTCGGCCTTTGGATTGATCCGGGAATCGTCCACGCCTTGTCCCCCGGCGGCCATGCCGTAGAGATCCCTGATGTGCTGGGGCTCCTTCGACACGTCGAGCGCCTCGGTGGCGCTGAGCTGCATGCGCGCCGCGAGTTCGTAGCTGCGGATGCGCGCGGTGAGCCGACTGTCGCCGTCGCGTTCCGCCGCATATTGGCCGTTCAGTTGGCCCAGGAGTTCCAGTCCCGCCGCATCGGACGCGGCCGTGATGTAACCGTTTTTTTCCGGCGGAAACAAATCGTCGATCGCGGTCGCCGCGCCGGGCCGGACCACCGTCCCCTGATGCTCGGCGGGAAGGAACATCGACGACCAATTCTTCGTCCCGTTCGAGGCCAGGCCGCGATGGTCCGGCAGCACGACAAAACTCGGCAGATTGTCGTTCTCCGAACCCAGCGCGTAACTCACCCACGATCCCGCGCTGGGAAAGCCCGGGCGGTTAAATCCCGTCGTCTGAAGCAGTGTCCCCTGGCTGTGCACCCCCGTTTTACCCACCACATTGTGAATGAACGCGATGTCATCAACCACGTCGCCAAGTGGTGCGACGATCTCTGAGATCGGCTTGCCGCACTTCCCATAGGGCCGGAATTCCCACAGTGATTTCATCGATGCGCCAGGGGAAGACTGGAAAAGTTCGACTCCCTCGCCAGGGTCCCACTGTTTTCCGTGTTCCTTCTCCAGCTGGGGTTTATAATCGAACAAATCCACATGGCTCGCCGCGCCGGCCATGAACAGCTGGATCACGCGCTTAGCCTTCGCCGGACGTTGCAGCCGCCCCGACATCACGCCGTCGCGGGCCAGCAGATCGGTCAGGGCCAGACCGGGAAAAGTGGTGGCCAAGGAAGTGAGGAATTGGCGGCGACTAGTCGACATACGCAAATTCGCTGAGGTTCAGGATCACGCGGCAGGTATTCTCCAAGCCGTGTCTCTCCGCATACGCGCCCAGCGCGGCCCGCTCGTCCTCCCGCGGCGCGCGTCCGGTGGCGATGGTGAAGGCGGTCGCGGCCGGGTCCGGCCCGGCCTTGACCCGCGCGGCAAAGTCACCGGCCATGGTCGTCATGAACGGGTTGTTCATCAAGGCCAGCGCCTGCAGGGCGGTGGTCGTCTCATCGCGTTTCGCCACCATTTGCGAAGGGTCGGCGCAGTCGAGCGCGGTGAGAAAAGGCTGCGTCTGCGAGCGGGCGATCATCCGGTAAATCGAGCGCCGCTGCGCTTTCGGATCTTGGTGATCGTGCAGGTGATACTGATAGTGCGGCGAGTGCTCGGGCTTTTCGATCACAAAATCCTGAAAGCCCGGACCGCCCATTTCGCGGTTCAGTTTCCCGGCCGAAAAGAGCACCGCGTCGCGCAGTTCTTCGGCGGAGAGACGGCGTCGGCTGGCACGCCAGTAGTAGGTGTTCCCGACGTCAATCGCGGTCCGCGCCGGGTCGCTAACCGAGCTTTGTTGCCACGTCGCGCTGGTCACAATGAGCCGGTGCAGCGATTTCAGCGACTGCTTCGGATCGTCCCGCAGCCTCGCGGCGAGGAAGTCCAGCAACCCGGGATGCGTCGGCTTCATGCCCATGCGGCCAAAGTCGTTCGGCGAATCCACGATGCCGCGGCCGAAATGCCACAGCCAGACGCGATTGGCGATTGACCGCCACACGAGGGGATTCTCCTGCGCGGTGAGGTAATTCGCCAAAGCCGCGCGGGCATCCGCTTCAGTGGCGGGGGGCTTCAGGGCAAATTCAGCGCCACTTCCCTCCCACAATGCCGGCGCGCCGGGCCTCACCTCCACTCCGGGGTTCGTGATGTCGCCGCGACCCAGCACGTGGATCTTCCGCGGCTTGCCAACGGTGGGTATGACGTTGCCGAATTTCGTGAAATGCGTCGCCGCCGCGTAAACCAGTTTGCCGACGGGCAGCGCGTCCAGTTCCTTCCGCAAGGCCCCCAGCTTTTCCTCAACACCGGCCCGCTCCTTTTCGATCTCCGGGGTATTCAGCTTTTCGAGCAGACCCTGCTCCGCACTTCTGCATTCAGTCAATTCCCGCACCTCATCCGGATCGCCCCCGGTGGGGAATTTGCCGTCCACCAGATTCCGCATCCCCCAGCGCGGTGCCTGTTCGATGGAATCCAACGCCGTCACCTTCGCGCCCGCTGCGAGGTTCGTGTCATCTCCTCCGATCACCCGGAGCTCGGCCAGCGCGAGGATGTAGTCATCCATCCGCTTCGCCAGCTTGGTGGCAGTGAGGCGGATGTATTTCGCCGTGGCGTTCCCACCCGGGATCGTCAACGGCACGATGCCAGGATTTGGCAGGTCCGACACCGTGCGATCCGCCAACCGCCGGACATTTTTCTGGAACGCCGCGTCATCGGCAATCTCGACCCGGTAGCGCTCGGGGAATCCGAATCCTCCGCCGATGCCATTAAATTCGTCATGCGCCCCGATCAAGGTCACCTCCCGGATCGAGGCCGCGGCGGGCAGCTCGATTTGGACCCATTTTTCCGTGTCCTGCCGGGGGGCAATCTGGCTGTGATAGCCAAACTCCGGGGCCTTGGCAATTTTCCCGATGCCCTTGTCGGCCAAGGAGCGGATACGATTTCGCAGATCGGCCAACTCCGCACCTCCCGCTTCGCTGACGCGCTGGTCGAGAGCCCTTGTCGCCGTCCCGGCCTCGTCGATTTCCACCAAAAGCTGTTCCCGTTTTTTCTGTATCGCGGGATCCAAATCGTAGACGCGGTCGGCGCGGTCCACTGCGGCGAACACGGCGTGCAGCCGATAGTAATCCTCCATCGACACCGGGTCAAACTTGTGGTGATGGCACTGCGCGCACTGCGCCGTGGTGGACATGAAGGCGTTGAAGACCGCGCTCACCATGTCGTCGCGGTCCATGTGTTTGGCGATGCGCCCGTCGATTTTCCCCTCGCCCACTTCGGAGTGCGCGATGAGATCCCACGGCCCCGCCGCGATAAATCCCAGCGCCACGATGCCGTTCGGATCAGCCGGAGCCAGCACATCGCCGGCGAGCTGCTCCCGCACAAACTGCCCCCAAGGCTTGTCGTCGTTCAGGCTCCGGATCACATAATCCCGGTAAGGCCACGCGTTCGGGCGCGGCTGGTCCTTGTCGTAACCGTGCGTTTCCCCGTAGCGCGCCACATCCAGCCAATGCCGCGCGAAATGTTCTCCGTGGGCGGGGCTTTCCAGCAGCTCATCGACGAGCGCATTATAGGTGCCTTGAGCGTCTTTCTCATGGGCGGTGAGAAAAGCCGCGATCTTTTCCGGAGACGGTGGCAGACCCGTCAGGTCGAAATGCAGACGCCGCACCAGTTCCCGTGGGGTCGCCCCGGGCGAGGGCCTCAGGCCTTTTTCCTTTTGCTTGGCGAGGACGAAAGCATCAATCTCGTTGTGTATCCAATTGCGATCAGACCCTGGCTCGCTGGCGACTGGACTCTTTACGCTAGTGATTGGCTTCAGCGACCACCATTCGCGGCCGGGAACGTAGCGGTCCTCCAGCACCCGTCCTTCGGGAATGATGGCACCGGCCTTCACCCAAGCTTCGATCGCGGCCACCTCTGCGGGCGACAGCGGGTCGAGCTTTTTCGGCATTTCCGGATCCGGACCGGTGATGGAATCAACGATCATTTGCAGGTTGTCGACCTGGAGCGGCAAACGGTCGAGCACCACGTCACCCTTGTGATCGTGGGCATTGTGGCAGGAGATGCAGTTTTTCTCCAGGACCGCCAGCGGATCGATCCCATCGGCGGCGCGGCCTGAGGCCACGGTCAGGACAACCAGAAAGCTGAGGAAGGGCCGATTCATTCGTGGGCAATGGGCCGGAATTCGGCTGCGACCCGTTGATTTCGGGCCCTGCCAAATGGGGGTTCATGATGTCTATCCGGAGAGATTGAGCATACGCCCGACTTCCGCCATGCCAAGAATTTTTTGGTCAGCCGATGCCACCCCGCCCTACCGGTTGCTTTGCGCGGATGGGCGCGGAAGCCAGGTGTTTTCCGGTTTATTTTATCTTTCAGCGGGCCGAAAATTTTCATAAGGTTCAAGTGGAATCGGAGATCCCGTGGCAGGGGCGGCGCCGCAGGGTCTGCCTAGGGACCCCCCGGATTGCAAGAAACCAAAAAGCTGCTGCGTAGGGCCGGGCGCGGCTTTCCCGTGACGTGTCATCCCAGAGCCATGATTTTTTCCCGATTGTTATTCGTCCTTCTGCTCCCCGCCGCCACGGCTCAATCGCTTTGGGCGGAGGTGGATTTCAATCGCGACATCAAGCCGATCCTCTCCAACCACTGCTACGCCTGCCATGGCCCCGACGAAGAGGAGCGGCAGGCAAAGCTGCGGCTCGACACCCGCGAGGGGGCGATCCGCACCCGCCAGGACCGCCAAGCGGTCGTTCCGGGCAATCCGGATGCCAGCGGCATCCTCAAGCACCTCCTTTCGACCGACCCGGAAGAGGTCATGCCGCCCCCGGAAAAGGGGCCGCCGCTGGCTCCGGAGCAGGTGGCGCTCCTGCGCCAGTGGATCGCCGGGGGTGCGCCCTACGACGAGCATTGGTCATACACGCGGATCGTCCGGCCGCCTGTGCCGAAGGCGGATCCGCAGCTCGTCTTTAATCCCATCGATGCTTTTCTACTGGATGAGCTGACCAAGGCCGGCCTCACGTTTTCCCCCGAGGCTGATCCCCACCGGCTCGCCCGCCGGGCGGCGCTGGACATCACCGGTTTGCCGCCGGTGCCCGCCGAGGTGGACGCGTTTTCCGCCGATGGATCGCCCGGGGCTTATGCCGCATACCTTGACCGACTGCTCGCCACGCCAGCTTACGGCGAGCACATGGCGCGCTCGTGGCTGGACATCGCCCGCTATGCCGATAGCGCGGGTTATGCCGACGACCCGCCCCGGACAATCTGGGCCTACCGTGACTGGGTGATCCGCGCCTTCAATGACAACATGCCATTTGACCGCTTCACGATTGCCCAGCTGGCTGGCGACCTCCTACCCGAGCCCAGTGAGGATGATCTGATTGCCACTGCCTTCCATCGCAATACCCTGACCAACAGTGAGGGCGGGACCGATGACGAGGAGTTTCGCAACGCGGCGGTAGTGGATCGGGTGGGCACCACGTTCGAGGCTTGGATGGGCACGACGATGGCCTGCGCACAGTGCCATACCCACAAATATGATCCGATCACCCACGAGGATTATTTCCGGGTGTTCGCCATTTTCAACAATACGGAGGACGCGGATCGGCGCGATGAAACGCCGGTAGTGACCCTGATGACTGCGGCGCAAAAGCAGCAGCAGGCGGCATGGGAGAAGGAGCTGGCCGGGCTCAAGCAAGCCCTGCAAAGCCCTACCCCGGAACTCGCCGCCGCGCAGCGCGACTGGGAAACGCGCATGCAGGGCAAGGATCCGTGGGAAATCGTCCGCGGCGCGTCCAGCACCGCCACCAACGGCACCACCCTGGAGGCCCGGCCGGATGGCAGCTTCGTGGCGACTGGTGCTCATCCGGCGAACTCGACCTACACCCTCACTTTCCGCCCTCCGCCGAATCAGCCGCTGGCAGCGATCCGTCTGCAGGCGCTGGCGGATCCTGCGCTGGAGCATGGCGGGCCAGGGAGGCAGGGAAACTTCGTGCTGTCCCAAGTCTCCGCCCGCTGGATTCCGGATGCCGCTTCGCCACCGCCTTCGGCGCGCTACGTGCGGATCGAGCTGGAGGGCAGTGGAAAAATGATCCATCTCGCCGAACTCGAAGTTTTCAGCGGCTCCGAAAACATTGCCCGCCACGCCAGCGCCAGCCAGAGCAGCACCGACTTCGGCGGTGACGCCGCCCGCGCCATTGATGGCAACATCACGGGCTCCTACTCCGACAATTCCGTGACCCACACCGCGGTTTCCAACGACCCGTGGCTCGAGCTGGACCTGGCGAACATGCAGCGAATCGATCGGATCGTGGTGTGGAATCGCACAGATGGCGCGACGCCCGCCCGCCTCCAAGGCTACCGCCTTGTTCTGCTCGATGCAGACAGAAGGCTGATTTGGGAGGAGAGGCCCAAGGAGGTGCCTGCGCCAAGTGCGGAATTCCGTCCTTCCGGCGAACGGAAGCTGGCATTTTCCCGGGTCATCGCCTCACACGAGCACCCGGAATTTCCCGCGAGCGAGCTGATCGACCCCGCCAACCTGAGCGGTCGCGGCAAGGGCTGGGCGATCGGGCTCGAACAGGGAAGGTCCCACGAAGTCGCCCTCGTGTTGAAAACACCGCTGGGCGGGGAGAGCGGCGCGCTGGAGATCACGCTCTCCAACGAGTCGCCGCACCTCCACCTGACCCTCGGGCGCTTCCGGATTTCAACTGCGGCTGATACCGCCTCCGCCGTGGAATGGGTCCTGCCGCACCCAATTCGGAGGATCCTTGAAACCGACCAAGGTAAGCGCACGGCAGAGGAACTGGAAACCCTAGCGGGCCATTACCGCTCGATCGCTCCGCTGCTGGAGGAGCCGCGGAAACAACACGCTGCCGTGAGTCGGCATCTCGCCGCCATAAAGCCGCTCACCACCGTGCCGGTGCTTCGCGAACTCAGCGGCGAGCGGCGGAGGAAGACCCACATTCAATTGCGGGGCAATCACCTCAATCTCGGCCAGCCGGTCGAGCCCGGGGTTCCTTCTGTCTTTCCACCGCTGCCGGAGGGAGTGGCGGCGGACCGCCTGTCCTTTGCCCGCTGGCTCGTGGACCCGGGAAATCCCCTGACCGCGCGCGCCACCGTGAACCGCTTGTGGGAAGGGATTTTCGGCACGGGCCTCGTTGCCACCAGCGAGGAATTCGGGGCGCAGGGCGACCTGCCGAGCCATCCCGCGTTGCTCGATTGGCTCGCCGCCGAGTTCATGGAAAGCGGCTGGAACACCAAGCACCTCGTCCGGCTCATGGTCAGCTCCCGGGCCTATCGCCAAAGCTCGCGCGTCACGCCCGGATTGCTTGAAGCCGATCCGGGCAACCGCTTGTTGGCCCGCGGCCCGAGTGTCCGCCTCACTGCCGAGGCCATGCGTGATCAGGCCCTCGCCGCTGCCGGGCTTCTCGCTCCTGACCTGTTCGGTCCGCCGGTCCGGCCGCCACGGCCATCGTTCGGATTGGTCGCCGCTTTCGGTGGCAGCACCGATTGGCAGACGAGCACCGGCAGCGACCGCTATCGCAGGGGCATTTACACCGAGATCCGGCGCTCGGCGCCGCATCCGTCGATGACCACATTTGACGCCACCAGCCGGGAGATCTGCACCTTGCGGCGCTCCCGGAGCAATACGCCACTGCAGGCGCTGGTGACCCTGAACGACCCGGCATTTGTGGAAGCCGCCCAAGCGCTCGCCCGTCGCATCCACGCTGAAAATCCCGGGACCGGTCCCGCAGGGCGGGTCACGGCAGGTTTCCGGCTGGTGATTGCCCGCCCGCCCTCACCCCGCGAACAGGAGGCGCTGCTAGAGCTGCTCGCGCACGCCCGCGTCAATTTCGGAGCCGATCCCGCGGCGGCGCTCGCTTTCTCCACAGACCCGCTCGGCCCGCTACCCGAAAACATGGACGTCATCGAGCTGGCCGCGTGGACCACCGTCGCCCAAGCCCTCCTCAACATGGACGAGGCCCTTCAGAAATACTGACATGATGACTCCGCACATCGCCCACCTCCAGCACGTCACCCGCCGGCAGTTTCTGCGCCGCGGCAGCCTCGGTCTCGGTGCCATGGCTCTCTCATCGCTTATGGGCGGGGGCGGTGCTGCGGCGGCCACCCCCGCTATCGCCAAGCCAGGGCAGCCCCACCACTTGCCAAAGGCAAAGCGCGTCATCTACATTCACCTCTCCGGATCGCCGCCGAACCTCGACATGTTCGACTACAAGCCGGAGCTGGTGAAGCGGAACGGCCAGGATTGTCCCGATGCCTTCCTCAAAGGCCGCCGCTTTGCCTTCACCTCCGGCGTTCCCAAGCTCCTCGGGTCGCCGCGCGGGTTCCGCCAATACGGCGGGGCCGGCATCTGGATGTCCGATGCCATCCCGCATTTCCATGGCATCGCCGATGAAATTTGTGTGGTGAACTCCATGCACACCGACCAGTTCAACCACGCGCCTGCAGAGCTGCTCCTGCTGACCGGCCACCCGCGCCAGGGCAGGCCCTCGTTGGGCTCATGGGTCACCTATGGACTCGGCTCGGAAAATTCGGACCTTCCCGCCTTCATTGTCATGATTTCGAGCGGCTCCCAGCCCAGCGCCGGACGCAATGCGTGGGGCAGCGGGTTTCTGCCGTCCGTCCATCAGGGCGTCCAGTGCCAGAGCAAGGGCGATCCGGTGGTCTATCTCACCAACCCGCCGGGAATGCACCGCGACTTGCGCCGCAAAATGCTCGACGCCCTGGACACGATCAACCAAGCCCAGTATGAGGAGTTTGGGAATCCCGAAACGCTGACCCGCATTTCGCAGTTTGAGCTTTCCTACCGCATGCAGGCTTCCGCGCCGGAGGTAATGGACATCTCCCGCGAGCCCGCCCATGTCCTGGAAGCTTATGGTGCCGTCCCCGGGGCTTCCAGTCTCGCCAACAATTGCCTGCTGGCCCGTCGTCTTGCGGAGCAGGACGTCCGTTACATCCAGCTCTTTGACTGGGGGTGGGATTTTCATGGCACCAATCCCAACGAGGACATCCGCGACGGGCTCACCCGCAAGTGCGCCACCATGGACAAACCGGTCGCCGCCCTGATCCGTGACCTCAAGGAGCGTGGTCTGTTGGAGGATACCCTGGTCATCTGGACGGGGGAGTTCGGCCGCACCCCCTTCCGTGAGGGCCGCACGGCCGGCGGCGCTATTCTGGGCCGCGACCATTATCCTGACTGTTATACCATGTTCATGGCCGGGGGCGGCATCAAGCGTGGCCACCGCCACGGGGCCACTGACGAACTCGGCTTCGGCGTCACCGAAGATGGCGTGCACGTCCATGACCTGCAGGCGACCATCATGCATTTGCTAGGCTTTGATCACGAGAAACTGACGTTCCGCCATCAAGGCAGGGATTTCCGTCTGACCGATGTGCACGGCAAGGTGGTGAAGGCCTTGCTCGCGTGAATTTCCGCAAGGCGGCCCCCCGCCTGGTTTTTCGCAGCGCGCTGTGCCGGGTGCGCGTTTAGGCGCTGTCCTTCCCGACCCATGCCCGACGGGCTGAATTCCCCGTTTCCCTATTCGGCGGGCGACTGGTCATTAAACACTGGATTCGAAGCTGCCGCCTCCGCCCCTCCCATCCCCGGCGTCTGCCTCGGTCGCCAATGCATGGGGCACGTCTATGGGGCGATGTCGTTAGAGCAAACCGCCTCAGGCACGGTAAAACCTCCCTGATCCACCACGACGGCCCCTGCGTTTTCAAAGGCCTCAGCCAACCCATCGAGGCCACCCGCTATCATTCCCTGATCGTAAAACGCGACACCCTCCCGCACGAACTCACCGCCGAAACCGCCGAAAAGGAAATCATGGGCCTCCGCCACAAGGAATACCCCCTCCACGGCGTGCAGTTCCACCCCGAGTCCATCCTCACCGTGGAAGGCAAACACCTGCTGAAGAATTTCCTGGAACTATAAGTGAGGAATTTCCCGGTATTGTTACAAGCGGGCGAAACTGTAGCTTCCGCTGATTGTTCATCCCGGAGGGATGCCAGCGCTGATTGTTCATCCCGGAGGGATGCCAGCAATTGGCCGGTGGTTGAGCGAAGCGACACCACCGGACCGGTTCCGTGTTATTCCCGCATCCCGGCAGGGATGCCAGAACCGGGGGGAAGGTTTTGCCCTCCCGAATTCTGCCACCCCTTCAGGGTGGAACGATATTTTCGCAGGTTCCGGTGGTATCGCTCCGCTCAACCACCGGCTAATGGCTATGATCCCTTTGGGATCCCATCTGCCAAACCGTATCCAGCGGCAAGGTGATCCTGCCCGGCTTGGAGCCGAACAGATGGACGAAGCTCCTGCTGGGCAATGGTGGCTGTTGCCATATGGTTGAAAAGCTCAGCGGGAGCTTCGTCCACCCCTCACTGGGTGCTCGATTCGAAGGCTCCGCCTTCGACCAGGCTGAGGACTTCGCCGCAGAGGTAGAGCGAGCCGCAGAGCAGGCGGCGCGGGCTTTTGGCGACCTCGTCAAGTCGTGCCCCCGCACTGGGGGAATCCTTCATAGCGAGGGTTTCCCGCAGGCTGGACGATTCCTGGCAGGGAATGCCCGGAACGGTTTCCTGCCAGGTTTTAGCCAAAGCGGCAGATGGGATGGCGCGGGGGGAATCGACGGTGACAAAGGTGACGGCGGAAACGATTTCGGCCAGCAGGGGCAGGGAAACGGCGTGGTCCTTGCCTTCCACGGCCCCGAAAATGAGGTGGGCCTTTTCCGGTCCGAATTGTTGCTGCCATGTGGTCACGAGACGGGCGATGCTGTGCGGGTTATGCGCACCGTCAATGATGAGGCGGCCCCCCATGAGGCTTTGGAAGCGCGCGGGCCAATCGGTTCCGGTCAAACCAGCCAGCACCGCAGGTGGTTTGGGCAGACAACCGGCGGCTTCCAAGGCCGCAAGGGCGAGGGCGGCGTTCCATTGCTGGTGCTCTCCGGCGAGGGAGAGCTGAGGAGGGTCGATATTCTGTTGACCTGTTCCTGGGCAGACTGACAGGCGGACAGAATGTCCGCCCTCCTCAGGTGGGGCGGGATTCGCGTCAGCATTTGCGCCGGCGGCATTCGCGGCGGCGGCGGTTGCGCCGGTCCATGGTTCGGATATGAAAAGGATCGGGGTGGCGGCCGCTGCCGCCGCCGAGCGGAGGACGGCTTCGGCATCCGGATGCTGCGGGGCGCTGACAACGGGGACACCGGGTTTGATGATGCCGGCTTTTTCGCCTGCGATTTTTGTCAGGGTGTCGCCGAGCCATTGCTGGTGATCCATCGCGATGGGGGAGATGACGCTGACGGCAGGCTTGATGGCATTGGTGGAATCGAGGCGCCCGCCCATGCCGGTTTCGAGCACTACCCATTCCGCTCCGGCGCGGTCGAACCAATCGAGGGCGAGGGCGAGAGTGAGTTCGAAAAACGTGGGATGCGGTTGCCATTGGCTAACCAGATCCCGCAGGGCGGTCAGGCTGCGGGCGATTTCGGCTTCCGGCATCATGACGCCGCCCACCTGGATGCGTTCGCGGAACTGGATGAGGTGGGGAGAAGTAAACAGGGCGGTGCGTTCCCCCCCGGCGCGGAGCACGCTTTCCATAAAGGCGCAGGTGCTGCCTTTGCCGTTGGTGCCGGCCACATGGAGGAAGCGCTGGCGGGAGCCGGGAAGCTGGAGGGCCTTGAGCAGCTTGCGGGTGTTGTCCAGCCCCGGTTTGATGCCGAATTGCTGCGTGCCGTAGAGCCAGGCGAGCGCCTCCGGGTAATGCATGAAGTTGGAAGACTAGCAGTTTGGCCGCGAAAAAACGCAGAGAACTCAAAACAATGCGCCTATGGAGCAGGGGAGAAATATTGAGTGGACCGCCTTCCCCCCCCCGGTTTACTCTGTGATCTCTGCGTTCCTTCGCGGCTGGATTATGCTTGATAGTCAAGCCGCGTTGGTGTGGCGCGACGGCATCAGGTAGTTGAGGAATTGCCCCAGGGTATTGCGCAGTTCCTTGCGGTGGACGATGCGGTCGATCAGGCCATGGGAGAGCATGAATTCGGCGGTCTGGAAGCCTGGGGGCAGCTTTTGATGGGTGGTTTCCTTGATGACCACGGGACCGGCAAATCCGATGACGGTGCCGGGTTCGGCGAGGTTGACATCACCAAGGACCGCAAAGCTGGCGGTGGTGCCGCCAAAGGTGGGGTGGGTCAGGACTGAAATGAAGGGCAGGCCGGCCTGATGATGGAAGGCAAGGGCACCGCTGGTTTTCGCCATCTGCATCAGACTGAGGATGCCTTCATGCATGCGGGCTCCACCGGAAGCGGCCACAATGATCAGACCCCGTTTTTCACGGGTAGCGGTTTCGATGGCTCGGGTCAGTTTTTCGCCGACCACGCTGCCCATGCTGGCTCCCTGGAAGCGGAAATCCATCACGCCCAGCGCCACGGGGTGGCCGTGCAGTTTGCCCCGGCCGGTGACCACCGCCTCGTTGAGGCCGGTCTTATTGATGCTGGCGGAAACTTTTTCGGAATAGGCTTTGAATTCGAGGGGATTCAGACTGCGCAGGTTTTCATCCATGGCCTGCCACGTTCCGCCGTCAATGATGGAGGCAATCCGGGTATCCGAGTCCATCGGATTGTGATGACCGCATTTGGGGCAGGTGCGGAGATTCTCCACGAGGTCGATTTCATGGAGCATGGCTTTGCACCCCGGGCATTTGTGCCACTGGCCTTCCGGCATATCGGATTTCTTTTCACCAAAGGCGGCGAGGGAGAGTTTTTTAAAGAAGGACATGGCGGACGGGATTGATGAACCGGCATTGTCGCTGGGAATGGCGGGTAAATCAAGGCGGAGTCTCACGGGGGGAATTTTGGGTTTTAGTGCAGGGTTGCCGGCGGGCGGGGGATTGCAATCCTTGGTGGGCGGCGCATGGTCTCTCTGTTCTGCCATGAGCGGCGGACCCTTCCTGCCGTGTCTGATCCTGTTGCCTGTTCCGTACCGCGGCTGCGTGACTGGCTGGCAGCACAGGGCGGGGCCGTGTCCTTCCGGGGCTTTATGGAAGCGGCCCTCTATGACCCGGAATTTGGCTATTATTCCCGGCAAATCCGCACCGTGGGCCCGGGTGGCGACTTTTCCACCAGTGCGACTCTGAGCCCCCGCCTGGGGCGGGCGCTCGCGGCTTGGGTGAAGGAAACAGCGCAGGGAGAATTCAGGCATCTGATAGAAATCGGGCCGGGCAACGGCATCCTCCACCGGACCCTGCGGCAGGCCATGGGGTGGCGCGGGCGCTGGCATTGGCACAGTCACCTCGTTGAGCGGTCGCCGGTGCTGCGAAAAGAACAGCAGAAAACTCTCGGCAGGGAGGGAAGGTGGCTGCAATGGCATGCCAGTCCGGAAGAAGCTTTGACCGCTGCGGGCGGCAAGGCCCTGATCTTTTCCAACGAATTGGTGGACGCCTTCCCGGCCACCTTGTTGCAACGGCATGACGGACTTTGGCAGGAAGTTTGGCTGGAGTTGGCGGAGAATGGAGCCGTAGTGGAGACCCTGCGGCCGGCTCCGGAGATAGACACGACGCTTGATGCCGCCCATTTTTCAGAGGGGCAGCGGGTAGAAGTTCACGTCTCCTGGCGGCAATGGTTGGCAGCGTGGCGCCCTCAGTGGCGGCAAGGAGCCATGATGACCATCGACTACGGGGGTTCTGCAGACCGGCTCTACCACCGGCGGCCCCATGGATCCCTGCGCGGGTTTTTCCACCATCAGCGGCTCCATGGTCTGGCGATCTACCGGAATCCTGGCCACTGCGACCTGACCGCTGACGTGAATTTCAGCGACCTGAGCCATTGGGGAGCAGCCATGGGGCTCACCACGGTCCGCTTGGAGACCCAGACGGAATTTCTGGCACGCATCCCGGCCTGCGGGGACGAAGCCGGGGCCCGCCTCGCGGATCCCGATGGAGCGGGAGGGGCCTTTTATTGTCTTCATCAACACGCGGAGCCATTTCCTCCCGGAGCGGGTGAAGTGAATTTCGTGTCAGGGCGGGATTCCCTGACCGCGTAAGCGCCGCACAGGCATTTTTCTTTACAAGCCGCGAGGCTTTCCATCATTTAGTCCGCAAAACCGGGAAATCATTCCGGTGGTTTTTTTGACTCCGCTCCAAACCCTATTTTTCAGAATGAAAACGCCATCCCGTTCTTTGAAGCTGTCCATGATTCCCTACGTCGCTGCGGTGGCCTTGGGTATTCCCGCGACGCTGCATGCCCAGACCAATGGCACCTGGACCAATGCCGCCGGGAGTTCGTGGGGAACAGCCACCAACTGGAGTGGCAGTGCCATTGCGGGCGGGGCCGGAGCCATGGCCGATTTCAGCACTGTCAATATCACGGCAAACCGCACGGTGACCCTTGATGCCAACCGGATTGTGGGCAGTCTCCGTTTTGGGGATGCCACCACGGTCAGCCATGACCAGGTGATCAATGCGGGAACGCCTGCCGCCAGCACCCTGACGCTGGAGCCCTCATCGGGCATGGGGCTGATTGAAGTGGTCAACCGGACCATCACCATCAATCCAGTCATCACGGGCAGCGCGGGATTGACGGTCACCAATGGGGGCGGTGTGGGAGGTAACCTGATTCTCGCGGGGGCCAATACTTTTGTGGGAGGACTGGAAATCAAAGGGACCACCGTGCAATTCAACAACAATTCCTCGGCTAACACCGGGGCCAGTGCCAATTCGATTACGCTGAGTGCTCCTGATGCGGGCACCGGGCATTCCCGGGTGCTGATTAATGGGGGGATCAGCAATGGCAGCGATATCACCATCAACAGCAATGCCGGAGCAGTCGGATTGGGGAATCTTCAGCAGACCGGCACCGGCCTTGGCACCTTCAACGGGCCCATCAACATCCTTGGCACACCCTCGGCCGGCGGGCTTTTTGTGGGTGGCAATGCGGCCACCAACGCTTTGGTGCTCAATGGGTTTATTACATCTTCCGCGACTCTGACCCAGAGGGATGGTTTCGTCAGGTATGGCGGAGGCGGCACCTACCCTGCCATTCTCGCCACCAATACGGTGCAGGTCGGTGCGGCCAATGGCATCAATCCTGCCGCCTCAGTCAACTTGGGTGGATCCGGCAATGCGACCCTGGATCTGAACGGCTTTAACCAGACTCTTGCAGGTGTCAATGTGGGCAACACCGGGAATGCCTTTGCGGGCACGGTCAATCTTGGCAGCACCACCCTGACTCTTGATGGGGACTATGTTACGGTGCTGCAAACCGGAGGCACCATCGGACCGGTTACCCATCTGATCAATGCCGGGGCGGGAGGAACCCTCAATGCCGGCACCACCGGACGGGCGCTGAATATTTCCGACAATCCTGCACCGGATGATTTGGTCATCAACAATGCGGCACTGGCTGGAAGCGGGGGATTTTTCAAGACTGGGACGGGGACGCTGGCCCTGAATAACACGACCGGCAATGCTCCGCTTTTCATCGACGAGGGCGCGCTATCCATCGGCCGGACCGGTGTTCCCGGCACTTTCACGGCGGCCTCGCTGACTTTCGCGGCAGATACCATGCTGAAGGCCGACATTGGAGCCGGTGGGGACCTCGCCAATGGAGGCACCATCACCAATAATGGCCAGACCGTGGTGTCCCTCAATCAGCTGGGCGGCATCCTCCCGGCGGGCACTTATCCTTTCCTCAACTACACCGGCACCAGCCCCGGTCTGGCCGGATTCCAGTTGAACCCTGTGGGTCACAGCACCAGCAGCCTGATCGATACCGGCAGCGCCATCGCCCTGCAGGTCACGGCCAACCAGCGGGTCACGTGGGACGGCACCCAGGACAACTTCTGGATTGCCGACCCTACCCAGAACTGGACGGTGACCAACGGGGCGGTGACCACTTCCACCAATTACATCGAAGCCGATGACGTCATTTTCCCGACCGCTCCGGTGAGCACCACGGTATTCCTTGGGCAAACGGTCAATCCGTCCCTGGTGACTTTCGAAAATGCCAGTCCGGTCGAATACAGCTTCACCGCTTCCGGAAATTTTGGCATCGCAGGGCCGGCCGCACTCATCAAAAATGGCACCGGCAAGGTGATTCTCGCCACCAACAATACCTATCTGGGGGCCACCAGTCTGAATCAGGGGACTCTCGAACTGGATCATGATGCCGCCGGCAACGCCGTGCTGACAGGATCCAGCGGGGTCAACGTGGCTGCCGGAACCACCCTGCAACTGACCCGGGACGACGGGGGTTTCACCTTCAACCGCAGTCTCACCGGCAGCGGCGCTCTGCAGATCAATCCCCACAGTATTTCCGCAGGGACGGCAGCTCACAGCGTCGTTTTGAGCGGGGCCAATGCCGGATTCAGCGGACCAATCGAACTGCTCAGCCCGCTCAGTGGCACCTGGCGGGTAAACGGGGTAGCGGCGGCCGGCCTCGGCAGTGGCCCGGTCACCGTGCAGGACGGAGCCCAGATTCTCACTGCGGCCAACCAGACGTATGCCAATCCGATCACCCTCACCGGCCTTGGATTCCGCGACAGCGGCGGGAATATTGGTGCCCTGCGACTGGAAGGCGGGTCGGTCTGGGCAGGCAGCGTCACCGTGTCAGGAAGCGGAGCGCGCATTGGCTCGCACAATGCCACTGGTACAGTCAGCGGCAGTATTTCCGGGGGAGACCTCAATGTGAACGGCAGTGACGGCACCTTCAATAACAACTATACGGTCATTTTTACCGGGACCAACTCCTATGGCAAAACCACCATCGGCGGGGGGAGCACCGCGACCGGGGTAAGCAGCCGGCGGCTGAATATTGGGAATGGCGGGACCACCGGAACGCTGGGCAGCGGTCCTGTAGAAATCACGGGTGACGCACAGAATGGGGTCCTGGGCTTTGACCGCGCTGATGGTTATTCCCTTGCTGCAGGCCAGACCCTCACGGCGGTCGGAAGCCAGCTGAACCGGACTTTTATTGATGTCGACACCCTGGGCAGCGGCCTCAGTCAGAATGGACAGGCCATCAATCTCGGATTGGCCGCTCCGGTCAGTGGCGGCCAATTGCGGGTCGCCCAAGCCCGTGCCGGGGCCATCCTGAACACCAACGGCGTGGTGACCACCGAGCAGTTCCGGGTTTCCACCGGACAGACCGGAGGGGTCTTGAACATCAATGCCGGCAGTGTCATCAGTGCCAATGCCTTCAATCTGGGGGAAGTGGCCAATGGAAGCGCCGTGGCCAACCAGGCCGCCGGGACTTCCGTGACGGTGCTGGGTCAGCTCCGGGTGGGGCATTTCGGCACGGAGACCTCCATCTATAATCTGAATGGAGGCACTGTCACCCTAACCGGCGAAGCGCCCTTCAATTCCCCCTCAACGGCCGGTGCCGGTGGCGCCAATACCACCGGGGATAACAATATCAATGCTCTCCCGGCCAACACCATCGTCGGCGGCGGGATTTACCTTGGCATCGACGGCACCGGCATCTTCAACCACCAGGCCGGCAGTGTGACGACCAATTGGATTGTGCTGGACAACCGCGGCAACACCGGAGCCGGTGCTAACATGCCCACGGGCGTGGATGAATACAATCTGAATGGCGGCACCCTCTCGGTGCGCAGCACCTGGGGGATCATCCAGCGAAATGCCAGTGCGGCCTTCAACTTCGGTGGCGGCACTCTCCGGATTGACAATACCGGCACCGGCACCGGCACGGGACCTGATCTCACGATTCCAGTTGATGCCGATCTCAGTGTGACCGGCACCGGCTCTACTTTGGACACCAACGGAGCCACCAATTCCTTCACTCTGAACCGCAGCATAGCCGGCAGCGGTTCCCTCGCCCTTACTGGAGGAGGAATCATCCGGCTGGCCCCGGCGGCGGGCATTCAGACCATCAGCGCCGTCATGACCGGAAATGCTCCGCTCCACAAGGAGGGTGCGGGCACGACAGTAATCACGTCAGGCATGGTCGGCTACACCGGTCCCGTCACGGTCTCTTCCGGCCGGCTCGATCTGCCGCCCCTCCTGGCTGCCCCATCGGTTACGGTGGCCCCTGGCGCTGCCATTTCCGGAGAGTTCGCCACGGCATCCCTCTCCCTTGATTCAGCGAATCTCCTCTTCGACCCCACCACCCCGGGTGGCATCACCGCCACCACTCTGGTGTTGAGCGGCAACATCCAGCTGGACTTTTCGAAAGCGCCTCTGGCAGACGGCACCTATACCGTCCTGACCTATGGCAGCAAGTCAGGAGCCGCGACCTTCTCTGTAGCGGGGTCCGCCAGTTACCGGAACATCACCGTCAACGACACGGGAAGTGCCATCACCGTTACCCTGGGCGGCAGCAAAGCCCTAACTTGGAAAGGAGGGGCCAATCTGAGCTGGGATATCAACACCACCACAGGATGGAACAATTCCAGTCCGGCCCCCGACAACTTCTTCCTCGGGGATTCCGTCCTGTTTGATGATTCCGCCCTGCAAATCAGCATTCCGGTCACGGCCGGAGTGGCTCCCCTGAGCACCCGGGTCAATTCCAGCACGAACAACTTTACCTTCAACACCACTGGCACCGGTATTTCCGGAGGCAGCCTGATCAAGGAAGGCACCAGCACCCTGACCTTGAATGGACCCAACAGCTACACGGGGCGCACCGAGGTGCGCGGGGGCACTTTGGTCTTCAATTCCTCCGCCAGCCTCGGCAGCGGCCTGCCGGGCAACTCTATTTTGTTGCAGGGCGGAGCCCGGCTGAGCCACATTGGGGCGGCAGCCGTTGATCTCGGCTTGCACCGGGACATTGCGGTCGGCACCGGGGGCGGATCGCTTTCCCATAACAATGCCACCGCCGTGGCCCTCACCATTCCAGGCCGCCTGAGTGGCACGGATCCCCTCTCGTTTCATAGCAATGCGGCCGGAGCCGGGACTTTCATTCTCACGGGCAATAATTCGGGTTATACCGGTGCCATTACCGTAGATGCTCCTGCCAGCGGAACCGGCGGCTTGACCACGCTCCGTCCTGCCACCCAGGAAGCCGTGCCACCAGGCGGCTCCATCACCGTGAACTATCCCGTCGGCGGAGCTTCGGGCAACGCCACCACCCTTGATCTGCCCAATGTGACGCTTCCCGCCGGTCTCACTCTGAATCTGACTTCCCAGCAGAACGGAACGACCAGCCTGCGCACGCAAGTGACCAGCACGGGCAACAGTGTGATCAACAGCCCGATCACCCTTGCAGGCTCCAGCATTATCCAGTTCACCCTGGGCAGTGGCAGCATGACGCTCAATGGTGACGTCACCGCAGATCCCGCCGGCTTCACCAGCACCATGTTCATCCGTGGGGGTGGCGGCACCGGAACCATCAATGGAACCATCAACCTCCCTTCCGGAATCTTTGCCAAGACGGATGCCAATACATGGCGGATCAATTCCTCCGGCCACTCCTGGACTCAAACCAGCCTTGTGGTGGGCGGGATCACGCTGGGGATTGCAGACGCTCTGGTCACCACCGCTCCGCTGCTGATGGGGCAAAATGATGGCAATGCCGTCACCCTGAACCTGAATGGATTCAATCAGACGGTGGGCACCTTGTTTTCCAATCCTACCACCGTTGGAGCCAACACCACGGGCAAAGCGATAACGAGTCCAGTTCCGGCAGTTTTTACCGTCACTCAAAATGCGGACAATACCTATGCGGGTCTGATCACTGGCAGTGTCTCTTTGGTCAAGCAGGGGACTTCCGCACTGACCCTGGTGGGAGCCAGCACCTTCACCGGGAATGTGACCATCGCCGATGGAACCGTCAACGCCGCCGGCTCCACCGTCACTTCGCTGGGCAATCCGGCCATTGCGGGCCGCACCATTACCGTCACCACTCCGGGCCAGCTCAACTTCAACACCAACAACGTCTACGGCAATGGGGTCAACAATCCGAACCTGCCTGCGACGGTATTGGATGGTGCCGTCCTCAACTCGACGCGTTACAACGTGCTCGGGCCGGTCAGCCTGCTCGGGGCCACCCTGAGTCAGGATGCCAGCGACAGCGGAGGATACGAAGGCTTCCAGTTCCGCGGTCCGGTCAGTTCCGGGGGCTCCGGTCTTTCCGTCATTCTCTCCGTCAATGGCAAGGCCAACCATCTGGGACCGGATACTGTCTTCACGGTGACCGACAGCGTCTCCGGAGCCGGGACCGATCTTCTGATCTCGGCTCCGCTCCGCAACCAGTCCAATGATTTTGGGGCCGCCGCCGGCGGGCTGACCAAGGCGGGACCGGGCACCATGGAACTGGAGCGCGCTTCCACCTACAGCGGCCCTACCAATATCAATGGGGGCACGCTGCGAGTGAACAACCTTGCCGGCTCCGCCACCGGAACCAGTGCCCTTGCCGTGAACAACGGCGGGACTCTCGCGGGTTCCGGATTTATCTCTGGCCCTGTCACGGTCACCGCCGGAGGCACGGTCAGCCCGGGCACCGGCGCCGGGGCCCTCAGCACCGCTGTCACGACATTTGCAGGAGGATCGGCTTTGGCATGGGAAATCACCGACTGGACTGGCGCGGCAGGCACTGGCTACGATGTGCTCAATGCTACCAGCCTTGCGGTTACCGCTACTCCGTCCGCTCCGGTCACGATCCGGGTCAACTCGGTGAGCCTTGCCAACTTCAGCGCCGCCAACCGGAGTTTCACCCTCGTCAGCACCACAGGGGGCATTACTGGATTCGATGCCGGGGCCTTTGTGGTGGACGCCAGCGGATTTGCCCCGGCGACCGGTTCGTGGACCGTTAGCCAGTCCGGCAACGATCTGGTGCTGAACTTCAGCACGGTTGCCGGAAGCAACCCCTACGATGTATGGGCTGCGGCGGAAGGTTTGGCCGGGGCTGACGCTGACAAGTCCGCCGATCCTGACCGGGATGGGCTCAACAACCTTGGCGAGTTCGCGCTGAACAGCAAACCGAAGTCCGCCGTCGACCCGGGCAAAATGCGGGTCGCAGTCGCCAACATCGGGGGCTCCAATTATTTGACCCTGACCCTCCCAGTGCGCGCCGGAGTATCCTTCACTGGGGACACCGAATTGGTGGGCGTTGGCAGTGGGGTCCGATACCGCATCCAAGGCGACACCGCCCTGAATGCCTGGGCCTCGGATGTTGACGAAGTGGCGCCGGCACTCTCCGCTGGACTGCCGGTGCCCGATACCGGCTGGACCTACCGGACCTTCCGCACTGCCGCTCCGATCAGCCCGGGGACCCGGCACTACTTGCGCGGCAAGTTCGAAGCGGTGCCTTGATGGACAAGGGTTTCTTGCTTTAAGTATAGCGATGCTGGTGCCACCTGGGCGGTGTAGGAAGCGGGCAAGAATGATTGAATTAAGGGAAATCCTGAATATTCTGTGCCGGGTCCCGTCCAACGCCCCGGCAACCCCCACCCCCTAAACCTTAAATCCAATGAAATCAAAAATCGCTAAACTTGCTATTGTTGTAGGGACCCTTTCCACGGTTTCCTGTGCCTCCGGTCCCAATGCCCAGACGGGCGCAGTAGTGGGCGGGCTGGGCGGCGCTGCTTTGGGAGGCATCATCGGTCACCAGAGCGGCCGCGGGCTCGAAGGGGCCGCCATCGGCGGTGCGCTGGGTGCGGTGGGCGGCAATGCCGTTGGCAACGCCCAGGATCAGCGCAACTACAACAACTATTACCGCCGTCAGCCCCGCCCCTACTACGGCTATTAGGCCATCCCTGGTCGATAGTTGGCCCATTGAACTTGCCGTCCGTCCCGTTTCGCGGGGCGGACGGTTTTGATTTGGGGGGGATGCAAATCCCGCTTGGTTTTGTAATTTCCCTTCCCCGAAGGACCCGCATCTTTGCCAGCCCCGGATTTGTTTCCGGGCTCTCGTCTGCCATGCTCCCCCTGCTCAGTTTTACCGGAGGCTTCGCGATTCTATGCGGCCTCAATCTATACCTTGCCACCTTCCTTGCCGGTCTGGCTGTCAGGCAGGGGTGGATAGGGTCCAGCCTGCATCCGGCTTTGGAGATAATGGGTCATCCCGTTTTGATGACCGTGGCCCTGATCCTGTTTTTAGTCGAATTTGTCGCGGATAAAGTGCCATGGTTTGACAGTCTGTGGGACGCGGTGCATACGCTGATCCGGCCTCCTGCCGCGGTAGCCCTGAGCCTTGCCATCAGTCAGGCCGCCTCGCTGGATGCCCCTGCTGCGATCCTGGTGGCGCTGGCGGCGGGAGGCATGGCGCTCTGCACCCATCTCACCAAAACCGGGGTGCGGCTGTTGATCAATGCTTCGCCGGAGCCGGTGACCAATGTCCTCGCCAGTCTCACCACCGATGCCGGGGTCGTTTTGTTGATGCTCCTGCTGGTGCAGGCACCAGTGACCGGTTTTGCGGTTTGCCTTGCTCTGCTGGCGGGGACGTGGATCGTTTTGCCGCGCCTGTTCCGCCTGGTGAGAACCAGCCTCTTTCTCCTGTGGAAAAAAATCTTTGGAACCGTGCCCGTGGGCCGTGATGGGGACAGACTGCCTCAGGCCCTCACATTGGCTCAGGAAACTCTGCTCCTGGCCACCGCCGGGCCGGACGTCCTGCCGCCGGCGTGGGCGGTGCCTTGTGTCAGTGGGAGGTCTCATTCCATGCCCGGACACCGGCCCAACCGTTTTGGAATGCTCATCGCGCCGGAGGCCCGGCCCGGCACTTTGATCTTCGTTCCCAAGGCATGGTTCCGCCGGCAGGCCGTCGTGGTTTCCCTTGCCGGTGCCATGGTGCGGCAGGAAACCACCTTCCTCAGCGAAAACCTTGTTATCCACCGGCCTGACGACGGCCTGCATCTGGTGTTCCGCTTCACCAAGGCGGAAGGACTGCTCGTCCAACGTCTCGTGGCCGGATTGGAGGCACGTTTGGGATTGGCTGCTCCGCTCCTCTTGTCCCCTTCGCCCTCCCCGCAGTTGTCGCTTCCGGTGATAAAACCCGCAGTGGTGGATGCCGCGTGGGGCCGTCCGCCTCCGTTGCGGCACTGAAGGCGGCGGTTCAGGAATTTCTCCGCATTTTGGCCAGGCCATCCGGGGCCGCATCCTCCGGAAGCAGGTTGCTGACATCAAAGCCAAGTTCTTTGGCTTTGGCTTTCAACTGTTGATAGGCCGGGAAAGGCAGTTGGGGCTGGCGGGACAGCATCCAGAGAAACTTCCGGTCCGGAGTGCCCACCATGGCCCAGCGGTATTGGGGATCGAGGGCGATGATCCAATAGTTTCCCTCCTCCGCCACCGGAGCGAGGGAGGCGAGTCCGCCAAATTTCACCCGGAGCCGGGCGTTGTTCGAGCCGGGCACCGGAACTGCCTTGCCGGTGATCCCGGAAGTGCGACCCCTGGCTTTGTAGCAGGTATTCCGCACCTTGATGGAGCCGTCCGGCAGAGCAGTGTATTCCGCCATGGAACGGAGGCAGGATTTCTGGAAAAAGTTAGGGAGGCGGGACACCTCATGCCAGGTTCCGGCATAGCGGGCGAGGTCAACTTTGGCCACCGTGGGCAAGGGAGCGTGGTCGGCCGGTGCCGTGGTGCTCCGGCAGGCCGGCAAAAAACAGCCTGCAAGGGAAAGCAGCAGCAAGAGGCGGGAGCAGATCATGCCTATGAACTAACGCAGAATTCCGCAGTGGAAAAGGAAAACCATGCGGGGGCTCCCCTCCGGCGGAATTTTCCCTTGGAAATGCTGCCCGCGGCAGGGTGGTTCCGAAACCGGGTGACCTGCCATGACTCTCCCCGCTTGCAGCGGTTCCCCGCCTGGCGCACTGCGGCACATGCCCACGCGCAAAAAATCCTCCACTGCCCCGCCCGATGCGGCTCCGAAGGCAGAACCTCCCCCTCTGCCCCAGGTAGGCATCATCATGGGCAGCATCTCGGACTGGGGCACCATGGAGCACGCCGCCGGAATCCTGACCACTTTTGGGATTGCCTTTGAAAGCCGCGTCGTCAGCGCCCACCGCACGCCGGATCTGCTTGTCGAATATGCCAAAACGGCTGCCAGCCGCGGCCTGAGGGTTATTATCGCGGGGGCGGGCGGGGCCGCCCATTTGCCAGGCATGACCGCCAGCATGACTCCCCTGCCGGTGCTTGGCGTGCCGGTGGAATCCAAGGCCCTAAAAGGCATGGACTCCCTGCTCAGTATCGTGCAAATGCCCGGAGGAGTGCCCGTGGGCACCTTCGCCATCGGGAAGGCCGGCGCGATCAATGCCGCTCTCTTTGCCGCGTCCATTCTGGCCTTGATCGATGCGGACGTGGCCGAAAAGGTGCAAGCATTCCGTGACCGGCAAACGGCTAAAGTGCTGGCCACCCAAGGTGAATTGCCCTCATGAAACCTGCACCTATTTTGCTGCCTGGGCGCACCCTTGGCATTCTTGGGGGAGGCCAGCTCGGCCGGATGACGGCACGGGAGGCCAAACGGGCGGGTTATCGCGTCGCTGTTTATACCAATGAACCTCATGGCAGTCCCGCCGGACAGATGGCGGATGTGGAGGTTAACGCGGCCTATTTCGATGACGAGGCCCGCGAGCAGTTTCTCCGCGAGGTCGATGTGATTACGATGGAGTTCGAAAACCTGCCCGGGGACCTGATTGGTTTTTTTGATTCGCACAAACCGGTCCGTCCCGGTCGCCACGCCCTTGAGACTTGCCAGAACCGGGAACGGGAAAAACTCTTTCTCCGGCGGACCGGCGTGCCCCATGCAGAATTCAGGGTAGTAAAAAACCCGGCCGAACTGGAGGCTGCGATGGCGGAGTTGGGCGTTCCGTGTGTATTGAAAACGGCGGATTTTGGCTATGACGGCAAAGGCCAGCAAAAACTGGGCGGGGGAGAGGATCCGGCGGCGGTGTGGAAAAACCTCAATGCCCCACGCGGAGTGCTGGAACAATGGATCACTTTTGAAAAGGAAATCAGCGTGGTCGCCGCGCGTGCTCTGGATGGCAGTTTCGCCGCCTTCCCTCCCTGCGAAAATGAACACTTCCAGCACATTCTGGACGTGACCATCGCTCCGGCCCGGATTGCTCCGGAGGTGGCGGCGGAAGCAGTCGCCCTGACGGAAAAAATTGCCGCCGCCCTGGAATACACCGGAACCCTGGCGGTGGAGTTTTTCCTGACCCGGGAGGGGGCCCTGATCGTGAATGAAATCGCTCCCCGGCCACACAATTCCGGACACCACACCCTTGATGCCTGCTGCACCAACCAGTTTGAACAGCAGCTTCGTGCGGTGAGCGGCCTGCCTCTGGCGGATCCCCGCCAACACAGTCCGGCCGTCATGGTCAATCTCCTGGGCGATCTCTGGCCGGCTCCGGATCAGGCTCCCGATTGGACTCCCGTCCTCCGGCACCCGCGGGCCCGCCTGCACCTCTATGGCAAGCGCCGGGCCGTCCCGGGACGCAAAATGGGCCATTTCACCGTGCTCGGCGGGACCGTCGGCGAGGCCTTGTCCGATGCGCGCGCGCTCCAGGCAGCCCTCCGGGGGATCCCGGCTGCGGAGTGACGGGCAAAATACCCGTGCGCCCGCAATACAAGGCGGACTTCCTGACGCAAAAGATTTGATCTGCCGGGTCAGCCGTTCCACCCTGCAGCCATGCCGTGGGCGGGCACATCCGGAAAAAAAACTCCCCTTTGCCCTGCCTCGTCCTGACGTTCCCCGCCATGAAATTCCGCCCGCTAAATCTCCTGCTCATGGCGGCACTGGCCATACCCGAGCCTGCGGCCTCCCAGGAGGATCCGGTGGTGACAACGGAGGAAGAGGGCATGGCTGCCGCGCCCGGCCCGGAACTGCGCCCGGCAGAAGGGCCAAGCCCCAAGGCTCCGTCCGGGCCGGCGGGATCCGAATCCCCGGGCGTTCTCACCCGGACCGGTGCGGTGGAAGGTGAAAACTCTGGCGGGACCGTGACGAAATCCCAGGATCCAGAGCAGGGCGGATCCGCCGCCCGGCAAAACCACCAGCGGATTCTGAGGTGGGGCAGCGGGGCCATTTTTGGTTTGCTAGGCTTGCTGTTGATTCTGCGCCGCCGCCGGGCCCACCGGCCCCGCCTGTTTCCCTTCACCGTGCCACGTGAGCGGTTTTCCGCCCCTCATTCGGGCGGCAATAACGCCATGATCTCCTTTGCCTCCAACAAGCCCCGCAACCAGGGCTGAGTGCCATGGGCAAACCATCCTCCCTACCTCATCCTCCCCATGTCCCCAGTTGTTGCCCTTTGCCGTGATCTGGTTGCCATTCCCAGCGTCAACCCCGACGGCGAGCCGGGAACATCCCATACCGGGGAGAAAATCTGTGCCGGATACGTGGGGGAATTCCTTGCCCGGCTGGGAGCCGGGGTCACCTATGATGAAGTCCTCCCGGGACGTCCTAACGTGATCGGCAGGTTCCCCTCCCATCCCGGCAAGGCGGGAAGCCGCAAACCGCGGGTGCTCCTCGCCCCCCATACCGATACCGTCAGCGTGGCGGGCATGACCATTGATCCCTTCGGAGCGGCCATCCGGGACGGGCGACTCTACGGACGGGGGGCCTGCGATACCAAAGGAACTATGGCGGCGATGCTGGCCGCGTTGGAGGAAATCGGCAGTGCCATACCGGACCTTGCTGCCGAAGTGACTTTCGTGGGATTCATGGGTGAGGAAACCGGCCAGTGGGGATCGAGGGATTTTGCCGCGAAATATGCCGGCGACTTTGATTTTGCCGTGGTAGGCGAACCGACCGGATGTGCGGTCGTCCACACCCACAAAGGCTCCTACTGGTGCAGTCTGACCACCACCGGACGGGCCGCTCATGGCGCCCGTCCCGAGTTGGGCGAGAATGCCGTCCTGAAGATGCAGCCGGTCATTGCCGATCTTTACAAGGACTTTTTGCCCCGGCTCACGGCCCCTGAATTCCGTCACCCCATCCTCGGGGACAGCACGCTGAATCTGGGGATGATCCGCGGAGGCACCCGCACGAACATCGTGCCGGATGCCTGCACCATCTCCCTGGATATCCGTTTTACTCCTGCCGTTCACCGCAGGGGAATCGCCGCCCTGCTCCAGGAATTTTTGGACGAAAACCGTCTGCCGGTCACCATTGCAAAGGAAAAGGACGCGATCTGCGCACCTTTGGATACTCCGGCCGATCACCCGCTCGTCCAGCATCTCGCCGCCTGTGGCCATGGCCTCACCGGAGCCCCATGGTTCTGTGACGCCGCGTGGCTCGCGGCCGTCGGAATCCCGGCCGTCGCCGCGGGTCCCGGCTCCATCGCCCAGGCCCACACCGCCGATGAATGGGTGGCCTTGGATGAGTTGGAAAGGGGAGTGCGGTTTTACCGCGATTTCCTCCAAGGTATTAAATAATCGACAGAACCGCCAAGGGTTCTTTAAAACCAGAAGCGGTCCGCAGATTTTCCGGGGCCACCCCATCGGTGGATCCGTCTTTCCTGCGTCCTCCAATGGTTCCTTTCTATCCCATCCCAGAATTTATGAAGCCCATCCCACTCCTTGCCGCTGTCTTCCTGGTGTCGACCCTGCCATCTCCGGCTCATGACCTGACTCCCCGACCAGTGATGGGCGAAATCATCCGCCTCGATCCGGCCTTTGACGCCTTGGTTCCCCCTGGTGCGGTCATGGAAGTGCTCGCCTCCGGCCTCGATTGGTCGGAAGGACCGGTTTGGGTGCCCGCGCTGGAGGCGGTGCTATTTTCCGATGTCCCTGCCAACACCGTCTACCAATGGAAAGAAGGGAAAGGCCTCTCAAGCTATTTGAAACCCTCCGGCTACACTGGCCCGCTGGCCTACAGCCGCGAGTCCGGTTCCAATGGCTTGGTGCTGGATGCCAAAGGCCAGCTCATTTCCTGTGAACATGGGGACCGCCGGCTGTCCGTGCTCAACCTCGCCGGCGGCGGCGGCAAACGCACCCTGACGGACCACTTCGAAGGCAAACGCTACAACAGCCCCAACGATGCCTGTGTGGACCGCGCCGGCAATATCTACTTCACCGATCCTCCCTACGGCCTTCCCAAAGGCCCCGCTGACCAGGAAACCCGCGAGATTCCATGGAACGGCGTCTACCGCCTAGGCACCGATGGCAAAGTCACCCTCCTCACCAAGGACATGACCTTCCCTAATGGCATCGCCCTCTCCCCGGACGAAAAAACCCTCTACGTCGCCCAGTCCGACTCCAAAGCCGCCCTCTGGATGGCCTATCCCCTGAATCCCGATGGCACCACCGGCCCGGGCCGCGTTTTTGCCGATGTCACCGCCATGGCCCAGTCCGGGAAACACCGGGGCTCTCCCGACGGTCTGAAAGTGGACCCCAAAGGCAATGTCTGGGCCACCGCCCCCGGCGGCGTCCACGTCATGTCCCCCGAAGGCAAACTCCTCGGCCGCCTCGAAACCTTCACCGCCACCGGCAACTGCTGCTTCGGCGGGAAGGATAACGAATACCTCTACATCTGTGCCGATGCCTACCTGTGCAGGGTGAAGATAAAGCCGTGAAGCAAGGCATGAAAAGGCCCGGAGAAAAGTTCCTCCGGGCCTTGGCAAGGATTTCCCGATAATTTACCGGCGACGGCGGATCAGCCCCAAGGTGGCGAGGACACCGAGCAGAAGGGTGGAGGGCTCGGGAACGGCGACCGCATTGACGGCTCCGGGGGTTGGACTGCTTAACACATTGTAATTTCCTACCGAATCCAAGCCGATCGAATAATTTTGAGTATTGGAATCGGAAACCGCAATCCCCGGGGCCAGAAAACCTGGGTAATTCACCGCATCAGCCGGGCCTTCATAAAGCAGACCGTAAACGAGATTTCCTGCATTCGTTGTCGACGCATCGCCGACGGCAAATGTTCCTCCGGAATAAACGGCAACCGCATCGGGGCTGCCATTTTGAATTTGGTTATCGGTCAACGCAAAGGTAAAATTGGCTCCTACGACGTTGGTGCTTCCGATTACATAATAGGCCCCGGGCGCAAGGGTTGTGGCGGCCGGTATCGTAACCACCTGATTGTAGAAGACATTGCCGTTGCCGTTGATGAAGCCCACAAGGTAGCCGCTGATATCAATGCTGGTGGCTCCATCATTGTAGAGTTCAAGAAATTCCGCAGTGTCGGTCCCAATGTTGTCATAATCGAGTTCATTAATGACCACGGCACCGTTTGCAGCGAATGGGGAAATAATCACTAAACAGGCGAGCAGGCGGGAGATGGATTGGGGGGATTTCATATAGAAGGGGTCTGAGGGTCGAACGGCGTGGGATCAATCCCACAAGTTGGGCTGGTTGCCGGAAAGGAAAGGTTCCTTTTTTGTCACATCCAGCAATAGCCTAAACCGTGCCACCCTGGAAATTCTTGTCTCTCCAACGAAGAACACGGCAGCGGCAACCGCTTCAATAGTGCCGAAACGGAATAAAACCAAGGGAAACTTCCCAGGGACGCAGATCTACTTCGCCAGCTCATCCCATGATTTCAGGCCAGTGACGGGCAGGGCAAAAGCGGCTGCTTCCGGCCAGGCGGGGGTTCCGGCTTTAAGGAAAAGATCGTAGAACTGGCGTTTTTCGTGCGGTTCGGAGATGGTGCCGGGTTTATGGGACCAAAGGCCGAGGCGCAGGCCGCCTTCGTGGGCGTGATCGACATGGCGGTGCCAGATCAGGGCGTCGATGCCATCCTGGCGGAGGACTTTTTCCCAGACATAGGCAAAGCCGGCCGCCTGAAGTTTTTCGCCGTCTGGAGTGGCGAGGCAGTGGAGGCCCTGCTCGCTGAGAATGATGCGCCGGGGTTGGCCCTGCCAGAGCAGTTCGGGGCGCTTCTGGTAGTGGCAGGCGACTTCAAGGTTTTTGAAGGTGATATGGGGAGAGTCTTCGTGGGGCAGGGCGGCCTTGTCCAGCCACGTCCGGGGATTCCCGAGGTCATCGGGGTAAGGGTGGTGGGCGACATGCCATTCGAAGTCCCCGCGCTCCCGGGCCAGCCGGGCGAAGTGGTCCAGAAACGTCCGGCCAGGGTAGGATTCCATATTGCTGATGCCGGGCATGGAAGCGGTCCAGTGATGATCAAAGGAGAGATAACAGCGCGCATGGAGCGAGTGCTTGCGGATGACCTCATGAGCGGCGCGCACCGCTTTTTCGTATTCCGAGGCGGCCTGCTCCACGGGCATGTTCCCCAAATTATACCACATCCACTGGGAGTTGACTTCATTGCCAATGATGTATCCCCAAACCCGGCCATGCGGGCCGTCAGAGCTGTAGCGTTGGGCAAGAAATGCGGTCAGAGCGCGGTAAAGGGCAAGTCCATCAGGGGTGACCGTATTAAACGCCGAGATGGTGTATTTGCCATCCGCCCGGGCGGCAGGATGGAGCAGCAGGGCATCCCGGGCGGGATCCTTGGTCGGATAAGCCAGCAGGATCAGGTAAACCGCCACTCCTTTTTCGCTGAGGGGTCGGATTTGGCGGTCGAGGCTTTTGGCGTATCCTTCATGGATAAACCAAGTCCGTCCTTCCCAGGCAAAAGGCACCGTATCCGGGCCCGCCTGAAGTTGAAAAAGGGAGCCGAAACTGACGTTGATCCCGGCATGGTGAATGCCGAGAGCCAGCGCGTCATCGATCATCTGGACCTGAAGCCCTTTTTTGTTGGGAAATTGGGGGAAAGGCTTGGGGTCCGGGGTAGCCGCCGCTTCCCCTGCAAACATTAGCAAGACAAGGCAGGCGGGAATCAGACAATGGAAGGCCCGTGTCAGCAGGCGGGCGCAGGAAGGGAAGAGAGTCAACATGATGGGCTGGACAAAACGGGGATCACCCTCCCGCTTTTCATCGCCAGAAAAGAATCTGGAGGTCTTCCCTCCGGTAAAGATTAAGCACGAGTGGGGTCATATGGCGCGAGTTGGGAAAAATCCGAAGCCCTGAACTTCCTCGCGTCACGGGGAACGCGGAATTCCTGTCGGGAATCCGGGTGGACAAGGCCCTGATTCGGCATATCATATGGCTCCATTTGGCGTCCATTTCCGGACGCAGTCCGTTGCCTTTTTTCATGATCCCTGTTTTCCTACTTCTGGCCTCCGTGGTCCTGTTCCGTATCGCTCCTTCCTTTGGAGGCCCGGAAGTGGTCCAGACGATGGCAGGCTGGTCACCGCTGATGGCTTTGGCCCTGTGCGGAGCCGCCTTTTTCCCGCGTCGCTGGGCGCTGGCCGCCGGGCTTGGGGCGGTGGTGGTGCCCCACTTCATCATTAATGGGCTTCAGGGATTTCCCCTCTGGCACGCCTACCTGCCTACGTTGATTCTCGTCGTCCTCGCCGTCTCCGCCCTTTGGATGGCCGTCGGGAAAAAGGCCCCGATTGCCGTCTTCGCAGGCGCCTCCCTCCTCAGCACCGTGTTGTTTCACCTTGTGACCAACACGGTTTCTTTTTTTATGGAACCCGGCTACGCGGCGACGCTCTCCGGGTGGCTCCAATGCCAGACCACCGGTTTGCCGGGTTTTCCACCCACTTGGCTGTTTTCTGCCAAACAACTGGCGGGTGATCTGCTCTTTACCCTGATCTTTGTGCTGGTTTGCCGTCCTGCCCCTCAAGCGCTGAATACCGCCGTTCCGGTTCACGCCTGATCCCAATTTCCCCGCGTCCCAACCCCTATCCGCGCCTCCTGCTGACTTATGAAGACCAGTGCTGCCGCCCTTGAAAGTTCTCCCGAAGTAGATCCCACCGATTTTGCCAATGCGGCGGTCAACCGGAAGCTCTCTGCGGATGAAAAAATCCACCTGCTCAACCAGATGGTGCGCATCCGCCGTTTTGAAGAGGAAACGGGCAAACAATACGAGGCCAAACAAAAAATCGGCGGATTCCTCCACCGCTATGATGGGCAGGAATCCATCGCCGTGGGCTGTGCCTCCCTGATGGGCCAACATGATCATATGATCACGGCCTACCGGAATCATGGCCATGCCCTCGCCGTTGGCATGACCATGAATGAGTGCATGGCAGAATTGTTCGGGAAAGCCACCGGTTGTTCCAAGGGCAAGGGCGGGTCCATGCACTTTTTCGCTCCGGACAAAAATTACTGGGGAGGCCACGGCATCGTCGGCGGGCAAACCCCGCTCGGCGCCGGTCTGGCCTACGGATTGAAATACCACGGCCAGAAGGGCTCCTGCATGTGCTTCATGGGGGATGGGGCCATCAACCAGGGGGCCTACCACGAATCCCTGAATCTGGCGGGCCTTTTCGATTTGCCGGTCATCTTCATTATCGAAAACAACGGTTATTCCATGGGGACCAGCCAAAGCCGCAGCAGCGCCTTCAAGAACTCCCTCGCCTACCGGGCCGATGGCTACAACATCATCTGGGATATTATTCACGGCTGGGACCTTTACGAAATGCGGGCCAAGCTGCAGATTGCGATCGACCGCGCCCACAACGAAAGCCGGCCCACCGTCATCGAAGTCATGACCTACCGGCATTTTGGCCATAGCGTGGCCGATGCGAATTCCAAAAAATACCGCAGCCCGGATGAGATCGACCGCTATAAACAACAGAAAGACCCGATCGTGCTCTGGAAGCAACGACTCATTCAGGAAGGAGTCCTGACCGAAGAACAGTATAAGGAAATCGACAAGGCGGCCAAGGCCGAAGCGGCGGCTTCCTCGGTTTTTGCCGAGGAAAGTCCCTTCCCGGAGGTCTCGGCCATCACGGAGGATGTCTACTATGAAGTGGACGAATTCACCGAAGCCGGCCGCACTGGGAAGCACTTCTTCAACGATTAGCAAGTTCGCTCCCCGCGGCCCCCCGCCAACGTAGCTCGACTTTCCAAAGTCGAGTCATTCGAGGAATCCGGACATCCCGGCAGTGGGGAACCCGGCATTTGGAATGTTGGGCCCCTTTTCTTCTGCTATCCCGCCATGTCCTTCAGGAGCGCCCAGATGCTTTCGGGCGTGTGCCCGGCTTCCCGGAGGGAACGGAGGCTGCGGGCGGCGTCCCTTTTGGCGAGGCGTTTGCCGCTTTCATCGCAGACCAGGCCGTGATGGTGCCAATCCGGGACGGGCAGTTGCAGCAGCTCCTGCAGTATCCGGTGCACGTGGGTGGATTCAAACAGGTCCTTTCCCCGGGTCACGAGCGTGACGCCCTGGGCGGCATCATCCACCGTGACGGCTAGGTGATAGGACGTGGAAACATCCTTCCGGCCGAGCACAACATCGCCCATCCCGGACAGGCTCATCTTTTGCCGGCCTGCCAGCTGATCGTGCCACGTCAGTGGACCGGTCAGGGCGGTGGCACGGGCGGCATCCAGACGCCAGGCGAAGAGCTGTCCTGAGGCAATGCGGTCCTGACGTTCCTGAGGGGTGCGGTGCCGGCAGGTGCCGGGATAGGCGGCATCGGAACTTCCCTGGGGAGCCGAGACGGCAGCGGCGATTTCCTGACGGGTGCAAAAGCAGGGGTAAAGCACCCCGAGGGCCTGCAGCTTTTCGACAGCCCTGGCATAAACCGGAAACCGTCCGGTCTGCCGCCACACCGGTTCCGGCCACGAAAATCCCAGCCACGCAAGGTCCTCGAAAATGGCCGCTTCGAATTCCGGACGGCAGCGGGTGAAATCAATGTCCTCCATCCTGACCAAAAAGGTGCCCCCGGCGGACTGGGCGAGGTCCCATGCAATCTGCGCGGCCATGGCGTGGCCCAGATGCAGCAGCCCGGTAGGACTGGGCGCGAAACGCGTGATCATCATCCGGCTGCCTTGCCGCAGGGCCGGGCGGGGGGCAAGCGGAGTCCGGCCTCAGTCTCCGATCACCGGATTTTTGGGCTTCATCATGGTGTAGAGGACAAAGCTCAGGGCAAAGACGGCCAGCGCGATGAGGGGGGCCGTGGACTGGGCCGCATCGCTGCTGGTAATGGCCTTTTGAACCCTCACAAAAATCAGGAGAGCGCAGACCAGCGCTCCAAGGATGGGCACGATGAGCGGGACATCAAAACCATCGGTCGCCTCGCCGGCCCGGCGCTTGAGCACAATCAGGGAAATATTGACGATGGTGAAAACGGTCAGGAGGAGCAGCACGGTGGCTTCCGCGAGGGGTTTGACGCCGCCGCTGAGGATCAGCAGGGTGACGATGACAAACAGCACGATGATTGCGCTGGACGGGGTGCGGCGGATGGGATGCAGTTTGCCGAGAATCTGCGGCATCAGTCCCTGGCGGCTCATGCCGTAGAGCAGACGCGAGCCCATCAGATAGTTCAGCAGCGCCGTGTTGCCGATGGCGAAGATGGTCACGGCGAGATACACCTTGTCGACACCGGTGAACCACGGTGCAGCACGGTGGGCCACCTCCATCAGGGGTGTCTTGCTGGCAGCCAATTCCCGCCATGGCACCACCGAAACCGCCGTAATGGCGACGCCCATGTAAATCAACGTGGCCAGAATCATGGCCCCGATCAGTCCAAAAGGAATATCGCGCTTCGGATCCTTGACCTCCTCACTGACATTGAGGATGTCCTCAAATCCGATAAAGGAGAAGAACATCAACACCGCTCCCTGCAGCACGAGAGCAAGGGTGATGCCGGTGGCTGCTCCGCTGCCCGTGCCGGAGGGGGCAGGAGGGGGAATTTCAAAGTAGTCGACGCCCCCCCAGAAGCGAAGACCGACGGCGATGATGAAAAGCAGGCCGGCGGTTTCGACGACAGTGCAGAGAATATTCACCCACATGCTCTCTTTTATGCCACGGTAGATCACGCCACCCACCAGAAAGACGATCACGATGGCAATGAGTTGAGTGGCCGGCGTCGTCTGGCCTTTGGATTCCAGCGCGGCCATGCTGGCCTGAAAGCCGGGTATCTGACTGGCCCCTTTCAACAAATTCTCCGCAATGGCCTGGGAACCGGCGGCCATGCTGGTGAGCCCGCTCATCATGACCGCTACTCCCACCACATAACTCAGCATGGGCCATCCGAGGGCGCGTTGGGTTACAAAGGCCGCTCCGCCCGCCTTCGGATATCGGCCCCCCACGCAGGCATAGGACAATCCAGTCAGCAGCGCTGCGACCATGGCGGCAAGAAAAGCCAGCCACACGGCATTCCCGAGGGATTCGGCTGCCCGGCCCACCAGGGCATAAATGCCGGCGCCGAGCATGGATCCGAGACCATATAACAACACCTGCCAGCGGGTGAGGGTGGGGAGGAGGCCGGGAGCAGCCGGCAGCGGAGACGGGGCAGGGGCGGGATCAGGCATGGCACAAGATGGGCAGGACTGGCCGGAGAGGAAGCAGAAGGTTTGCCCCGGGCGGAATGCCTTTGCAAAAAAAGTCCGTCCCGGAGGACGGACTTTGTAATCCGATTTTGTGCATCCGGCGGAGATGAGCGGAACCGCCGGGCCATGATTCAACGGGACCAGTGGAAGCTGATGTCGCCCCGGCTGCGGTGCCCGGATCCACGATGACCATAATCGCGGTGACCATAGTCGCGGTGGCCATAACCTCCGCGGTCGTAGCCGCCGTGCCCCCGATGACCGCGGTGTGTGACCACCCAGCGGTAAATCGGGCGGCCATAACAATCGTGACCGGCAAAGGTGTAAACCCAGTAGACCGGGGTGCCGCACCGTTCGTAGGTGACCCGGGTGCGCTCGCCACAATAAGGACGGGCATCAGCAGTGGCAGGGGCAAGAACGGCAGTGCCCACGATGGCAGCGAAGAGCAGGCTGAACAGTTTCATGACTTTGGAGACAGGGATTGTAGTTGGTTATGGAAAAGCGGAACCGCCGTGACTGCCAGCAGGCCGCCCATGGATTCCGCCCTTTCTGACGGCACTCCGGCGGGCCTATTCAGGCGTTTTCGAAATTTTTCACTGCTCCCATGGCGTGGTGCGGGGAATCCCCGCTAACCGTTATTTCTTCTGATGCTTGAGGAGCCAGTCATAAAGTTCGGGATTCTCGTAGGTGCGGGTCCAGCTGTCGTGGGTGACGCCGGGATAGAGGGTGAAGCGGATGTCTCCCTTGGCCTGTTTGAGGGCTTCCACCATGTCGATGGAGCGCTGGGCGGGCACGGCTTCATCCTTGTCCCCATGGAAGGCCCAAACCGGAACCGAGCTGAATCGGGATACGCTGGCCGGATCCCCGCCTCCGCAGATCGGGACAGCGGCAGCCATCAGGGTGGGGAAATCCTTGAGCAGCGCCCAGGTGGCAAACCCGCCCATGCTGATTCCGGTGATATACACGCGTTTGGGATCGACGGGCTGGGAGGCCAAAGTCTGATCTATCAAATCCTTTACCGCCACGACATCCCACCAGCGGCCCGTGGGACACTGGGGAGCCACCATAAAAAAGCGGTCCATGACGGGCTGCTGGCCGGCCAGTTTGGGAGGGCCGTGTTTTTTGACGAGGTTGAGATCCGAGCCGCGTTCGCCGGCTCCATGGAGAAAGATCATGAGAGGCCAGCCGGCAGCGGGTTTTTCTGCCTTGGGCAGCCAGGTCCAGAACCCCAAGGAGGAAGTGGACCCGCTGTCATTCTTGACGGTCGCCGAACCTTCGGTCAGGACGCCGGGTTTCGCGGAGGGGGTGGATTGGGCAGAAAGCGGGGCGGACATCAGGGCAAAACAGCCCAAAATCAGGGGAATACAACGGAGTGGCATAGGGAGGGCAGGATGAGGGAGGGTGCGGGTTTTGGCGAGATGAAAAAACGACTCCGGGACCCGGGCGGTGCGTTGACAGCGGGGGCTTGCTCCGTTTTATATGCGGCGCATGACTTTCCGATCCCTTCTCCGCCTCCTGCTGGTGCTCGCTGCGGCGGCGCTTTCCGCCTGTGCCTCCAAGCCCCAGGGATTCACCAAGGTCAAAATCTACCGGCTTGATCCGATGGCCCGGATCACCGCCCTTGATCCCAGCATTCCTTTTGAACAGCGATACCTGCTCCATGGCGCAGTGACCACCGAGGACCGCCTCGCCCGTCAGGGGAACTATTACACCTTCTTCTGGAATACCGGGGACCGCTCCCAGCCCGTAACGTTGCGGTTTGAATACCGGCAGTCCACCACCCGTTCTGCGGTCAAACGGAAGGAGGTCGAGATCGCGGATGTGAGACGGCAAAATGTGACCCGCATCCCGGTTACTGGTGAGGAATACTTCGCGGCCGGAAAAGTGTTGGCATGGCGGGCGGTGTTGTTGCAGGGCGGCAAGGAAATCGCCTCCACCCAATCCTTCATGTGGCACTGACGGCTGCCGGGCAGAATCCGGTCCGCGCTACCGATTATGCGATTTTGCACCTTGTGGTGCTGATATGGGGCATCACGGCCATCCTGGGGAAACTGATTTCCCTTGATCCGGCCGTCCTGACGGCATGGCGGACCGGATTGGCTGCAGTAACGCTGTTTCTTATCCTGGGCATCAGGCGTGAACGCTGGCCCGCATGGCAGGATGCGGGGGTCATGCTGGCGACCGGATTGCTGATCGGTCTGCATTGGTTTTTGTTCTTCCGCAGCGCCCGGCAGGGCACCGTCAGCGGCAGCCTGGCCGGAGCTTCCACCATGGCCCTGTGGGTAGCCCTCCTTGAACCCCTCATGATCCGGGGGCGGCGCTGGAGCGGGACCGAGGCCCTGCTGGCGGCCGGAGTTACGTTAGGGGTGGTGATCATCCAGTTGCGGTTCGATCCGGACGGGAATGGCTTCAGCATCGGGGACGGAGGCCGGCTCCGTGACAGTGGTCTGTTTACAGGGATCCTGGCAGCCGGAGTGGCGGCCTTGTTTTCCATCATCAATGGCCGCCTGGTGCAGCGCCATCCTGCGCTGGTGATCACCACTCTGGAAATGAGCAGTGCCTGTGCGCTTTGCGTGGTGGGGGCCTTGCTGTTTCCGCCGGAAACAGACCTGATTTGGTGGCCTTCCGCGCACGATTGGCCTTGGGTTCTGGTGCTGGCTCTGGTTTGCACAGTCTTCGCCTACTCCGCCTGTGTCTGGGTGCAGCGCCGGGTTTCGGCCTTTTCGCTCGGCATGGCCAGCAACCTGGAACCAGTCTACGGCATGGCGTTGGCTCCGCTCGTTTTTGGAGCCGTGGAGCACCAAAGTCTGCAGTTTTATCTGGGCGCGGCGGCGATCATCGGATGCGTGATCTGGCACACCGTCCTGACACAACACGGGAAACAAGGATAGGCCCGGTAGTGTTCCGGCGGCGGCCCGGGGCGGGCTAAATGGCCGCGGCTTCGGCCGGGGCATCCACCCATTTGCCGTGACTGCGGATCAGTTCCGTCAGGCGCTGCACGGCTTCGCCTTCGGGAATGTTGAATTCGACGGCAGTCTTTCCGACGTAAAGATTGATCTTCCCGGGAGCGCCGCCCACATAACCAAAATCGGCATCGGCCATTTCTCCCGGGCCGTTGACGATACACCCCATCACGGCAATGCGCACGCCTTTGAGGTGACCGGTGGCTTCACGGATTTTTCCCGTGGTGCTCTGGAGATTGAACAGGGTGCGGCCACAACTCGGGCAGGCCACGTAGTCCGTTTTGAAAATGCGGGTTCCGGCGGCCTGCAGAATATTGTAGGCAAGGCGCAGGGCGGCGTTGGGCGCGGCCTCACCCTGGACAAGCACGGCGTCGCCAATGCCGTCGCAAAGCAGGGCGCCGATGTTGGTGGCGGCGGGAAGCAGGGCATCAAGGAAGGGCTTGTCCTCATCGTTGGAGAGAAAGCAGGTATCCTTCAAGACGATCGGATGGCGCGCCTCTACCCGGCTGGCGAGCAGGCGGTAGGAAGCGGTCACCGGATGCGGCCAGCCGTCCGGCAAGGTGATGGCACGGGGTTCCGGGCTGGCTTTCAGGGCCGCCAACGCGGCTTCATCCAGGGGGCTCACCGAGAACAGCCCGCTGGTTTCGGTGATGATTTCAGGCTGGTATTCGCCGAGTTGCTTCAGCTTGTGGGCCACCGCATTCCAGTGCGCCTGGCGGATGAAGACCCTCACCGTTTCGCCTCCTCCAAGTCCCAGTCCCTGGATCTCCACGCGCTCACTGGCCCGGCGGGTATAACTGAACGGATCGTAGGAAAGCGCGTCTCCAGCCGGAGGCAGGGCAGGGCGGGAAACTTCTGCCGCGATGCTCCGCACCATGGCATGGGCGACTGGAATCTCGTGCACCGCATCTTCCGTCAGCGAGACCCGGATGGTATCGCCGATGCCATCGCCAAGCAGGGAGCCGATGCCGATGGCGCTCTTGATGCGGCCGTCCTCGCCGTCGCCGGCTTCGGTGACGCCGAGGTGGATCGGATAGTTCCAGTCGCGGCCCTGGGCTTCCAGTTCGGCCACCAGCAGGCGGTAGGCCTCGATCATGACCTTGGGATTGGAGGCCTTCATGGAGAAGACGAAGTTGTGATAGTCGAGGGAGCGGGCAATGCGGGCAAATTCCAAAGCACTCTCCACCATGCCGCGCGGGGTGTCGCCGTAGCGGTTCATGATGCGGTCGCTCAGGCTGCCGTGGTTGGTGCCGATGCGCATGGCCCGGCCCCTTTCCTGACAAAGCCTCACCAGCGGAATAAAAGCGTCTTCGATGCGCGCCAGCTCATCGGCATATTGGTCGTCGGAATACTCCCGGACCTCGAATTTTTTCTTGTCGACAAAGTTGCCGGGGTTGATCCTGACTTTTTCCACCCACCGGGCGGCTTCCATGGCGGCATCCGGCTTGAAATGGATGTCAGCGACCAGCGGCACGTCGCAACCGGCGGCGAGCAGGCCGGCTTTGATGTGTTCCAGATTGGCTGCATAAACGCGCGTCTGGGCGGTGACCCGGACGATTTCGCACCCGGCTTCCACGAGGCCAAGCGCCTCCCGGACGCAGGACTCCGTGTCCCGGGTGTCGCTGGTCAGCATGCTCTGCACCCGGATAGGGTTGTCTCCGCCGATGGACACCTTGCCTACCTGGACGACACGTGTTTTCCGCCGCTGGTAGTGGTATAAGTCAGGACAATAGGGCAGAATCGGGGACGCGTTCACGGCAGCAAGATAAATTGCCCCTCCCGGGAAGGTGCAAGAGCACAGTCATCCCTCCCGCTTATGGGGAGGGCGGAGCAGAGGAGGTCCCGGCTGGCGGCGCGAATTTGATTTCGATGTCGCCACGTTCGGCGATGCCTCCGACGTCCTTCAAGGTGACGAAACCCACAAAGGACAGCAACATCAGCACGCAGCCCAATTGGATGAATTCCATGATTTTGAGATTGGCGGCTTTGCCACGGATCATTTCCAGAATGGCCATGGTAATGTGGCCGCCATCCAGCACCGGCAGTGGCAGCAGATTGAAAATGGCCAGCCCGATATTCAGCATCACACTGAAATAAAGCACCATGTTCCACGCATATTTATCCTGCAGGATGGTGTAATACACATTCATGATGCCCACAGGTCCGCTCATGTGGGCCACACTGACCGAACTGGGGGTCACGAGGGCACGGAGGTTGGACAGCGAGGTCGCGGCCATCGTGTAGATGAGCTTGAACGGATTCGGCTTGTCCAAAGTGATGTCATCCGGATTGGCGATCATGAAAGCCACGCCGGTATTCGGTTTGGTGAAAAATTCCTCCGCGGCTTTGTCAGTGCGGCCGGACGTCCGTTCGGGTATAACCGGAGTCAGGGTCAGGGTCAGGGTTTCGCTGCCGCGTTTCACGTCAAGGGCCATGGGCTTGCCGCCACCGGTGCTGGCAAGATCCCAGAGCACCGTCGCATCCAGCACCGGTTGGCCGTCAATGGATAGGATTTGATCGCCTTTCTGCAAGCCGGCCAGTTGGCCCGGGCTGTTCGGTTTGACCTCTTCGACACGGTAATCACGGGCAGGACTGATGCCGACCATGCGGAAGGGAGGACGGCCCCAAAGGCGGGTCCACCACGACTCCTCCTTCCATTTCATGTCTGCCTGTCCCTGACCTATTGGAGCATCCACCACCACTTTGACCGGAGCCGTGACACCCGGGCGCTCCACTTCAAATTCGAGCGTGTCCTTGTCGCTGGAGGCCACGGCCCATTGCACACTGCCTGAGGGACCGAAGAAAGTCGTGATGGATTCTCCGTCTATCTTCAAAATCCGGTCCCCCAGCCGGAGATCCGATTTGGCGGCGGCCCCGTCCGGGACAATGCGCCCAATCGTCGTGCTCAGCATGGCAGGGTGGGTGGGTTTCCCGAAGAAACTCACCAACACCGCAAAAAACAGGGCAAGGAGCGCGCTGAACAATGGACCGGCAAAAGCGACAATAATTTTGTCGATCGGTTTGATCGGAGCCAGCGTCTCGCCCGGAATCTCATTTTTTCCTTCAATGGCCTCCATCGGGGCCATTTGAGGCAAGGCCACGAATCCGCCAATCGGCACACAGCCCAAGCCATATTGCACGCCGTTGTAGGTTTTTTTCCAGATCGGCTTGCCCATCCAAATCTGGAATTTTTCCACCTTCAAACCCCGCCAACGGGCGGCGAGGAAGTGGCCCCATTCGTGGACCAGAATCACAAAGTTGAACACCAGCAGCACCAGAAAGAGGAGGCCGATAAAACGAAGCACGGAAAGAATTTCGGTCATAGAGGGGAATGGAGGCGGGGAAGGAACAAGCTAATGCAAAAAAGTCGAATTACCATACACTTTAGCAGGCGTTCACCCGGACGCAATTGCGGGCTCAGCCTTCAGGAGCGTCTGGCTGCGCGGTCCTGGTTTGGAAATTGCGGTGGATTGCGGCATCGGCGGGCGTAACTCGTGCGGTCTGTGGTCCCTATCGCTTTTACCGCAATGCGTTTGCCTTTTCTTCTTTTATTGGTGCTGACCTTCACCAGTTGTGCCCGCATCGCGGAAGTCAGGGAGATTACTCCAATCTACGAAGTGGCACCCGGCCTGACGGCAGGATTCCCCAGTCACGCGGAGGCTTTCGCCAAAGCCACCAAACTGGAGCAAAAGCAGCCTCTGGTCGCCGGGGAGTTATACCTCGGAGCATTGCAGGAGATTTCCACCGGGCTGGACCGGAAGCCAACGGACCCGGAACTTCGCCGGGCCTACAATTATGCCCTCGACCGCGTCTTTGCCCTGATCCGGGCCCACAATTACAATCCTTGGTCCTCCCCCCTCAAGGTGGGCCGCTTCACTTTCACCCACAAACACATTCCCCGCGCTGGTTGGGACCCGAATATTTATGAATTCCTTCCCACCGGCCATGTGGAGGTGGAAGGGGAGTATCTGAAATACAAAGCGACCCGGGATGGTCTCGGTTCTTCCCTCGTCGCCATCGGCCGCACTCCCAAAAAGGATCCGGGAGCGACCTTCAGCCAAAGAAAAACCTACTATGGCATCACGGCGGTGATCGCCTTCAAGGGGGAGCGCTGCGAGGTGTCCTTCCACGATCCCCTGGACGAGGACACCGTCAAACTGGGCCGCCACAGGTATCCGCTGATTGCCGATTATACCACGCCGTTGGCGGTCCTGCTAACCCGGGAGCGGCCGGAGCGGCTCGGGCTGGCCCGTTTGCTGGATCCTGACAAATACGCGGAAACCGCCCGCCTTTCGCGTCTCCGGCCCTACTCGGACGACCGGATTCCACTCCTGCTGGTCCATGGACTCCTTGATACCCCCGCCACGTGGGTGCCGATGGTCAATGCGCTGCACACGGATCCGGTGATCCGGAAGAAATATCAGATCTGGGTCTACTCGTATCCCAGTGGCTATCCGTATCCCTATTCGGCTTCCCTTCTCCGCAAGGAATTGGACCGCGCGCGGGAAGTTTTTCCGAATCACAAACCGATCGTTTTTATCGGCCACAGCATGGGTGGCATGATCGGCCGGCTCATGATCACGGACAGTGGGGATAAAATCTGGCACGCCTATTTCCACCAGCCTCCGGATCAGGTTCCCATGTCCCCGAGGAATAAAAAACTGATGAAGAACATGCTCATCTTCCGGGCCCGGCCGGATATTGCCCGCGCCATTTTCATCTGCTCTCCCCACCGCGGGGCAAGGCTCGCGGGCAATTGGGTCGGCCGCCTCGGGCGGCGTCTCGTCCGGGTTCCCCAGACCATGCTGGAGATTGGGGATGCCATGCGCCAGGTGGTCATGCTTTCACCGGGAGGCCTCGCCTACGAAAGCCTGCCCACCAGCATCGATACCCTGACTGAAACCAACACCTTCGTGAAAACAGTGGACCGCATCCCGCTCAGTCCCCGGATTCCCTATCACAGCATCATCGGCGACCGCGGCCGCCCCGATGCCAAGGCCGACCCCACCCGCGGGAATGACAGCTTCGTGGCCTACACCAGCAGCCACCTTGAAAGGGCGCAAAGCGAACTCATCATTCCGTCGAACCACAGCGGCCACCAGCATCCTGCAGGCATTGCCGAGGTCCTCCGCATCCTGCATTTGCATCTGAAAAAGGCCAAATAGGGGCGTCGCGCCGACCGGTCCCGTCAGGCCGCAGGGGAGGCGGCGGCCGGCGGCGCGGGAACGGCCCGCAGCGCCTGGCCGCTCCGTTCTCCCGTCAGTTGGCCGTCGCGCAGGACCGGAACGCCGTTGACAATCACGTCCGTGAATCCTTCTGCACAGTGGTGAGGGTCATCGAAAGTGGCGGGGTCGTTCACCTTTTCGGGATCGAAAATCACAATATCCGCCCAGGCTCCGGGTCGGAGGGTGCCCCGGTCCGGCAGACGGAAGGTGTGCGCAGGCAGCGAGGTCATGCGGCGCACCGCTTCCTCCATGGTCAGAATCTTTTTTTCGCGGACATAGCGGGCCAGCACGCGGGCGTTGTTGCCATAACTGCGCGGATGGGAAGCATCTGCACTGGGCTTTCCCGAACGCGGCCCGCCGTCGCTGGCGATCATGGTCAGGGGATGGGCGAGGAATTTTTGCAGGTCCTCCTCGCTCATGCCATGGAAAACGCCGCTGCCGCTGCCCTGCCGGTGGATGTCGAGGATGGTTTCAATCTGGTCTTCCAGTGAATCCGAGCCGCGCGTGATTTTCGCCGCTTCGGCAATGTTTTTGCCGGTCAGCGAGGGATCAGGCCGGAAGCGGGCGATCACTGCGTAACGATAATCCTGCCGGCCCGAACGCTGGAGCATCTCTTTCATCCCGGCGATGATTTCCGCCTTTTGGGCCGGATCATTGATTCGGGCAAGGAAATCCCCGGCAGTGCCTTCTCGCGCCCGGTCCGGAATCAATTGCGACAGGGTGGTGCTGGACGCTGTGTAAGCGTAAGCGTCGTGCGTGATTTCCAGCCCGTCGGCGCGTGCCTTGTCGAGGGCAGCGAGCACTTCTTCTGCCTTCCCCCAGGCGGACGGCCCGGTCAGTTTCAGATGGGACACTTCCGCACGGATCGCGGCTTCGCGGGCGACGCGGAAAACCTCCGCAAGGGCATCAAAAATCCTGACATTTTCCGCGCGCATGTGGCTGGCGTAAATGCCGCCGTGGGCAGAGGCCACCTTGGCCAGTTCGATGATTTCTTCCGGCTTGGCGAACGTCCCTGGCAGATAAATCAAACCGGTGCTCAGCCCCACGGCCCCATCACTCATCCCCCGATCCACCAGCGCCTTCATGGTCTCCAATTCCTCCGGCGAGGGCGGGCGGTCCCAACTGCCGCGCATCGCGAGGCGGCGCACGGAATTGTGTCCCACCAGGGTGGCGACATTCACCGCGCACTTCACCGCCTCGACCTTCCGGAAAAACCCCGCAATGTCGGTATCCGAACTGCCACAGTTTCCCGTCACAATGGTGGTGACCCCCATTCGCAGGAAATTCTCCGCTACCGGCAGATCTGAAATGTTCTCGGAATGGGTATGCACATCAATGAATCCCGGAGCGGCCACTTTTCCCCCGGCATTGATTCTGGCCACCGCCCCGCGGGCGTCCACATTGCCCACGGTCACAATTCGCCCCTCACGGATAGCGATACTTCCCAACCGCAGCGGCCCACCCGTCCCATCGGCGATCCGGGCGTTTTCGATCACCAGGTCAAAACGCCCGGCCGGAGCCGGGACATCAGCGCGGAAGTAAAGAAACAGAAGAATCAATGCCACCGTCGGAAGCAGAACCGAAAGATATTTCATGTTGCCCGCACCGTAGCCCGGGATTTCTGCTTCGCCAGTTCCTCCTCCGCCATGTTCCTATACAAATCGGGTGCCCACCGGGGGCTAAAATTGTCAAAAAGAGAGTCGGCCCTGACAAAAGCGGTCAGGAAAGTTTCTCCCTTGGACTCCCCCCACTTTCCGGCTGAAAGGCGGCGTGGACCGTCCATCTTGCCGGCATGGCCCATTTTAAACTCGCATCGCCTTTCCCCCCCTCCGGTGACCAGGGGCAGGCCATTGAAAAGCTGACGCGGTCCATTGAGGCGGGGAATGCGCATCAGACGCTGCTGGGGGTGACCGGGTCGGGGAAGACGTTCACCATTGCCAATGTGATCGAAAAGACCGGGAAGCCGACTTTGATCATCAGCCACAACAAAACCCTCGCGGCGCAGCTTTATTCGGAGTTCCGCCAGTTTTTCCCGGACAATGCGGTCGAGTATTTTGTGTCCTACTTCGATTACTATCAGCCCGAGGCCTACATCCCGCGCAGTGATACCTACATTGAAAAAGATTCGTCCATCAACGACGAGATCGAGCGGCTCCGCCTCAGCACCATGAGTGCGCTGCTGACCCGGGATGATGTCATCGTGGTGGCCAGCGTTTCCTGCATTTACGGGTTGGGATCGCCCGAGGACTATGCCCAGGCGATGTTTCCGGTAAGAAAAGGCATGTTGATGGACCGGGACCACTTTCTCACCCGGCTGGTGGAAATGTTATATGAGCGCAATGACATCGCGTTCCAGCGGGGCAAGTTCCGGGCGCGGGGGGATGTGGTCGAGGTCTGGCCGGCTTCCCTCGAGAACGAAGGGATCAGGGTGGAGTTTTTCGGGGACGAAATCGACCGCATCAGCGTGTTTGATCCCCTGACCGGAACCGCCACCAATGTGATCGACGCCATCACCTTTTATCCCGCCAAGCAGTTCGTCACCGCCGCTGACAAAATGAAGGGGGCTTTGGTGAAAATCCGGGAGGAGGCGGATGCCCAGGTCGCCAAATTTGAAGAGGAGGGCAAATTCATTGAAGCCCAGCGCATCCGCCAGCGCACCGACTATGACCTGGAAATGATGAGGGAGATGGGGTTCTGTCAGGGAATTGAAAATTACAGCCGCCACCTGACCGGCCGGCCGCCCGGCGAGACGCCCTACACCCTGCTCGATTTTTTTCCTGACGACTTTTTGCTGGTGATTGACGAGTCGCACGCCACCGTCCCGCAGATCGGCGGGATGTATGAAGGCGATCACAGCCGCAAGACCACCCTGGTGGACTACGGATTCCGCCTCCCCAGCGCGCTGGACAACCGGCCGCTGAAATTTCCGGAATTCATGAAGCGGACCCGGCAACGGCTGTATGTCAGTGCCACCCCGGCGAAGTTCGAGATCGAAAACAGCGTGGTGGGCAACACCGGCTACATTCCCCACGTCAAAAAGATTGGCACTGAGGAAGGCACTCCGGAGCGCCTGCCCCGGATTTCCGGTGCGGATATTCCGGTCGATCAGTTCGATGTCAGCACGCGCGGCAAGGATTTGATCGTGGAGCAGATCATCCGGCCCACGGGACTGCTGGATCCTATCATTACCGTGAGGCCGCTCAAAGGCCAGATCGATGAAACCATCGAGCAATGCCGTCAGCGCGTGGAGATCGGGCAGCGCGTGCTGGTGACCACCCTGACCAAACGCACCGCCGAGGATCTCACGGATTACCTGCGCGGAGTGGGCCTCAAAGTCCGCTACATGCACAGTGACATCAACACGGTGGAGCGGGTCGAGATCCTGCGTGCCCTGCGTCTGGGGGAATTTGATATTCTGGTCGGCATCAACCTCCTGCGGGAAGGGCTGGATCTGCCGGAAGTCTCCCTCGTGTGCATCCTTGATGCGGACAAGGAAGGCTATCTGCGGAGCGAAACCAGCCTGATCCAGACGGCCGGGCGGGCCGCGCGGCACCTCAACGGCGAAGTCTATCTGTTTGCCGACCTCATGACCAAAAGCATCAAGGCGCTGATCGGCATCAGCACTTACCGCCGCCGGAAACAGGATGAATATAACCAACTCCACGGCATCACCCCCCGGAGCACGGTGCGTCACCTTCAGGAAAGCCTGCACGCTCCGGTGGATCCCTTTGCGGAACACTCCGCCAAGGTGGGGGAAGGTGGCAGTGACGACGACACTGCGGCCGTGATCGCCCAGTTGCAGGAGGAAATGGTGGAAGCTTCGCGCGCTTTGGAATTCGAACGCGCCGCCCTGCTGCGCGACCAGATCAATGAACTCAGGGCCATGGCGGCGGGTCAGCCCATTCCCAAAGGGTCCACGAAGGCCTTCAAAGCCAGCTACCTCGGTAAGGTCCCGAAAAAAAAGGTGCGGCGTTAATCCAGGTCCCGGGGGTACCTGCTTGCGGAATGTCCGCTGTATGCGCTGGAGTTGCATGGCCGGGAAATGGATGATAAACGTGAACTCATGAGTTCCTCTACGCTTGCCGTTCCAGACCCTGCAGCCCTGCGGCCTCTGCTGCATGCCGAAGTCGACCGGCTCAGTGACGAGCATCTGGCGCTGGCTCACCGTATTTTGTTGGAGATCGAGTTGCACCAACTCACGGGCGAACTGGACGCGTCCGCCGATGCCGCCGGAAGTTTGGCAAAACTCACGCTCGAAAACATCGCGGATGCCGTCGCAGAGCATCGGAAACGGCATCCCTACCGTTCATGACGGTCTGTATTGATACCAATGTCGTGCTTGGCTTGTTTGGCCGGTCAGGCCCATGGATTGTTATAAGACAGGCACTGATCAAAGGGGATTTGGTTTGGGCGGTCACCACCGAGGTTCTTTTGGAATATGAGGAAGTGGCGGGACGGGTATTGGGTTTGCCGGCTGCCGGACAACTGATGCGTTTTGTCGAATTGCTGGATCAAACCCGGGGCAACATCCTCCGCCTGGCTCCCACCTTTCGCTTTCAATTGATTGGCTTGGATCCGGATGATGACAAATTTGCGGACTGTGCAGTCGTCGCCAATGCCGATTACATCATCACCAGCGACCGTCATTTTTATTCGATGATGGACAGCGGCTACAAGCCCCAGCCCATCACCCCTGCAGATTTTATTGCCAAATATTTCAAAGGTTGAATTCTCCCGGCCCTCATGAGTCTGCCGCCAGATCAATGAACTCAAGGCCATGGCGGCCGGCCAGCCTATTCCCAAGGGCTCCACCAAAGCGCTGAAAGCAAATTATCTGAGCAAGGCACCGCGGAAAAAAGCCCGGCGCTGAATGCGCCCTCCGGCTCTGAATTGACGCCGCCCCGGGTTTCGGCTTGGCTTGGTAGTATGCCTTTATCTCTCCGCCGCCGTTTTGATGCTGCCACCTGGCAAACCCATGCGGTGTCGCCTGGCATCGCGGTGGAGATGATCCGGAGCGGAATGCGGGTGTTTTTGCACGGGGCATCTGCCACGCCCACCCCCCTGCTGGAAGCCCTCTGCGCCCGGCCGGATCTGGAGGGCGTCGAACTTTGCCATCTCCACACCGCCGGCCCGGCACCCTTTGTCGTGCCCGGGGTGGAAAAGCGGGTCCGCTCCGTATCCTTCTTTGCGGGAGCCCCGGTGCGGGAAGCCATTGCCGACGGCCGGGCAGACTTCATTCCGGTTTTCCTGTCGGATATTCCGGGGCTGCTGCGGGATGGGGAGCTGCCACTGGATGCGGCGCTGGTCCAGGTCTCGCCACCCGACCGTCATGGAATGTGCTCGCTCGGCACTTCGGTGGATGCGGCGCGCGCGGCGGTCGACACAGCGCCCCTGATCCTGGCGGAAATCAACCCGCGCATGCCCCGGACACATGGGGCATCCATTCTGCCATGGGAGCGGATCCACGCCTTCATCCTGACAGACCGGCCGCTGTGGGAGCATGCCCCGGATCCGGAAACGCCCGAGACCGCCCGGATTGGCGAAATCATAGCTGATCTGGTGGAAGACGGCTCGACCATCCAAGCCGGGATCGGAGCCATTCCGAATGCGGTTTTGGCCCGGCTGGGAAACAAAGTGGACCTCGGCGTGCACACCGAGATGTTTTCCGATGGCCTGCTGCCCCTCCTGGAGAACGGCGTGGTCACCAACCGCCTTAAAGCGGTGCACCCAGGCCGGACCATCACCAGTTTTGTCACCGGCACCCGCCGGCTCTTTGATTTCGTGGATGACAATCCGTTAGTGGAGTTTCATCCCTGCGACCGCACCAACGACACCAATCTGCTGCGCAAGCTGGACCGACTGGTGGCGGTGAACAGCGCCCTGCAGGTGGACCTTACCGGTCAGGTCTGCGCGGATTCCATCGGGCACCGCATCTTTTCGGGCATTGGCGGGCAGATGGATTTTCTGCGCGGGGCCGCGCTTTCAAGGGGAGGCAAACCCATCCTCGCGTTTCCCTCCACCGCCCGCCAAGGCACCGTTTCAAGAATCGTGAGGGAATTGACGCCCGGGGCCGGGGTGGTGACTTCCCGGGGACATGTCCACTGGGTGGTGACCGAATATGGAGCGGTCAATCTTCATGGACTCAGCCTGCGGAAACGGGCCGACGCCCTGATCAGTCTGGCCCATCCGGATTACCGGGCGGAATTGCGGCGGCAACTGTCCGCGCCATGCTCCGGTTAGATTTCCGGATGATCCGGCGGGAGGGGCATAAAGAGCAGTTTGTCGATCCGGTAGCCATCCAGATCCAGCACCTGCACCCGGTATCGGCTGAATTCAAAGCTCTCACCCTCCGCCGGCATCCTTCCGAGATGTTTCATGACAAATCCCGCGATGGTTTGATAGTCACGCTCCTGGGCCGGGGGCAATTCGAAGGAGGGCACCAGTTCTTCAAATCCTTCGGTATCCAGCATCCCATCGACCAGCCACTTGCCGTCCTCCGTTTTGAGGGCGGTGGGACGGGTGAGATCGCCCAAAGTAGGCAGGTCGCCCACGATGGCTTCCATCAGGTCGTGCAGCGTGACGAGGCCAGTAATGCCCCCGAATTCATCAAGGACCAAGGCCACGTGTTTGGTGGACTGCTGGAAGGTTTCCAGCAGGGTGCTGGCCGGGGTGGTGTCTGCCACGAACACAGGCGGCCGGACGAGGTTCCTGACGTTGTGGGGAATTCCCGCGGCCACGTTGGCATAAACGGACTTCACCGAGATGATGCCCAGCACGTTGTCCTGGGTCTTTTCATAAACCGGAAAGGTGGAATGCCCGCTCACCACAATTTTGTGCCAGAGCATTTCGGAGGTGTCGTTGACACTCACCCAGATGATCCTGGTGCGGGGTGTCATCAGTTCGCGGGTCAGCAGCCGGTCCAGGGCCATCACACTGCGGACCATCTCCGGCTCGTTCTTGTGAAATTGCCCTGACTTGCTGCCTTCGGTCACCAGCATGGCGATCTCCTCATCAGTGGCTGGAGATTCCTCGCGGGCCCGGATGCCGAGGACTTTGAGCAGGGCGTTGGTGCAGAAGCCCAGCACGGCGATGAACGGAGTGCCCAGCCATGCTACACGCCGCATGATGGGAGCCACGGCCCGGGCAATGCCTTCCGGATTGCTCATTCCAACCCGTTTCGGAACCAATTCCCCCAGCACCAGCGTGAAAAAGGTGAGGACCGTCACTACGATGGCGAAGGCCACCCGGTCCGCAAACGGTGCCAGCCACGATACTCCCCGCAGCGGTTCGGCCAGAGCAGCGGAAAACGTGGCTCCGCTGAAGGCCGCCGCGATGACGCCCACGAGGGTGATTCCAATTTGCACCGAGGAAAGAAAACGGTTGGGCTCCTCGGCCAATTCGAGGGCCGCGGCAGAACGCCGGTCGCCTTGGCTGGCGAGGTGGCGCAGGCGGGCGCGGTTGCAGGAAACCACAGCGATTTCCGACATGGAAAAGAAACCGTTGGCCAACAGCAGCAGCAGCAGAATGCCGAGTTCGAGGAGGAGTTGGTTCATGAAGGAACTTCAGGCTGCCATACTGGAAACTGCGGCCGGCCGGATAGGTAATCTATAAGCGGAATTCTGGCCGGTCCTGGGAAAACTTTTTACTCTGGAACCCCGCGGAGGTCATTTTGCAGGAAAATGGGGCCAACGGAACCGGTTTTCAGGCTTTTCCCGCGGTTTCCGCTTCAGCCAGCACCCCTTCAAGGTAGCGGCGGTAGTCGGGGCTGCGGGTGGCGGCGATGACTTTCTCGAATCCGGGACGGTCGATGAAGCCGCGGTTGAAGGCGACCTCCTCAATACAGGCCACTTTGAGGTTCTGCTGGTGTTCGATGGTGGCGATATAATTACCCGCTTCCAGGAGGCTGGCCGGGGTTCCCGTGTCCAGCCAGGCAATGCCGCGCCCGAGGAGCCGGACTTCCAGTTGGCCGTCCCGGAGGTAGGCGTTGTTGAGGTCCGTGATTTCCAGTTCCCCCCGGGCGCTGGGCCGTTGCTGCTTCACCCGTTCCACTACCGTTTCATCATAAACATACAGCCCCGGCACGGCATAACTGCTTTTAGGTTTCTGCGGCTTTTCCTCAATGCTGATGACTTTCTGGTTCCTGTCAAATTCCACCACGCCAAAGCGTTCCGGGTCGCGGACATGGTAACCAAAAACGCAGGCCCCATTTTCGATGGCCAGAGCGGAGCGGAAAAAATCCAGTTTTCCGTAGAAAATGTTATCGCCGAGAATCAGGGTGGCCCCGGCTCCGGCGAGGAACTCCTCCGCAAGCAGAAAGGCCTGGGCAATGCCTTCCGGGGCGGGTTGCTCCTTGTAGGTGAGATGGATGCCCAGATTTTCGCCGTCGCCGAGGAGGTTTTCGAAGGCGGGCAGGTCCTTGGGAGTCGAAATGATCAGGATCTCCCGGATCCCGCCCAGCATCAGTGTGGATAGCGGGTAATAGATCATCGGCTTGTCATAAATCGGGAGCAACTGCTTGCACGCGATACGGGTAAGCGGGTCGAGCCGTGAGCCCGCGCCGCCCGCGAGGATGATGCCTTTTTTGGTCATGGAGTAAAATGGAGGCGGCCAGGAAGCCGCGTGGATGAAGGCCCTGACCGTAGGCGGGGCGGCGGCGGTGGCAAGAGAGGGGATATCCGCTGGGGGAGGCATCAAAACCCGCCGGACCGGGGCGGCCGTCAGGCCCGGGAGTGGCGTCGGCCTTTTTGTCAGACCCAAAGGCAGGCCAGCCTTCCTGGCGGGTTTTACGCTGCAAAACCCCAAACATTTCCTATGCAAATCCGGAGCCCCGTGCGATGATAGGGTTCCAACCCTGCGCGCCATGGCACACACCTTGTTTTCGGGTCTGAAGCGACTGGCCGGGGGGATCTTCGGCGAGTTCCACTGGTCACCTCCCCGCTGGTTGCGGGGCCTTGTTTTGGGAAGCTGGCACCTTGTCCGCCGGCATCCCCTTGCCTTGGCAGGCAGCGGCCTGCTCCTTGCCGCCGGAACCTGGGGTGGCGTGAAATGGTGGCAGTGGAAGGAGGCCCACCGCGCCCGGCCCGATGTCGTGGTGAACGTCCTGCGCAATGTGGGAGTCAGCGCCGACGATCCCGGGGCGCCCCGGTATGTTCAGCGCGAAGCCCGGTTTGAGCCGGCGCCCCTGACGCTTTCCTTCAGCGGACCGTCGGCCCCGCTGGGGGCCATCATCAGAAACCAGTCCGTCGCCGGAATTACTCTGGAACCGGAGCATCCCGGCACCTGGCAATGGACCGGTGAATCCTCCCTCTCCTTCCGTGCCGATTCCCCATGGCCACCGGGCCGGCCCTATACCGTAACTTTGGAACCAGGTCTGGCCCTGCAGCCGGAAGTCCGGCTCTCCAACCGCAAATTGCAGGTGATGACGATGCCGGTGACCGGTTCCGTAGGAGAAATGGAGTTTTACATTGATCCCCGGGATCCGGCGAACCAGCAGGTGGTGGGATCGGTCAGGATAAGCCATCCGTTCCGCCGGGAGGACTTGGAACGCCACCTGAGCCTGACTGTTTTGGGAGGCACTCCCCTGTTCGAAACCGGTGGGCCGCCATGGACCCTGGTGCCCAATCCCGATGAGCCCCGGCACTGGTGGGTGCGGTCGCCGCGGGTGATCGTGCCGGCCAAGGAAGACTTCGCCCTGCTCAAAGTAAACCCCGGCCTTGTCAGTGTGGACGGCGGAGAGGCCATGATCGCAGAACCGTCGGAAACACTCGTGGTCCGGGACAAATTCAGCGGGTTTGGCATAACGGAAATTTCCGGCAATATCGTGCCCAATGCGGAAGGCGAGCCGGTGCAGCATTTGTTCATCTCCACCAAGGGGTTTGCCGGTCCGGCAGTGCTCGCCTCATGGCTTGAAATCCGCCATTTGCCTGCCCATGGCGTGGTTACTGCATGGGAGACTCCGGCCTCGATTCCTGCCGGGGTGCTCGCCGCCGCCCGGGTGGTGACGCCTACGCCCGTGGCGGCAGAACCCCCGGTCACCGGCCTGCACAGCTGGCGGCTGCCGGCCATGGCACCGGGCCAGTTGCTCGTCACGGTGAAAAAAGGGCTGCCAGCCCTCGGGGGGTATGAGCTGGAGGACGATTTCCAGGCTTTGATAGGGGTGCCGGAGTTTCCGCGCCTCCTTGAATTCACGACCCGTGGCGGACTGCTCTCCCTTGAAGGCGAACGCAAACTGGGCCTGAAGGCCCGGGGGGTGTCCCATATCCGTTATACCATTGCCCGCATCCCGGTCAGCCAGGTGAACCATCTGGCCAGCATGACCCGGGGGCGGTTTGAGTCGCCATCATGGCGGGGATATGCCTTCAGTCAGGAAAACATCGCCCATATCCGCCGGGTGGTAGTGCCAACCGGGATGCTCAACCGGCACGAGGCCGTCTATCCAGTCTTTGACTTCAGGGAAGCCCTCGAAATTGCAGATCCTTCTGATCCTGACGCGGCGCGCGGCATGTATTTCCTCAGTGCCGAAGCGGTCAAACCCCGCACCGATCCGGGAGCCGGGAACCAGCAGAACCAGGAGAACCTGCAGGGGGAGGACCAGGGCAATGAAGAGGACGCTGAGGGCGAAACGGCCTATGCCGACGCCGCCTGGCAGTTTGTCCGGGTCGCCCGAAGCCCGCTCCGCGGCTTGAATGCCGGAGACGAGCATGGGCGCGACGGGGAAATTTCCGAAGGCAATGAATACGGCCCGACCCGCTTCATCCTTGTCACCGACCTTGGCCTGCTGGTGAAGGAAAATGCGGATGAGTCCCGGGACATCTTTGTCCAGGGGATCCGTGAGGGCGGGCCCGCCCCCGGGGTCACCCTCACTATCCTGGCCAAAAACGGCGAAACCCTCGCCACCGCCATATCAGGCGATGAAGGACATGCAAAAATGGAAAGTGTCAGCACGTTCAAGGGGGAGCGCAGACCCGTGGTGCTGGTGGCCCGCCGGGGGAATGACGTAGCCTTTCTGCCTCTCAACCGCCTTGACCGCCGGCTGGATCACTCCCGGTTTGATACCGGCGGCCTGACTTCAGGCCTTCCCGGCACCCTGGATGCCTTCGTCTTCACGGAGCGCGGAGTTTACCGGCCAGGGGACACCGTGCATGCCAGCCTGATTGTGCGGCGCCGCGCCGGTGGTCTGCCTCCTGCCGGATTGCCGGTCACCGTCAACGTCTGGAATGCCGCCAGCCGGCTGGTTTTTTCGCGCACCATGCCGCTGCCGGCCGATGGTGTTATGGAATGTCAGGGCAGCCTTCGCGAGGCGGATCCCACTGGCTTGTTTCATTTGCAGGTCCTGCTTTTTGCGGACCAGCCGGAGGCCGTGCAGATCGGGCGCACCGCCTTCCGGGTGGAGGATTTCGAGCCCGACCGCATGAAACTGTAGGCCGATCTGCCCGGGGTGCCCTCCACCGGGTGGACGCAGAATCCTGACATCACGGCGGTGCTGGATCTGCAGACCCTGTTTGGCTTCCCGGCGGCAGGCCGGAGGATCACGGGAAGACTCGACCTCTCCCCCGCCCATTTCCGGTTCGCGGAATATCCGGACTACAGGTTCCACGATTCGTTCCCTGTCAATCTCACGGCCGGACGGGAGCGGAAACTGGGCGAAATCCAATCCGGGGAAGACGGCAGCGGGAAATTCGCTCTGGGTCTGAACACTCTTGCCAATGCCTCGGTGGCCTTCACCTTCACCGCCGAGGCCTTCGAGCCGGACAGTGGCCGAAGTGTGGCGGTGGCCCGGTCCGGCCTGCTCTCCCCGCTTACCTCGGTGGTCGGCTGGAAGGCGGATGGAAGTCTGGGCTATATCGGCAAGGATGCCCCGCGGCAACTGCATCTGATCTGCCTGTCCCCGGAAGTGAAACCGGTGGCCTCTCCCGTCCTGACATGGGCCCAGACCGCCCTCCGCCACGTGTCAGTCCTGACCAAACTTGACAATGGCAGTTATTCCTATGTCTCCACGGAGAAGAATGAGGTCATCGCCCAGGGCACCCTGACCATTCCCGCCGGAGGAATGCCTTTCACCCTGCCAACAGGGGAACCCGGCAGCTTCCGGCTCGAATTCCATGATCCGGAGAACCGGCTTGCCGCCGCCTGCCGCTTCACCGTGACGGGCAAGGGGGACGGCAGCCGCAGCCTGGAGCAGGCGGCCGAACTGGAGATGAATCCCGCCCGCGCCGACTGGCAGAGCGGGGAGGAACTCGAACTCAGTCTGCGTGCTCCCTTCACCGGGGCCGGTCTGCTGACCATTGAGCGGGAAAAGGTGCTTGGCTGGAAATGGTTCCGCAGCATTGAAAAAGACTCGGTGCAAACCATCCGCGTTCCGGACGGGCTGGAAGGCACCGCCTACGTCCATGCTTCTTTTGTCAGGGCGATGGATTCGCCGGAAGTCTTCATGAGTCCGCTGAGTTATGCGGTGCAGCCCTTCCGCGCAAATTACGAGCGCCGGTTGATGCCCCTCAGCCTCTCGGCGGTGGACCGCATCCGGCCCGGAGAAACCCTGCAGATTCAACTGAAGAGCCCGGTGCCCGCCCGTGCCGTGATCTACGCAGTCGATGAGGGCATTCACCAGATTACCAATTATGAGCTTCCCCAGCCCCGCGATTTTTTCCTGCGCCCCCGGGCTCTGGAGGTGGCCACCACTCAAATCCTTGATCTCCTGATGCCGGAATTCACCATTCTCGGCCAGAGCCGGGCGTTTGGCGGGGACGGGGAAGGGGGCGACAACCTCACCATCAATCTGAATCCTTTCCAGCGGAAGCGGGAGGCTCCGGTGGTATTCTGGTCCGGCCTCGTCCAGACCGGCCCGGAAGGAGTTACCGTGGAGTATCCCGTGCCTGACTACTTTGCCGGGCAGTTGACGCTGATGGCGGTGGCGGCGGGCGCGGAAGGCTACGGATCCACCCGGATCAAAACCCAGGTGCGCGGTCCATTCGTGCTCACTCCCAATGCCCCGTTGTTCGCAGCCCCCGGAGATACTTTCACCCTTTCCCTGACGGTGGCCAACAACCTTGACTCCGCCGCGCCGGAAGCGGCCCGGGTGTCCGCCAGCCTGACGGCTTCACCAAATGTCAGGATTGTCAGTCTTCCGGATCCGGCAGAGATCGCGCCCGGCCGGGAAGGCACGGTGCGGTTCGAGGTGGCCATCCAGGAACCCCTGGGCAATGCCACCCTCACATTCCATGCCGCAGGCGGAGGATTGAGCGCCCAGCGCAGTGTCACTCTAAGCGTGCGGCCCGCCACGCCCCGCCTCACCACGGTGCAAAGCGGATATTACCGGCTGCCGGACCATACGGTGAAACCTGCCAGGACCCTGTATCCGGATTTTGCCTCGCGCGAGGTTTCCGTGGCTGCAGTGCCGCTCAATCTGGCCCGGGGACTCTCGACCTGGTTGAACGAATTCCCCCACAACGGCACCGAACAAATCATCAGCCAGGCCATGCCGAGGCTGCTCCTGACAACGGAAGCCTCTTTCGGATTTGACCGCGCCTCCTCGGCTGCGGAACTCGACAAAGTCTTTGCCCGGCTGCGCGGTCGTCAGGCTCCCGGCGGCGGCTTCGGCCCATGGAGCAATCAGGCCCAGGGAGGGCTCGATTTCCTCACCATCTATGCCGCAGATTTTCTTACTTCCGCCAAGGAGGCGGGCTTTGCGGTGCCGGGGGACATGCTGTCTCTTGTGAGGAAAAACCTGCGGGAAATGGCAGTGCTCCCGGCCAAATCGCCCATTGACCAGGCCAGTCAGGCGCGGGCGATCTATCTGCTCAGCCGGAATGGCGAAGTCACCACCAACTATCTGCTTAACCTCCGGGACCAGATGGAAAAATCCGGTCCGTGGCGCACCGGCCCCGCCGCCCTGTGGGTGGCCTCGACTCACGCGCTGCTCCGCCAGAACAAGGAAGCGGTCGAGATCCTCAAAGAGTGGAAGACCGCGAAAAAACCTGCGGTGCGGCTTTGGCGCTTTTGGCAGGAACAGCCGCTGGCGCTGGATTCCATGGACCTCGTGTTGCTTTGCCGCCACTTCCCTGACCTTGCCGGCAGTTTGAATTATGACGACATCAAGCCCGTGCTTACCGCCTTGGAGAAGGCGGAATTCAATACCTACTCCGCCGCCTGCAGCATTCAGGCGCTCAAGGAATGGTCCAATCTGCAAAAACAATCCGGAGTGCAGACCGCCCTCACGGAACTTACCGCCGGGGCACCGTCCCGCCTGCTGGCAGCTCCAGGGGCCGGGTTGCTCCGTGCAGACTTTACGGCCGGGGCCACTGCGATCCAATTCGGACTGTTGCGGCCGCCCGGGGCTCCGGATCTGGGGGCTTTCTATCAGATGGTGGAAAGCGGATTCGACCGCGGACTTCCGGAAGCCGCCGTCCGTGCGGGGATGGAGATCACCCGACGTTTGTCCGTCAACGGGTTGCCGGTTGAGCGGGTCCAGGTCGGCCAAAGCGTGGAGATGGAGATTCTGATCCGGAACCTTGGGGCAGACCCCGTGGAGGACGTGGCCATTGTGGATCTCCTGCCGGGGGGCTGGGAAGTGGAGGAATACACCCTGCGCCCCGGGCCTAACGGTGCTCCCGGAGCCGACTCCGTGGACATGCGGGAGGACCGGAACATTTTTTACACCACAGTCAGCGGAAAGCATACCCAGCGCTTCCATTACAAGTTGCGGCCCCTCTGCGCCGGAATCATGACGGTGCCGCCGGTCTCTGCCAGTTCCCTCTACCGCCCGGAGTTCCAAGCCCGGAGTGCAGCGGGTCACCTCACGGCCCTGCCCCGATGAAAACGCGCCGGAAATGGCTGAGGCGTGTTCGCTGGCCGTTGGGTCTTGGGGTCTTGTTATGGCTCGCATGGCTGGCGCTGCCTCCTGTGGACCTGCTGCCTGCCGGCACCACATGGTCACGCCGGGTGATGGGCCGGGAGGGGGAACTGCTCACGGTGACCCTGGCCCATGACGGACGATACCGGCTCTGGACCCCTTTGGCGGAATTGCCCCCGGATTTGATCCGCGCCACCCTTGCCCACGAGGATCACCGCTTTCACCAGCATCCGGGCGTCGACCTGCGGTCCGTGGCCCGTGCGGCATGGGGATTGGTCAGGGGGGAAAAGCGCGGAGGAGGCTCAACGATCACCATGCAGTTGGCCCGCCTCCGCTTTGGACTGGAAACCCGGAAATGGCAAGGCAAGCTGGAGCAGATGCTCCGCGCCCTGCAGATCGAGCGCCACTACGGCAAAGAGCAGATTCTGGAAGCCTATCTGAATCTGGCTCCCTATGGCGGGAACGTTGAAGGAGCGGGCACTGCCAGTTGGATCTGGCTGGGCAAGTCCCCGTCGGATCTGACCTTCCGGGAATGTGTGGCCCTCTGCCTTGTGCCGCAGCGCCCGGCCCGGCGGAACCCTGCCCGGGCGGAAGCCGACCCGACGGCTGTCCCACTGCAACGGGCTCTCACTGCAAGGCTGCGGGGGGGAGCGGAGACCGCAGAAATATCCTATCAATTGAGGGCCCTGACAAGTCCTCCGCACCGTGCCCCCCATTTTACCCGCCAGGCCCTGCGGTCCACGCCAGGGGAAGTGGTTTCCACAACGCTCGATTCCGGCCATCAGACCATTCTGGAAAAGGGCATTGCTTATTTTCTCAATGAGGCACGCCTGGAAGGGGTGCAGAACGCCTCTGCGCTCCTCGTCCATGCCCCGACCCGGGAAGTGCGGGCATGGGTGGGATCGGCGGGATTCGGGAATGCTGCCATCCAAGGGCAGGTCGATGGCGTCACCGCCCGGCGGTCCCCGGGTTCCCTCCTGAAACCGTTCATCTACGGGCTGGCGATCCGTCAGGGTCTGATCCACCCGCACTCCCTGCTGACCGATGCCCCGGCGGGATTTGCCGGCTACCAGCCGGAAAATTCGGACCGGGGGTTTGCCGGGCCGCTCAGTGCGGGAGACGCCCTCTACCGCAGCCGCAACCTGCCGGCAGTCCGCCTGCTCCAGTCTTTGAAGGCGCCGGATTTTTATACCTTCCTGGCGGATAGCGGGGTGCCGCTTCCTCATCCGGCCTCGCATTACGGCTTGGCCCTTGCGCTGGGGGCCCAGGAAGTGAGCATGAAGGAAACAGCCGCGCTGTATGCGATGCTGGCCCATGACGGAAAGCCCCGCCCGCTGCGTTTGACCACCTCGGTCCTGGGGGAGGGTCCTGACAAGGTGATGCTGCCAGCCGGAGTCCGGTTTCTCGTCAGGGACATGCTTCGGCCCCGGCAGCCTGCGGCGGCAGAAGAAACCTACACCGCAGGTTTTCCCATGGTCAGTTGGAAAACGGGCACCTCCCATGGCTGGCGGGATGGCTGGGCGGCGGCCATCGCGGGAGATTATGTGCTGGTGGTCTGGGTGGGAGACTTCCGGGGCCGGCCCAACCCCGCTTTTGCCGGCCGCCGCACCGCCGGCCCCCTGCTCTTTTTCCTGCTCGGATCCTTGAACCTGCCCATGAGTCCCGATGTGGCCCCGGCGGAGGTGAGCCAGGTCAGGCTGTGCGCTGTTTCCGGGGCTCTGCCAGGGCCCTGCTGTTCCCAGCACCAGGCAGGATGGTATCTGCCAGGCATTTCCCCCATCCGGTCCTGCGCCATTCATCAGGAAATCCTGACTGATCCTGTCAGCAGACTGAGAGTCGCCGCCGACGACGGCCGTCCCGGGCTGCGCCGGGAAATCGTGGAAATCTGGCCCCCCAATTTGTTGGCCCTGTTCCGCAGCGCGGGAGTGCCCCGGCGCGGCCCTCCCGCATGGGAGAAGCCCGTCACGGCCGGTGCCGGGTCACCCTCCATCGCCTCGCCCCAATCAGGCCGGACCTACACCTTGCGGGCGGGCGATGCCTCCCGCCGCTCCATCGCTCTGCTGGCTGACGCCGCTCCGGGGGTGCAGCAGTTATACTGGTTCGCCGGGGTGGAGTTTCTAGGGGCCAGTGCCCCCGCAGTCCCCTGCTGGTGGGCGGCCCGCCCGGGGACTTCCCTGATCCGGGTGGTGGACGACAAAGGCCGCTCCGCCACCCGTCAGGTTACGGTGGAATTGATACCCTGACTGCCTGCCTTGCTGCCTGCCTGCGGACAAGTCAGGCCTGGCGCAGGAAATGATGGAAGAGCCAGCCGAACATCACCGAAGACAGGACGGAGGGCACAAAGGTCTGCAGCGCGCCCTCCCAGCCTTTTTCCCAGACGAGGAAGTTGAGCAGGACGCCCATCACCACCGTGATCCCCAGCAGAAACACGGCTTCCGCGCTGAGGATTTGAGGGGCCTCATCCTGTTCCTGGCGTAGGGTCTGGAAATAATACCAGCCCAGACCTGCAATGATAAACGGAAAGAGGTTGGCCAGTTCCCGCGAAAAGGGGTTGTCATAACCGCCGAGGCTGAAGTTGTAGAACCCGTGAAGCAGCACCATGCCCACAAAAGTCGCAAGAAACAACGGGCCGTAGTTTTTGGGGTAACGCCAGAATTTGAACAGAGCCAGGCCCGTGAGGCCGGTCATGGCGATGTGCATGAAGGTCGCCGTGGCAAAGCGGCTGAGCACTCCGGCTCCGCCGGAACGGTCGTAATAACTGATATTCTCCTTGAGGGCAAAACCAAGGCCCACGCAGGAAGCGGCCATCAGCGCCTGAGCCGGGGTGCCCCGGCGCAGGAACAGCAGCAGGGGAAGGAAACAGATCAGTTTGGAAATTTCCTCACGCAATCCCACACTGGCTATCTGATAGAGCAGAGCCGGGCCGGCGAGGTCGGAATCCACCAGGCCCCCGCGGGCCTGCTGGAGACTGAGCAAAACCAGAGTAATCACGGTGCTGAAGACTCCCAACGGCAGGGCTACCACGCCCACCCACCACTGACGCAGCGGAAGCTGGCTGGCTTTGTGCAGGCTGACAAACCAGATCGAAGCGGTGAGCAGGCTCAACAGCAGGTAATCCACCTTGGTCAGGACAGCATGGCTGTATGCCAGGGTGCGGTGGAAAATCTGTCTGATATCCAATTGCTCGCCAGCCACAAAATAGGAGAGTTCGTCATCCACCGCATGCACTGCGTCATAATAAGCCGGCTGGGCGAGCAGGCGTTCCAGGACCGGCTTCCAATCCCGGCTCACCGCGAGTTCCACGGCACGGCGGCGGGCCTCGATGCCGTCAGGAAGGGATCCGGCCGCTTCATAGGTGGCCAGCGCGCCCTGGTAGTTCCTGGTGATGCGCTGCAGGTCTCCGGCCATGGTGCCCGGCACGCTGGGGGCCGGCGGTATGGTGAGTCCTGCCAGCCGGGGAATCTGTTCCGGAGAAACTTTGTTGGTCAGGATGGCCTGATGCCATGCAAGGAAGGCAGCTTGTTCCTCCACGGGCAAGGTGCTGCCAGCGAGAAGACTTGGCAGAGCAAGGGAGAGAAGCGGCAGTTCTTCGGGGGGCTCATCGTGATCTTCCAGAAAGCGGCGCCACCGGGCTTCCTTGACCGCATTGCTGCGCAATGCCCGCATGAGCGCGGTCCGGTCCGGCACGGGAGCTTTGAGCAGGGGGGTTATTTCCCCGGCGGCACGGTCGAGCACACTTTCCACAGAGGGAGTGGCCGGCCGGCTGACACCGACCCAAAGCGCAGTGGCAAAAAAGACCGCCGCGACAATGAGAATGGCATGGCGCAAGGTCCTTGGATCGCGGCTCAGAAAATGGAGATGGCGGCGGGAAAACAGCATGGGTTTGGGGCATTAAACTGCGCCATCCTTGCACCCGCAGGCCCATCTACAATCGGCGGATGATCCGGGAAGGGAAGCTCCCGGGAGGCCCGTTCATTTCCAGCGGAAGGCCTTGAGCTGTTTGAGCGAGCGGATCACCACCATGTCCCCCTCAACCGCGACGTGGGCCCAGGTATCAGAGTCCGAGACTTTTTTTTCCGCGAGGAGTTTGAATGCTGCAGGGTCAGCCTGAATCAGATAGAGGATCCCCCTTTCGTCGAGGGCGAGGATGCGGCTGCCCTGGGCGGCGAGGCTCCAGTATTCGCCAAACTTCCGGTCGGTAACCCAGTCCTGTTGGCCGGTAGCAAGGTCGAGACAGGTGAATCGTTTGTTCCGAAGATGCAGGAAGACTTTCCCGCCGAGCACCACCGGGGTGGACATGTAGCCTTCGGACTTGTGTTCCCATGCCATGGCTACCCCCGGGCTGCCGGCGCTCCCTGACACATCCCATGCCTGACTGGTTCCCTGGTAGGCGCTGGTGAAGAGGCGGTTTCCCCGGATCACGGGCGTCTGGATATTCATGCCCCGGAAGGCTTTGATCGCCTGGCTCCATAACACGTTGCCGGTGGCGGGGTCCACGCCGCAGAGTTTTTCCCTGGTCTGCACCAACAACTGGGGCTGGCCGTTCACCTTGGTCAGGACCGGCGAGGAAAAGGCACTGTCCATGGCTCCGGCCGCTTCCTCAAGCGTCCGCCAGACTACCTTGCCGGTGGCCTTTTCCAGTTTGCACAACGCCGCCCCGGCCTGGACATACAGAAAGGCCCCATCCACCAGCGGCGAGCAGACAAATCCAAAGGCGGGAGCCGGCTTCCTGAATTGGCTGACAAAATCCACCCGCCAGTTTTCCTTGCCGGTGGCCCCGTCCAGCGAGACCAGCACATCCCGCATCCCGGCTACAAACAGATCCTTGCCATCAAAGGCCGGAGTGCTGCGCATCCAGTCGCCATTCTTCGCCGCGAAAAAAGGCACGCCCTGGTAACCCTCCCATTCGGCCGTCCACACCGTTTTGCCGGTAGTCCGGTCCACCGCGTGGACCCGTTCCAAACGCTTGTCCACACTCTCGGTGGTAAACACCAGCTTATCAGACAGCACCGGCCCGGAGTAACTCGGTCCAAGGGGCACCTCCCAAAGGGGTTCAAGACCCGAAAAATCCGCCGGCCAGGCCGGCCCGGTGATGATGCCGGTGCGGTCCGGACCCCGCCACTGCGTCCACCCCGCATGGACGGGAAATCCCGCAAGGCAGGTGACGGCGGCGAAGATCGTGGCACTCAGGATACGGCATCCAGTGGGAAACGCAGCAGGGCGGAGAAATCGAGCAAGGGCAGTTTTCATGCAAAATTCATTACGCCTGCTGCCCACCCCCGGTCACGGGAAATCCTCATCGCCGCATGACCCGGTAATATCGTCGGGACGCTCCGGAGAGGGCGCTGTCCTGAACCTGCCAGTCCGCCGGCGTGCCGGGGACGATCGTGATCGTGCTGCTGGAACCCGCCGCAACGAAGGAGCCGAGATTTACCCAGCCATTGGCGGTCATGGTGGAGCTGGCCTGGGTTTCGTAGGTGGCGCCCATGGTGGAGCGGAAGGAAATCCGGACCTGCTGCGGGGCATCGGTTTGATAGCTGGCCGACAGGATTTCCAGCACCGGCGGGTCGGCTGGCAGGGGAATCAAAAAGTCCTTCACCACCGCCTGATGCTGCATGTTAGTGGCACCGCTGTCACTGGCAAGGGCCGGCGCGATTTCGCTGATCGGGGAATACACCCGGGTATCCGCCACCAGCCCGTTGGGAAACGTGGAACTGCCAATTACCGTCGGGGTCTGGAGCCCGTGCAGGCCTTTGCCGGCATACACCGCGTCGTAGGGTTTGGCCCGCGAGGCATTGGTGTTCACATTGCCATTCCGGTCGGCGGGATGGGAAGTGCCGATGGTGACGACCTGACCCAGTGTATTCAGGCAGGACTCGGACCGGTTGTCCGTATTGAAGTCGCCTCCGATCACCAGATAATCCGTCGCCCGGGCTCCGCCATGGGCGGCGTAATAGGCATTGACATAACCAACCAGGTCCTGGGCCTCTCCATTGCGCAATGTCGCGTTGGCGGTGGGAAGATGCACACTCACGGCCAGCAGTTCCCGGGGCCCCGGCAAATCGATGCGGGCCCAGGCGTAGTCGCGTTCCGCCACCGTGGAGACCCACTGGCCGGATTCCAGAATCGGATAGCGGCTGATCACTCCGTTGGGGATACTGCCCGTGTTGGACTCCCGGAACCATGAAAACCCGGGGCCAAAGGTATCCGCCACAAATTCCCGGATGTTGGCCGCCGTATTGTTCAGATAGTTGAACTCCTGAATCAGGGCAATGTCCGCCTTTACACCCTTGAAGATCCGGATGCCATGCCCCTGGTCGTAGTCCTGGCCGTTGCCGCTGGACGTGTTTGCGGCCACAATACGCAGGCGCTGTGCCCCCGCCGGCAGGAGCAGGCAGGCTGAGCTGCCGAGGATGAGCAGCAGGCGGAATAGCCAGTTGGGGGGGCGCATGGGGCTTGTCGGGGCCGGGCAGGGGGCTACCGGGCATTTCACCAGCATCCGTGACCCGCCCGCGATGTCAGGGCAAATGACAATTCCGGCCCGCCCCCGCCCCGTGCAGTCAGAGCGACTGGATCCAGCCGATGGTGTCCGCCGCGCTGCCGCTGAAGCCGGCCCGCATCGCCAGCACTTTGCCGCTGCCATCAGCCACCACCATGGTAGGGAATCCGCGGAAGCCCGGGAGTTTGAGCAGATCCTCGTGGGCCGGTGTCAGAGCTTCCCCGCCATTGGGATAATCATAGATTTGGAACACAATTTCTTTGGCCGCAAAGGCCTGCCATTCCGGGGTGGCCAGCATGTTCTTTTCCATAGCGATGCAGGCCGGGCACCAGTCGCTTCCTGTGATCAGCAGAACCAGCTTCCGGTTCATCGTCTTGGCCTTGGCCACCTGACCGGACACCGTCTTCGGCAGGTCCCCGCCCGCCGCCCCGCCCCAGCCTTGCCGCATGGTGCGGACCACAAACCATGTCAGGCCAACAATCAGGGCGAGTTTGATCCAAGGATTCATGGGGGACGATGATACGGCATTTCCCCTGACCCGCATCCGGAGATTGTTGGACTCACTGACGGATCGATCCGGAAATCAAGGCCACGGCACGGCCAACCGGAGCCGGGTGCCCTTGCCCGGGGTGGAGGCAAGGGTCAGGGATCCACCCAGCGTGGAGGCCCGCTGTTTCATGCCGGTCAGGCCGGCGCCTGAGACCGGAGCGGCCGGATTGAATCCGCGGCCGTTGTCTTCCAATTCGAGGCTGAATTCCGCGTCATTGCCACCGACCTTCACCACCGCGTGGGTAGCCGCAGCATGACGCATCAGATTGTGCAGGGCTTCCTTGAAGATGAGGAGCACCTGACGTTTGAATTCCAAAGGCAGGGCCCGGCCTTCCACCGCCGGGTCCACGGAAAACTCGTGAGGGACGGCAGCCAGCATCGAAGCCGCGGTTTCCCGCAGGCGCTGCGCCAGATCGCCGAGAGTCCGGGTTTCCGGACGGATCAGCCAAACAATGTCCCGCAGACTTTCCGTAATTTCCCGCGACAGATGGTTGATCTCCGCAAAATCCTGACGGGCTTCCTCCGGGTGCGAGGCCTTGGCTCCGGCCATCTGGCTGAGCAGGGCGATGGTTCCGAGGCCACTGCCGATTTCGTCATGAACATCCCGGGCAATGCGTTGGCGCAGGGCTTCCAGTTCCCGGCGGCGCCCGCGGTGACTGCGCCGCGCCGCCCAGACCACCGCCAGAGCCGACAGCACGGTGATGCCGGTCACCCATGCGGCGATGCGCTGGATCACGCGGCGCGTCAGGTCCTGCCGCAATCCGGGCAGGGCAGCCAGACGGGCTTCGCGTATCCGGCGGGCTTCCAGTCCTCTCAGATAGTCCGGCCAGCTGGCGATCTGACGCTGGCTGGTAAATCCATCAGTCAGGAAGCGGGTGGACCAGCGCGGTGTCTCGCGGCTGGTGAGGGCCGTCACCGGGCGTCCGGAGGCCACATTTTGGCCTCCGCTCATGACCTCGATCTCTGACAGGGCCATCAGGTAGTCCCGGAACCGCTCTGTCAGTTTCACGGCGGTCAACCTGACATGCCGCGCCATCGTTCCCGGCACGGGCAGAACCACCGGATTCTCAAAGGGATTGCTGAAATCAAAGCGGGTCCACTCGGCCAGCACCACGGGCTGGACGAAGCTTTCCTCTGCGGAGGCTTCCAGCCTCCAGCGTGCGGGGAACCCAAACCCGCGCCGCGCCGGAACCTCCACCGCCCGCGCCGGAAACAGCCGCACCTCCTCAATCGGCACTGCCGTGCCAAGGTCAACCTGCACCCACTTCTCCGCGTGTGGCATCCGTCCCGGCAACGACTGGAATCCTTCCGTCACCGATGCCAAAATACCGCTAGGTGCACCCAGCAGGCTTTGACTGTCCACCAGATTCAACACCGACCAGTTGCGTGGATTCTCGTCCGTATCGGTCACCCGGATGCCATCCCTCGGCAGGCCTGCCGCCACATTCCGGTTTCCCTGCAACACCATCAGCTCCCCCAGGGCCAGCAGGCTCCGGCCGCTGCGGTTCCACAGTTTTACCGCTGTCAGCCTGACAAATCGTCCGTTTACCGGCTCTTCCGGATCCACCACCACGGGCCACAAACCCGGATTTGGAAAGTCAGCCCCGGTATGATCCGCCAGCAGCACCGCATCCTCAAAGGAAGCTTCCTCCGCCACCTCCACCCGCCAGCGGACCGGAAAGCCGTAGCCCGCGCCAGGATCGGCATCGACCGCGAAATCGGCGGGCACCAGGACCACCTGATCGATACGCTGTTTCGACCCCAGATCCAGCCGGATCACCCGCGTCTCCGGCAAGCGCATTCCCCCGGCAGGCAGGGGCCTGGCGGACGGACGGCGCACCGGCGCTGGCTTCGAGGAATAACCGATCCGCTCAGTCTGCTGGTCCGGAAACAAAGCCGGCAGCCCCGCCAACTCTTCCTTGAGACGGCTCTCCTCCTCTTCCAGCGCGCGCAGCTCCGGGCTGAACCATTCCGTCAGCCCGCCTTCACTGCCGCTGCCTCCGCAAGCCGTCAGGACCGCCGTCACTGCCAGGGCCAACGCCCGCAGAAACGTGGCGGCCCGTTTGTCCTGTCGTGTGATTTGCCCCGTCCATTCCATCGTCCATCATTCTCGAGCCATTTTCCGGCAATGAAAACGGGGAAGCAGGGTCCGCGCTGCCTGCCGCCGCCCGCACCGGTCACTTCCGTTTTACCGCATAACCTGTTAGGTCATAACTGAACTGCGCCGCCGGTATCACCGGATTTTCCTGAATTTTCAGCACGGTGTTGTTGATCCAGGATCCATCCCTCAAATGGATCTGCATCGCCCCCAGTCGGTGGGTCTGTTGATTCAGACTCAGCACCAGCTTGCGCACCGCAAACGAACTGCCCGCTCCACGTGGTTTTACTTCCACAGCATCCCAACCGTCTGCGGGGCGGATCCCGGTAACTTCAAAGCGCTCCAAAAAGGCTTCGAGACTCGCCGGAAATCCTGCGCGCAAAAAGGCAATCCCCTGGCCCGCATCCTCCCGTTCCAAGGCCGCCCTGGAAAACACCTCTGCCGTCTTTTTTGCCGGATAGATCACGGAAAACTCCTCGGCCGGACTCATCACAGCCACCATTTTTGGCGGATCTCCCGCCTGCCAGCGGAACGCGCCTCCCTTCACAAAATGAAACCGCCCGGTGCTCTCCAGAGGCTTTTTCACCGTCCTCAGGTGCCGCTCCTGTTTGATATCCACGATCAGGCTCTTGACCCCCGCCTGCTGTGCGATCCATGCTTTTACGGGGCTCAGATCAGGCGCTGCTTCGGCACCGTTCACATTTGTCAGGCCGAGTATCAGCGCGGCCAGTTGGATTAGTTTGGTGCCCATGCCCGGCATCCTTCCGCATCCTCCCCGGTCCCGCAAAGGAAAACCCCCGCCACGGCATTCTTCCGTCACCCCACTCTTTTTCCCGAAAATCGAAGGCCGAAATGGGCAGGTGCGCTTTCCGCTGGCAGAGCGGATTTTCCGGGGCCATGATGCCGGTTCCCCGCGATCCAGTTGCTTCCGGACCGGCCGGGTTTTCTTTCCCATGTTTGTTGACAATATCAAAATCCACGCCCGCGCCGGCAATGGCGGCGACGGCTCCGCACACTTTTACCGCGGCAAATTCAATCCCCACGGTGGCCCCGACGGCGGCGACGGCGGCAAGGGCGGCGACATCGTTGTCCGGGTGGACTCCAACACCAGCAACCTCAAGGCGTTCTTCTTTAATCCGAAAGTCCACGCCCAGCACGGCGGCCCCGGCACCGGCCGCCAATGTTATGGCAAATCCGCGCCGGACCTCATCATCACCGTGCCGCCCGGCACCCTGATCTACCGGGATACCTCATGGTCCGCCGAGGCCCCCGCCCCGGTGGAGCCCGGGCCGCTGGATTTTGTCCCGGAGGAAGGCGGCGACTACCTGATCGATAACGAAGAAGGCGATGACGCCGGTGTCTTCGAGCCGGGCAGCGATGAGGATGCTGCGGCCGAAGCCGCCAGCCGCAAGCGCACCCTGAAGCAACGCCTCGACGAAGGCGTGGAACTTGATCTCGTCGCCGACCTGACCACTGTGGGGCAGGAATTCGTTCTCTGCAAAGGAGGCAAGGGTGGCAAAGGCAACGTGCATTTCAAGACCGCCACCCACCGCGCCCCGACGGAATTCACGCCTGGCATCAAAGGAGAGGAAGGCATGTTCTATTTTGAACTCCGCCAGATCGCGGATGCCGGCCTCGTGGGTTTCCCCAACGCGGGAAAAAGTTCCCTGCTGGGCAAATTGAGCGCCGCCAAGCCCAAAGTCGCGCCCTATCGCTTCACCACGCTGCACCCCATGGTCGGGGTGATCGAATACGAAGGCTACCAGCGTGTCACCGTCGCAGATATCCCCGGCCTCATTGAGGGAGCGCACGAAAACGTCGGTCTCGGTTTCGAATTCCTCCGCCACATCCTGCGCTGCCACCTTCTGTTATTCGTGGTGGACATGGCCGGGACGGAGGTGCGCGATCCCTGTGAAGACGTCGCCACCCTGCGTCAGGAAATCTCGCTCTACGACCCCGTTCTCGCCAAGCGCCCATGGCTCGTGATCGCCAACAAAATGGACCTCCCCGAGTCCGCAGAGAATCTCAAGAACTTCAAACAACGCTTTCCCAAGGTCAAAATCCTCCCCATCTCCGCAGAGACCGGCGAAGGCATCGAAGCGGTGCGGAAGGAACTTTACAAGCGGGTGCTGTCCAAACCCGCGAAGGCCTCAGGCCTTGCGGGCCGGAAGCCTGAATAAATCATCACCCAAACCATTATGAATTTCGAAACATTGCAGCTTCACGCCGGTCAGGAAGTCGATCCCGCCACGCAGTCCCGCGCCGTGCCCATTTACCAAACGACCGCCTATCAGTTTAAAAATTCGGAGCACGGGGCCAAACTGTTCGCCCTGCAGGAATTTGGGAACATCTACACCCGGCTGATGAATCCGACCACGGATGTTTTTGAAAAACGCGTCGCCGCCCTCGAAGGTGGCGTGGCGGCCCTGGCCACGGCTTCCGGGCACTCCGCGCAGTTTATCGCCATCAATAACATCGCCGGCGTGGGCGATAACTTCGTGACCACTTCCCATCTCTACGGTGGTTCCTACAATCAATTTAAAAACGCCTTCAAAGGCATCGGGGTGGAGGCCCGTTTCGCCGATGGCGTGAGGGTGGAAAGCTACGAGCCGCTGATTGATGACCGCACCAAAGCGATTTATCTGGAAACCATCGGCAATCCCGGCCTCACCGTGCCGGACTTTGATGCCTTCGTGGCTCTGGCCAAAAAGTATGACCTGCCGCTCATGGTGGATAACACTTTCGGCGCGGGCGGGGCGATTTGCCAGCCCCTGAAGCACGGAGCGCACATCGTGGTGGAATCCGCAACCAAATGGATCGGCGGCCATGGCACCAGCATGGGGGGTGTCATCGTGGACGCGGGCACTTACCCTTGGGGCAATGGCAAGTATCCCCAGTTCACCGCACCCTCCGCCAGCTATCATGGCATGGTGCTGAACGACATCTTCGGCATCGGCGGGCCCTTTGGGAATATCCAGTTCATCATCCGCTGCCGCGTGGAAGGCCTGCGCGATTGGGGTCCCTGCCAAAGCCCGTTCAATTCCTTCATGCTCCTCCAGGGCCTGGAAACGCTGTCCCTGAGGGTCGAGCGGACCTGCGAAAACGCGCTCGCTCTCGCCGGATGGCTCGCCGCCCATCCGGAGGTGGAATCCGTCAACTATCCCGGCCTGACCAATCACCCCACGCACGCGGCTGCGAAAAAATACCTCACCCGCGGCTTTGGCGGTGTCCTGTCCTTTGTGCTGAAAGGCGACCGGGCCCGCGCCGAGAAATTCGTCAACAGCCTCAAGCTCATCTCCCATCTCGCCAACGTGGGAGACGCCAAAACCCTGATCATCCATCCCGCCTCGACCACGCATTCCCAGCTCTCCGCCGCCGAGCAGGGCTCCGCCGGCGTGCTGCCCGGGATGCTGCGGATCTCCCTTGGCATTGAGCACATTGAGGACATCAAGGCCGACATCACCCAAGCCCTGACGACCTGAAGGTTCCTGTTGGCATAGTCTGGCAGCCCCTCAGAACTCCGGTAGCGTCGCCTCCATGATTTGGCAAAAACTCAAATCCCTCTTCAACGGCGGCGAACCCGCAGAAGCACCCGTATTCCTGGAGGAATGGCTCGAGCCTATCCTGACAAACGTCCCCCTCGTGGCGCGCCTGCCGGAAGACCTGCGCCTTTGCCTGCAGGAACGCATCGCCTGGTTCATCGCCACCACCCGCTTCCAGGGCTGTGGCGGCCTGGAACTGACCGAGGACATGATTCTCACCGTCGCCGCCCAGGCCTGCCTGCTGGTGATGCACCGCGACGGGAAACCCTATCCAAAATTGAAAGTGGTCTATCTTTACCCCGGCACCTTCAGCTCTGTGCAGCAGCAAACGGATGGCATGGGCCTCGTCACCGAAGGCACCGTCCACCGCCTTGGCGAATCATGGGAAATGGGCACCGTCGTCCTGTCGTGGGACTCCGTCGCCCACGGCGCAGGGAATGTGTTCGATGCCTCCAACGTCACCCTGCACGAATTTGCCCATCAGCTTGACCATGAAGACGGTTCCACCGACGGTGCCCCAGCCCTCGCGAACCGAGACGCCTACCGCTCCTGGGCCCGCGTCTTCCAGGAAAACTATGATAACTTTCTTCAACAAACCGAGGCTGGGGAAAAAACCGTGCTGGATGCCTACGGTGCCACCAATCCCCCGGAATTCTTCGCCGTCGCCACCGAAGCCTTCTTCGAAAAACCCCAGCAACTCCACCGCCACAAGCCCGAACTCTACACCGAACTCATGAACTACTACCGACTCGACCCCCGGGAGTGGTTTGAGTGAGGACCGGCATTCGGTTCACTCAAGGATGGAACGGGAAGGTGGAATTTCTTGTCCATTACCAATTTTCGTGTTTTTTCGTGCATGGCCACTAAAACAATCACCTTGGACCTCGATGCCTACGAGAAACTCCGGCACGCAAAAAAGGGCGGGGAGTCCTTCACAGAAGTGGTGCGCCGCGCCATTTGGCTGGATGCCCCGGCGACCGGCGAAGTGCTGCTTCAGTATTACCGGAATGGTGGAAGTGGCGTCAGTGGCAAATATTTGGACAGCGTGGAAGAGGCCACCCGGCATGACCCTATCCCCGATGATCCTTGGGCCTGATTCTCGATCCTAACTTCATCCTCATGGCCGAACGGGAAGCCAAGCGTGGTTTAACGACCACCATCGACCGCTTCTTTGCCAGCCGCGTGCAGGAAACTTTCCACATCACGTTCACGGTGGCGGGCGGGCTGGCCTGCGGACAATCGGCCAGCACGAAAAAAGACTGGGAGCGGTTGTGCCGCCCCTATCCGATCCTACCCTGGTCCAGGCATATCTCCTGGCAGTATGGCGAACTCTACCGGACGCTCGCAGCCCAGGGACAACTCATCGCACCAACGACCTACGGATCGCCGCCACGGCGCTGGTGTATCGCATGGGCGCGGTCACCAACAATGTGGACGAGTTCAGCCGCGTGCCGGGTTTGGTGGTGGTGCAGTATTGAAAACCGGGATCAGCAAAAAATCAAATGACACCTATCACCGCCACAGGTGACCGGGGAATTTCTTGGCGACGGCGGCGCGGAGTTTGGGCCATTCGCGGGTGAGGAAAGTGGGGAGGTCGGGGGTGGTGGCGAGGCGTTTTTGGTCGGGGGTGGTGAGGGTGAGGAGGACGGGGAGGCGGCCTTCGCAGAGGGTGGGGTGGATTTTGAGCGCGAAGCAGTCTTGGAGTTTTATCTGGGCTTCGGGTTCGCCGGTGGTGTAGGATATTTTGAGTGGGGTATTGTCAGGGCCGGGGAGGGTGAGGGGGACGAGTTCGTCCAGCCAGCTGAGTTGGCCTTTTTCCAGGTGGTGGTGGAAGGCTTGGAGGAGAGGGGCGGCCTGGGCGTCCTTGACGAGGGTCAGGGCGTGGAAGGCGCGGGCGAGGCAGTTGGTGATGGAGGGTTCATTCAGCGGGGCGAATTCCAGCTCCGGAACGGTGGTGTGGATGAGATTGACGCGGGCGATGAATTGCTTCAGGCGGTGGTCGAACAGGGGGAGATCAAAGGCCCCGGATTGGCATGCTTCGGCCAGACAGCGGCCGCTGGCGGCGGGGTCGAGGTCGCGTTGTTGCGGGGTTTGTTCCAGGATGAGATCGTGATAGCGGACGAGCTTCAGCGCGGCGACGCGTTTGTTTTTGGCATCGAAGCGGTGCTCCAAGGACGTGGTTAGATGCAGGGGGAACATCTCCGCGATCCACCCGGGCTCGACGGCAGTGGCGAGGCTAAGCAGCGTCAGGGGCACCGGGCCGCGGCCGGGGAGGTCGCGCAGATTGGCGGCGGTGAAAAAGGCGGCGTCCTGCACCACGCTTTCGCGGACGAGCTGGCCCTGACGTTGTCCGGTGAGGTCGCAGGCGGGTTGCCCGGGCGCGCGGCGTTTGGCCAGGTGATCAATGAAACCGGCCATCAGGCAGCGGCGCAGGGCTTCGTCGTTTTTGTCAGGAAATGAGGATGCGGCGTGGCGGTCGCGGAGTCGTTGCTGGCCGGCCGCGTGAAGGATTTGTTGGAAGGTCTGTTCTACTTGGCGGGCGACCTGGGCATTGATGCCATGGGCGCGGCAGCGGTCGAAACTGAAGCCGCTTTCCCTGGCGAAATTATAGGCACTCATCAGCGTGATGAAGTCTGAATGCGGGCTGTCCTCAAACATTTCCCGGGTGCCCTGGGCACGGTCATCGCTGCGGTCCACGCGGGTGAGGAGGTCGCGTCCGCTGACCAAGGCGGCGCATAGTGCGGCGTCCGGCACGCAGCCCCGCTGGCTGGCTTCGATCAGCATGCGGGAGTAGCGCGGGTGCATGGGAAGGCGCAGCATCTGGCGGCCGATGGCGGTGAGGTCCGCGTTTTCCAACGCCCCCAGCATGGTGAGGAGGTGCTCCGCGCGTGCCACGGACGGCAGGTCGGGCTGGTCCAGCCAATCAAACGCGGCGGCCTCCCGGATGCCGAGCGAGTGGAGCAATAACACGACCTCCGCGAGATCGCTGCGTTGGATTTCAGGGGTGTTCCGCTCCTCCCGGCCTTTGTGTCCGAGGGCGGTCCACAGCCGGTGACAGGTGCCGGGAGCGGTGCGTCCGGCGCGGCCTTGGCGCTGGTCCGCACTGGCGCGGCTGATGGGTTCCAATAACAAGGTGCCGATGCCGCGCTCCGCATCGTAACGGGCGATGCGGGCGGTGCCGCTGTCCACAACGTGGCGGATGCCATCAATGGTGATGCTGGTCTCCGCGACATTGGTGGCGACGATGACTTTTCTCAGTGGGTTAGGGGAAAAGGCGCGGTCCTGCTCCTGCGGTTCGAGTTCGCCATGCAAGGGGATGCAGGCCACACGCTCGCGGCTGCGCAGGCTGCGGAGCGCGTCCAGGGTAGCATTGATCTCGCCGCGCCCGGGCATAAAAATGAGAATGTCGCCCGGGCTGTTATTCAGAAGAATCCGCTCCACCGCATCCGCCGCCTGCACGTGGACCGGACGCTGGTCCGGCAGGGAAAGATAGTTTACCTCCACCGGAAAACTCTGCCCTTCCGAAATCAGAATGGGGCATTGATCGAGATAGGCAGCGACCGGTTCTGCATCCAGCGTGGCGGACATGACGATCATGGCGAGATCGGGCCGCGCGGTTTGCTGCAATTGCTTCACCAGAGCGAGAGCGACATCGCTGAGCAGGTTCCGTTCGTGGAATTCATCGAAGACCACAACCCCGATGTTGGAGAGGGTGCGGTCGTCCTGAAGCCAGCGCAGGAGGATGCCTTCTGTGACAAAACAGATGCGGGTGCCCACGCTGGTGTGGTCATCAAACCGGATTTGATAACCGACCTCGGAGCCCAACTTTCCGCCCCGCTCGGAAGCCACGCGCGTGGCTACGGTGCGCGCCGCCACCCGCCGGGGTTGCAGCACCACAATCATTTTCCCGCCCGCGATTCCACCATCCAACAGCATTTGCGGCACCTGCGTGGTCTTGCCCGATCCTGTCGGGGCCACCAGCACGAGGCGGTGGCCATCACGCAGGCTGCGCAGGATATCGGGGTGGATTTTCCGAATCGGGAGGGTCGTGGCGGCAGGCATGGGTTGAGGCCGCAGGCTAGGGTGCGGGCCAGGGAAATGCCAACCGGAAGGTCGGCGGCACCAATGAGAGGGTCCATGAGGAGGGCGGACATTCTGTCCGCCTAAACCGGGTCGACCGAATGTCGACCCTCCTCATAAAAAACGCCCCGGACCGTCGGTGGTTCGGGGCGTTGCGTTGGCATTTACGATGGCTGGCCTATCAGGCGGCGTCGAAGCGGTCGAGGTTCATGACTTTGGTCCAGGCGGCGATAAAGTCCTGGAGGAACTTCGGTTCGGCGTCGGCGGTGGCGTAGACTTCGGCGAAGGCGCGGAGTTGGGAATTGGAGCCGAAGATGAGGTCGACCCGGGTGCCGGTCCATTTCAGTTCGCCGGTCTTGCGGTCGCGGCCTTCGAAGGCATCTTCGGTTTCGTTGAGCGGGGCCCAGGCGGTTCCCATGTCGAGGAGGTTGACGAAGAAGTCATTGGTCAGGGTTTCGGGGCGGCTGGTGAAGACGCCGGCCTGGCTGGCGATGGCGTTAGTCTTCAGGACGCGCAGGCCGCCGACAAGCACGGTCATTTCCGGAGCGGTCAGGGTCAGGAGCTGGGCACGGTCGATGAGCAACTCTTCGGCGGGGATGGTGTAGCGGGCCTTGAGGTAGTTGCGGAAGCCATCGGCGTAGGGTTCGAGGAAGTTGAAGGACTCCACGTCCGTCTGATCCTGCGTGGCGTCGGTGCGGCCGGGGGTGAAGGGCACGCTGACTTCATGGCCGGCGTTCCCCGCCGCCTGCTCAATCCCGGCGTTGCCGCCGAGGACGATGAGATCGGCCAGGGAGACCTTTTTGCCTCCGGTCTGCGTGGTGTTGAAAGCGGCTTGGATGCCTTCCAGCTTGGCCAGCACTTTGGCGAGTTGGGCCGGTTGATTGACGGGCCAGTCCTTCTGCGGGGCGAGGCGGATGCGGGCTCCATTGGCACCACCGCGTTTGTCGGATCCCCGGAAGGTGGAGGCGGAGGCCCATGCGGTGGCGACCAGTTCACTAACGGTCAGTCCGGAGGCAAGAATCTGGCGCTTCAGGGAAGCGGCGTCCTGTTCGTCAATCAGGGGGTGATCGACGGCGGGAACCGGATCCTGCCAGAGGAGGACTTCGGATGGAACCTCCGGCCCGAGATAGCGTTCGCGCGGCCCCATGTCGCGGTGGGTCAGCTTGAACCATGCGCGGGCAAAGGCGTCGGCGAATTGGTCAGGATTTTCGAGGAAGCGGCGGGAGATTTTTTCGTAGATTGGATCGGCACGCAGGGCGATATCCGAGGTCAGCATGGCGGGAGCGATGCGCTGGGTGGCATCGTGGGCGTGGGGCACCGTGCCCTGGCCGGCCCCATCCTTCGGACGCCATTGGTGGGCTCCGGCGGGGCTCTTGGTGAGTTCCCATTCGAAGCCGAAGAGGTTTTCGAAATAACCGTTGCTCCACTGGGTGGGGGTGCTGGTCCAGGTGACTTCCAGGCCGCTGGTGATGGTGTCCGCGCCCTTGCCGGTGCCGTAGCTATTCTTCCAGCCGAAACCCTGCTCGGCGAGACCGGCGGCTTCCGGCTCATCGCCCACGTGGGAAGCCGGACCGGCACCGTGGGTTTTGCCGAAGGTGTGGCCGCCGGCGATGAGGGCCACGGTTTCCTCGTCATTCATGGCCATGCGCGCGAAGGTGTCGCGGATATCGATAGCGGACTTGAGAGGATCCGGATTGCCATCCGGGCCTTCGGGATTCACATAAATCAGGCCCATCTGCACCGCAGCCAGCGGATTTTCCAGATCCCGGGAATGGATTTGGCCATCCGCGTTGTCGTCGGAAACGACTACCCCGCCATCCTTGGGCACACCTTCGGAACCGTGGGAGTAGCGTTTGTCGCCGCCGAGCCACGTGGTTTCACGGCCCCAATAGACATCGTGGTCAGGCTCCCAGGTATCTTCGCGTCCGCCGCCGAATCCGAAGGTCTTGAAGCCCATGGTTTCGAGCGCGACGTTTCCTGTCAGGATCATCAGATCCGCCCATGAAATCTTCTTGCCATACTTCTGCTTGACCGGCCAGAGCAGGCGGCGGGCTTTGTCCAGGCTGACGTTGTCCGGCCAGCTGTTGAGCGGGGCATAACGTTGTTGTCCGCGGCCGCCACCGCCGCGTCCGTCGGCGGTGCGGTAGGTGCCGGCGCTGTGCCAGGCCATGCGGATAAAAAGTCCGCCGTAGTGGCCGAAATCGGCCGGCCACCAGTCCTGGGAATCGGTCATCAGCGCGGCCAGATCCGCTTTCAGTGCGGCGTAGTCGAGGGATTTGAATTCTTCGGCATAGTTGAAGCCGCTGCCCATGGGGTCGGACTTCGCGGAATGCTGGTGCAGGAGTTCGACTTTCAGCGCCTTGGGCCACCAGTCCCGGTTGGAGGTGCCGGTGCTGGGAGCGTGCTTGAAGGGGCACTGGGCAGCCGGCGCGGCAGCGGCGGCGTGATCGATGGGGCATTTCCCCGGAGTGGCGGTTTCTGACATGGAGGTGGTGGGTGATGGTGGATGGGAAAAAGATACCCGCAGGCCTGGGGATGGTGAATGGTTATGGAGCGGCCTGGCAATCCGGGCAGGTTCCCCAGTAAATGACCTCGGCCTCATCAATGGCGAAGCCGGCAGGGCCGGATGGGGTCAGGCAGGGGGCGTGTCCGACTGCGCAGTCCACATCTTCCGTTTTGCCGCAGGAACGGCAGATCCGGTGATGATGGTTGTCGCGGATCCGGTCTTCGTAGAGCGCGGGCGAGCCGGCAGGCTGAATCCGGCGGAGCAGTCCTTTTTTCACCAGCAGTCCCAGCGCATCATAAACCGCCTGCTGCGAGATGGCTCCAATGCCCGAGCGGACGTGCTCGGCAATCGCGTCCACCGTTCCATGGGGCCGTTCCGAAACCGCCCTCAGCACCGCCAGCCGCTGGGCCGTGACCGGAATGCCATTTTCTCGGAGCAGGGTGGCGGCTTCAGTCATCCGGGTAGATGTGGTCCAAATCTGGAATTAGTCCAGAAAAATGTTGACCCGGAACCCAAAAACCACACTGATCTTGAGCGTGAGAGCATTCCACTCGATGCCCAAGGCGGTCGCTACGGGATCAAGCCCAGCGGGATTTTCCCCCAAAACCTACGCCACCCTCGACCAAAAATGGGCCGGCCTATTGGCCTTCGAGCCACGGGAGTAACTTCTGAGCCCAGCGTGCGCCATGCTCGCGCAATCCGGGACCGCTGAAATGCACGCCGTTGCCGTCCCGTTCGCGGAGTTTGCCTTTGAGCGCGTCGGAGTCCGGTCCTTGGTTTGCGATGCCATCTTTCCATAGTGCGGCCTGCGCCGCGCGGAGGTCGTCGCTGCCTTCGTCTCCCGGCACATGATAGCTCGCCTGCGCCACGAACCACGGGGCTTCCCAGCCGATCTCATCCCGTGATTTTCGGATGATGGTGCCCAAATACTCACGGTATAGTTTGCCTGGCAGCGTGCGTGCCGGGTCCGCCTGATTGGCATCACTCTCGCCCTGATGCCACAGCACCGCCCGGAAGCCCTGCGGGCCAAGGGGTTTCATCCGCGCAAGGAAAGCCTCATACGCCGAGCCCTTGCTGGCCCAGGTGCCATCGGAGAGTTTCTCCACACGGTTCCCGATGGTCGGGGGATTGGGAAACGTGGCACCTGCCGGCAACCATTCGCGCACGCTTGTCGCCCCGATACCACAGGCGATGATGCCCACGGGCACGTTGAGTCTTTCCACCACCGCATCCGCGAAAGGCGGAATAAAACTGCCGCCACTGCCGCTCGCTCCCGGTTGTGGATCATCGGCGATGCGCCACGTCTCACCATCAAAGGCCGCCACGCGTTTGGTTTTTGTCGTCTGTTTTTCTTCGCCGTGGTTTGCAGAGTTGGACTGACCGGCGATGACAAACACCTCGCCGATGCCCACATGGGCCACGCTGCCGAGCGCGCTTTCCTTGCCCGCCAGCGAAACCCGCACCTCCAGTTTCCACCACCCCCCCGCTGGTGCCACGACCGTGCCCGCAAGCTTTCTGCCCGACACCGCACCATCCACCCGCTGCCACGCCGCAGGTTCCTTCCCGCCCACCAGCCTCGCTTCAATCAACGCCTCGGCCGCCGGGACGTCCCCGGACAGGTCACCCCTGATGCGCAAATTTCCTTGCCCCCCGCGGCTCCGCTGCACAACCTGATAGTCGAGCGGGCTGCTCAAACGAAGCTCCACCGTGGGCGGTGGCGTGGCAGTCGCAGTGGCGGGAAGCAGGACGAGCCAGGCAAAAACGGTGGCAGGAAAAAGACGGCCGGGAAACATGTCATCACCCATACGTTGCAGCAGCGCTGTTTTCGAGAGCGATCGTCTGAAAGGGTGCTTCGGATTGCGCTGGCTATTTCCCTGCACTGCTCACACAAGCCTCAAGGCCATGAGCAGCCTCAGCCTCGGATTGCCCGATTCGACTCATCTCCACCTCAAGCGTGCCGCGGATGAGGACGGCTTTTCCATCAACCAGCTCATGCCGGGAAGCTGTCGGCCCTGCAGACCTATGATATCATCGCCGATCGGGCTAAAGGAGGCTCACGGGAGAGTTTTCTGCAAGCCATCCGTGATTCACATGGGGCCAATCCCTGAGGGCGATGAGCCACACGACCGCAAACAAGGCGGCCAAATGCTGCCACCGGCAACGAAGGCGACAGCAATCAACTGAGGGTGATCCGCTCGGCGTGAGGCACGTTGACGATAGTCGACTGCGCTATTTCCGCGCCCCGGTGCGGGATAGCTTGCAGTTGTGCGAAGCAACTGATCGCGTCAAACTTTGAAGCATATGGGACGGCTGCTCGCGATTGGTGATATCCACGGCTGCCGTCATGCCTTGGATACGCTGCTTTCCCAGATCGATCCTCAATCGGACGATATTTTGGTTCCACTCGGCGACTTCATTGACCGGGGATCTGACAGCAAGGGAGTGATTGAACGGATGATTAGGCTCTCGAGAGACCTCCAGCTCGTTCCTATCAGGGGAAACCACGAGATCATGATGATGCAGGCTCGTGATTCGCGTGCGTCATTGCTTGAGTGGTCGGGGCTCGGCGGCGACAAGACTTTGGATTCCTATTCGGCTCAATCGCTGGACGACATTCCGAAAGCTCATTGGCATTTTATCGAGAGCACGAGGCCATACTACGAAACAGACCGTCACTTTTTTGTTCACGCCAAGGCATACGCCGATGTGTGGTTGTCAGACCAACCCGATCATATGCTTTTCTGGGAGTTCTTTGATAGCCCACCTCCGGAACCACATTGCAGCGGTAAGATCATGGTATGCGGGCACACTCCACAGATGGACGGGCTTCCCCGCGATATCGGACACGCGATCTGTATCGATACGGCCGTCCACGCGGGCGGATGGCTTACCTGTTTGGATGTTGAAACTCTCGAGTATTGGCAGGCGAAGGAAAGCGGGGAATTACGCACCGCAGCATTGCGGCCGACCGGAGTATAGCAAATCGTGCGGTAGTGGATTCAGACGGCGGCGTGGGTGGCGCTGGGGCGGAGGGCGGTAAGTGGCTTGGCGATGAGGATGAAGAGGGCGGGGAGGGTTGTTGAGTTATGAATAGGTGATGTGTATTCTCGAAAAATCCCAGCGGCGCAGATCTTCCTGGTGGATGCAAAAAATCAACTTCCCAGCGTCCCCAAAGCAGAATCCCGCTTTGCTATCAAAACCCAAGGTCAGCAAGGGAACCCATTCTTCGGGCTGGCCGCGGAGAACCATCGCGGCTTCCGTTTGGGGAGAGGAAAGATCCACGTAGCTCCAACCATTGACGTGGTGGTCAACGGCGTAACAGGACTGCTGAATCTCCCGGTAGGCTTCCTGTTCCGATTCTCCTTGCATTCCCTCGGGGGGATCAATAGGCAGAGATTGGAATTCAGTGAATCGCAACTGATGCGGATGCAAGGAATACCAGGCATCGGCTGGGTCAACCATATCACTTTCGCCTTGGTGGCGCACGGTGAGCAGTGCCTGCGACTCGATGTCGATCAGCAGTATCTTCGCCCGAAAACTCAGGGCAGTCTCCGTGAAAATGGATAGCAACCCCGTTCGCGGAAGAAATGCATTAAGGAGGGCCACATCCGCAAGATTGATCTGGCAAAGAAAGCACCAGTGCAGTCCGTTGGTTTTGGGGAAGTGGGAAGCATCCGGAAGATCGGGGAACCCGCCGAAGCGCGAACGAGCCAGCTGTGAATAGTCGTCGGGGGAGGTTGTTTCCATTTTTATGGCCCTCCTCGAGAGCCGCAGAATTGCCGGGCCGAATTCGCCAAGACCCTTTCTCTCAATCGCCGCTGAGAGTGTTTGACAGGCGAGGCTGTCGGCGGCAAGAAACAGCCCTAACTCGTCCAACTCGAGCTTCGGGGATTGCCCTCCGTGCTGGTAATCCCAATCCATGAAGAGATGGCGTTTCTCGGGTTCGAGATTGAAGTTTTCGATCCTCATTTGAGACAAGCCTGCTGGCAATGTTTCCCAGGGATTGCGTTCGAGACAGAGAGAACGAAGGTGTTTGAGCGAGCATAGTTCCTCCGGCAGGCGGCGCAGGTGATTGCAACCGAGCAACAGATATTCCAAGCTCAGCAGCCGCCCGAGGCTTGCAGGAATATCGGCCAGTTGGTTTGCACGGAGCAATAGCCCGGTAAGTTGCTTCAGCTCGCCTATGGAATCGGGGACAGAGCGCAGCCGGTTTCCCCTCAGATCAAGTCGCTTAAGAAGGCTCAATTTGCCAATGCAGTCCGGCAACGATTCCAATCCATTATGGGACAAGTCCAACTCTTCGAGGTAAACTAAATCTCCAATTTCCTCAGGCAGTTCGCACAAATTTGTTCCTGTGATGGTCAGCTCTTTCAGATGAGGCAGGCATAAAATTTCCTTGGGAATCCTGTTCAGCGTAAAGCCTTGAAAGGAAAAACTTTGCAAAATTGTCGTTCCCGTCAGGAAGCGAAGAGCCGGGCCAATGTCACATCGCGAAACGGACAACGACTGGAGGTTAGGCATTTGAGCCAACCGCATCCAAAAGTCAGGATCATCCAAACAATCAACCCGAAGACGAATGACACTTTCCGATTTCGAGGGTAGGATGTCCGAACTTAGAAACTCGGGAATCGATTTCAACTCTTCGATGGGCAGCAGCTTCATGGATGATTAATGAGTGATAACACCATGTGCCAAGCTTCGCGAAGACAAAGCCTGGCGCACTGCTTCGAACAGGGACGATGGGCAATTTGCTCATGAATTTCTCCGGCAGTCCTGTTTAAATCGAAGTTAGAATACCATTGAAAGTGGAGCTGGGGCGGAGGGCGGCGTTGGCTTTGGTATCGTCGGGTTGATAGTATCCGCCGATGTCGACGGGCTGGCCCTGAACGGTGAGGAGTTCCTCCACGATGCGGGCTTCGTGGGTGAAGAGGGCGCCGGCGATGGAGGTGAAGGTGGCGGCGAGGGCGGGATCGGCGGTTTGTTCGGCGAGGGCCTGGGCCCAGTAGAGGGCCAGGTAAAAGTGGCTGCCGCGGTTGTCGATGGTGCCTAGCTTGCGGCCGGGGGAACGGTCGTGCTCGAGGAACTTGCCGGTGGCGGTGTCGAGGGTGGCGGCGAGGACTTTGGCGGCGGGGAGCTGGAAGGTTTCGCTGAGGTGCTCGAGGCTGGCGGCGAGGGCAAAGAATTCCCCCAGGGAGTCCCAGCGGAGGTAGTTTTCTTCGAGGAATTGTTGGACGTGTTTGGGAGCGGAGCCGCCGGCCCCGGTTTCGAAGAGGCCGCCCCCATTCATGAGAGGGACGATGCTGAGCATCTTGGCGGAAGTACCAACCTCGAGGATGGGGAAGAGGTCGGTATTGTAGTCGCGGAGGACATTGCCGGTGACGCTGATAGTATCCAGGCCCTGAACGATGCGTTCAAGGCTGAGCTGGCAGGCCGCAGCGGGGGGGAGAATGCGGATGTCGAGGCCGGTGGTATCGTGGTTCTTGAGGTAGGTTTCAACTTTGGCGATGATCTGGGCGTCGTGGGCGCGGGCGGCATCGAGCCAGAAAACGGCGGGGGAGCCTGAGGCGCGGGCGCGGTTCACGGCGAGTTTGACCCAGTCCTGGACGGGGGCGTCTTTGGTTTGGCAGGCACGCCAGATATCGCCGGTGCCCACGGTGTGCTCGAGAAGGACCGTGCCGGAGGGGTCGATGACCTGGACTTTGCCCGGGGCGGGGATTTCGAAGGTTTTGTTATGGGAGCCGTATTCCTCGGCGGCCTGGGCCATGAGGCCGACGTTGGGGACCGAGCCCATGGTTTTGGGATCGAGGGCACCGTGGGTGCGGCAGAAGTCGATTACGGCCTGGTAGATGCCAGCGTAGGAGCTGTCCGGAATAAGGGCCAGAGTATCGGCTTCCTTGCCGGCGGCATTCCACATCTTGCCGCCGCCGCGGATCATGGCGGGCATGGAGGCATCCACGATAACATCGCTGGGAACGTGGAGGTTGGTGATGCCCTTGTCGGAATTCACCATGGCGAGGGCGGGGCCGTTGTCGTAGGCGACCTGGATGGCGGCTTCGATGGCGGCTTTCTTGTCAGCGGGGAGCTTGTCCAGCTTGGCGACAAGGTCGCCGAAGCCATTGCGGAAGTCGACGCCGAGTTCCTTGAGGGTTGCCCCGTGTTCCGCGATGAGGTCCTTGAAGAAGACCTCCACGGCGTGCCCGAAGATGATAGGGTCGGAGACCTTCATCATGGTGGCCTTGAGGTGGAGGGAGAGGAGCACGCCATCGGCTTTGGCCCGGGCGATCTGGGCGCTGAAGAAATCGACGAGGGCGGCTTTGCTGAGGAAGGTGGCATCAAGGATTTCGCCGGCTTTGAGCGGGGTGGATTCCTTGAGCACTTTGGTGCTGCCGTCAGTGCCGGTGAAAACGATTTTGACGTCGGTGGCGGCCGGGACGGTGACAGATTTTTCGTTGGAGAAAAAGTCGCCCTGACCCTTCATGGAGGCGACGGCAGTTTTGCTGTCTGGAGCCCACTTGCCCATGGAGTGGGGATGGGCGCGGGCGTAGTCCTTGACGGCCTTGGGGGCGCGGCGGTCGGAATTGCCTTCGCGGAGAACGGGGTTTACGGCAGAACCCATGACCTTGCCGTAGCGGAGTTTGATTTCTTTGTCGGATTCGGTAGCGGGATTTTCCGGATAGTCCGGCAGGGCGTAACCTTTGGCCTGAAGTTCGGCCACGGCGGCTTTCAACTGCGGAACGGAGGCGCTGATGTTGGGAAGCTTGATGATGTTGGCTTCAGGCTTGAGCGTGAGGGCCCCGAGTTCGGCGAGGTGGTCGGGGATCTTCTGGTCGTCGCGGAGAAAGTCAGGGAATTGGGCAATGATGCGTCCGGCGAGGGAGATGTCGCGGGTTTCCACGAGGATGCCGGCGGGTTTGGCGAAGGCTTGGATGATGGGGAGGAAGGACCAGGTAGCGAGAGCCGGGGCTTCGTCAGTGAGGGTGTAGATGATGGAGGGAGTCGCGGACATGATGGAGGAACGGTGAAAAGCAGGAGTGGTGCTAAGTCAAAGCAGGGGTGGGGGAAAGGCGAAAGACGGAATACGAAAGACGAAAGACGAAAGACGAAAGGCGAAAGGCCGAAGAGGAAAGGTTGGGAGACAGGGGGAAAGTCGTGAGGCCAAAAATGAAAGACGAAAAGGGTGGGGGCGGCGGGATGGGGGCTGGGTTATTTCAGGGCGACGAAGGTGCCGGTGAATTCGACGCAGGTTTTGTTTTCGGAGACCATGGTGATGGCGAGGGTGAGGCGGGCCTTGCCGGATTTGGCGTAGGTGCGGCGGAATTCCTTGAGCAGGTCCGGGGGGATGCGCGGGGCCACGGCCCTCAGCTCGCCGCGCACTGGGGCCTTGTAGCGGATCTGGCTGTCCTGGATGACGATGTGGCTGCCGCGTTCGCCGAGTTCCAGCCAGAGCAGGGTATACCCGGCAAGGGTGGCGAGGGTGGCCAGGCTGCCACCGAACGCGGTGCCGAGGTGATTGTGGTTGAGGGGGAGGGGAGCGGTGAGGACAAGGGCGGTGTTGTCATAACCTTCCACCTGCACTCCCATGGCTTTGGTCAGGGGGATTTGTTCGTGGAGGAAGGCTTCCGTTTCGCGGAGGAGACTGGCAGGGGGCATGATTTGAAAATGTCAGGAAAGCGGAAGGGGCGGTCACTTCAGACTGGATTTGGTGGCGGGCGTTTCGATCACCGCCGCCGCTACCGCCGCCGTTTTTTCGGTGAACATTTCCCACTCGATGGTGATGCCCGTGAGGAACCGGTCCCATGGGGTGGGGTCGGTTTTGGCGGCGAACTTCGGGCGGGTGAGCAATTTTTGATAACAGTCCAGCACCTGCCCGGCACAGCGGCCGGTGTCGAAGGCGGCGGCATCCGCCACGGCGTGGACCGCACAGGTCTGGAGTTTGTCAGGATCACCCAGCAAGCCCGAGAGTGCGTCGGCAAAGGCTTCCGGCGGGGCCTCGGCGGGGAGCAGGCGGCCATTGCGGCCATTGCGGACCACTTCGCGGACGCCGGGGGCATCGAGGGCCACCACCGGATTCCCGGCCGCCATGGCTTCGGCAATGACCAGGCCCTGGGTTTCGGATTGGGAGGCGAAGGCAAAACAGTCCATGGCGGCATAGGCATCGGCCAGATCACGACCTGTCAGGGTGCCGGGAGCATGGATGCGGTGGGGGTGGCCCGCCTGCTGGAGCAAAGCCAGCATTTCGCCGCGTTCCGGCCCGGTGCCCACCACCACCATGTGGAGGGCAGGATCCGCCTTCAGCAGGATCAGGACCGCCTCCGCCAGATAACGCAGGTTTTTCTCGGCCGCGAGCCGCCCCACGTGGCCAATCACCCTTGCTCCGGATGGAATGTGATAGCGGTCCCGGAAGCGGGTCCCGTCCCCGGCGGCAAAGTGCGCCGTGTCAATCCCGGTAGGGATGACATTGATGGGAGCGGTCACTTCCCGTTCCTGCAGCAGGATTTGGATGCTCTGGCTGGGGGCGATCACCTGGTCGCAGCGGTTGCAGTATTCCGTGGCCAATTGGACCGCCATGCGTTTGAGGGCCGGGGAGTCCATGGGCACATAATGCGTGTAGCGTTCGTAAAGCGTATGATGGGTAAAAACGAGGGGCAGCTGGGCCTTCCATGCAACGCGCAGGGCACTGTCCCCCAGCAAAAACGGATGGTGGCTGTGGATAAGGTCCGGTTTGAACCCGCTGATGAAATCGCTGATTACCCCCTGGAACGGCAGCTGGACCGAGAAGTCGCTGCCGTTGAAATGTTGGATCGCGGGCACGCGGATCACGTGGGGCGATGGTTCGGCTCCTTCGAATTCCGGGGCAATCACAAAAACCTGATGGCCTTGTTCCCGGCAGGCGTCGGCCAAAGTTTGCACCGATCTCGCCACCCCTCCGACGTGCGGCAGGTAGGTATTGGTGAACATCGCGATATTCATGGGAAAGGCTTGCAGGATGGTTGAAGATGGACCTGTTCCCGCCTGGCGGGAAGGGAATTTCAAACATTACGCCACGGTCAGATCGGTCCAGGTCCATGTGGCGTCGGGATGAATTGTGAGGAGAGCCTGGTAGGCGGTGGTGTCGCTGTCGTTTTGGGTGAGATGGATAAACGTGACCGGGGACCCGCAAAGCAGCCGGAAGGCGCGGTCGTATTCAATGGCGTTGAGGGAGGAGGGCAGGCGGTCGATCAGGGCAAAGCGGGGGGAATGCAGCAGGAGACGGGCGAGGAGCAGACGCTTTTGTTCGCCGGTGGAGAGGAGGGAATCCCAGTGGTCCTGAGGGGTGTCGAGTCCACCCGCGTTGGCGATGGTGTTCTGCAGATCGAGTTCTGTCAGGATCCTTTCAAGCCCGGCCTGACTGGTGGATGAGGGGTGGGAGGCAGGACCTGCGAGCAGCGTCTGGCGGAGGGTGCCGGGGGCGATCCATGGTTTTTCCGGCAGGCAGAAAAAATCCTCCGGGGGAGGACGGTGCAGGGTGCCACGGCTGTGATCGCCGGTGCCGGCGGTGGCCTTGAAGAGGGCGGTCAGGGCGTTTTGGCCGGGGCTGCGGACCAGCACGCGGATGCCTTGGGGAATGCGGATGGTGAGGTCCTGAATGAGAGGAGCGGATTCATCCGGGTTGCAGAGGGTGACGCGGTCGAAGGCCACACCATGCGGATCGGCGATGACCTGCAGCGCGGAGATGGGAGTGTGGCGGGCCCGTTCGATGGCGGCGGAGAGGTCGCTGAGGCGGGAAAGAACGGCGGCGAAATTGGAGAGGGAGACAAACTGGCTGACCACGAGGGAGAAGGCATTGACGAGAACCGTAAAGGCGAGAGCGGACTGGGCGATGATGCCGAAGTCGGCCGTGCCGTGGATGAAAAGCGGTGCCACGAGGAGGGCGGGAATGATCTGGATCAGATAGTTGTAGCCATTGGTGAAGAAGCCGAGCCGGCGGTTGACCCGGAAGATCGCGAGGAGGTTGGCCGTCAGGTTTTCGAGGCGGAGGAGGAGCCGGTCGCGCAGGGGGGCTTCCTGGTGGAGCAGGGCAATGGGTTCCGCGTTTTCGCGGACCTGGAGCAATGCGGTGCGGAGATCCGCCTCGCGGTCGAGTTGAAGGGAATTCAGTTTTACAAGGGGACGGCCGAGCCAGACGGTGAGGAGGGAGCCCATCAGGGCATAGACGATGGAGATGAGAAAGAGGGCCGGGCTGATGCTCCAGAGGACGCCGGAAAAAGCGATCACGGCAAACAGGGCGTTGAGCAGCATCAGCACGAGGGACAGGGCGGAAACGGTCAGGACGCGGATGTCCTCGGAGATGCGCTGGTCCGGATGGATCACCGCGGAAGTTTCTTCAATGAATTGATAGACACGTCCGCCCATGTATTGCAGCAAAGCTTCGCGGGTGAGCCAGTGCCGCCAGAGCAGGCCGAGGCGTTCTTCACTGTAGCGGGCGAGGACCGCCGCGAGGGCGGCAAGGGCAAACACGCCCAGCATCAGCCACGCATGCCGGACAAAGCCGGCGGCGTTCCGTTGCTCAATGGCGGTCATGAAATTCCGGCCCACATAACTATTGAGGACGTTGAGCAGATTGATCAGGACCAGGAGCAGCAGCAGACCGGCGAAGAGCAAGCTTGCTTTGCGTCCGGCGGCAGAGGCCATGAAGGTGCGGAACATGCGCCAGAACCGCTCGAGGACGGCGCGGTGGGCGTGACGGGAAACCGGCGCGGCCAGGGGAAGGGGATCGTGGAGATCGGACATGCGCCGGGCGGGACAGGATGGGTTGCGTGGCAGGCTTTCCAGGAGGACGGTCAGCACTTATCCGAATATATCATGGAAGAATCTGACAGTCCCGCCCCCGGCCCGCAAGCCGCCGCTCCCCGGGGGGAAAAAGCCCCGAAGCAGCGCGATCTTTCGCTTTGCCCCTGCAAGAGCCGGCTGCCGTATGGGGAGTGCTGCGCCCCTTTTCATTACGGCAAGAAGCTGCCCCGCACGGCGGAGGCCCTGATGCGCTCGCGCTACAGTGCGTATTTTTTCGGACGGATCGACTACCTTGTGGAAACCACCCATCCCGATGTCAGGACGCCCCGGCTGCGGGAAGAAATCGCGGCCACCGCCGATGCGGTCCGGTGGAAGTTCCTGACCATTCTGGGCACCAGCAAGGGGCTGGAGCAGGACAAGACCGGCAAGGTGGAATTCGTGGCGCAGTTTTATCAGGGGGGCGTCCTCCACGAACATCATGAACACTCCCGCTTCCGCCGCAGCCGGGGGCTGTGGAAGTATGTGGATGCCAAGGGATAGGATTGGGGCCGGAACCGTGATGCCGCAAAAAGGAAGGGGCGTCCCGTGGTGCGGGACGTCCCTTGCTTTTACGGGGAACCGGCCTTGAGGCAGGAATTACCTTGCGGCTGGTGGGGTATAGGGCATGGCGGACTTATGAAGGTTGATGCGGAGTTTGATCCCGAATGGATCCTTCGGAAAAACCAGGGTGTCGGCGGGGTTTGCCTGGCAAAACGGGACAACAAAACGGGACTCCCGCTTCCAGGAGTCCCGTTGGGAGGGTAGTGAGGGGGTGCCGGTGCGGTCCCGGTTATTTCTTGAGAGCCTGGGTCTCCGGAAGGATGACTTTGCTGAGACCGAAGATCGGGGAGTAGATCGCGTAGATCAGGAATCCCACCATCAGACCTAGAATGATGATAGTGATGGGTTCCATGATCTTGTCGATCTGGTTGCCGATGATATCGAGTTCCTCCTCGTAGTCATCGGCAATTTCCGTGAGCATGTCCGTGGAGGAACCGGTTTCCGCAGAGAGCTGCATCAGGCTGGAAATCGACCGGCCATCGGGGCCCAGGAGGTGGGAGTCGAGGAGGAAGGATTCGTGCAGGCTCATCCCTTCCTCGACGCTTTTCTGCACCTTGGAGAAAAACTCGCGGTGCACCACGTTGGGGGCCGACTCCGAGGTGATGCGCAGGGCGGTGGAAATGCGGACGTTGGATTCAATCAGCATCGCGAGGGTGCGGAAGGAAACCGCGGCGGAAGCCTTGCGGACGATGTTGCCAACGGTAGGCAGGACGAGAAAAAAGCGCTGGGCCGAGGGATTGGCCACGATTTTGCCCCAGTTTTTGAAAAAGATGAACAGGCCGCCAAGGGGAATCAGGAGCATGTAGGGCTGGGTGAGCAGGATGTTGGAAATCGTCATCATCAGCTTGGTGGCCCCTGGCAGCTCGGTTTTGAAAGTGCCATAAAGCCCCTTGAGAGCAGGCACGAGAGTCATGCTCATGACAATGACCACCACCACCCCGATGCAAAGCACGATCGCGGGGTAGATCATTCCGGATTTCAGCTTTTTGATGATTTTGAGCCCTTTTTTCTGGCCGATGGCAATACGCTGGCAGACCTCCGGGAGGCGGCCGGATTCCTCGCCGGACCGGATCAGGGCCAGCATGGCGTCGCCAAAGACCTCACGGTAGCGCGTCATGGCATCACTGACTTTTTCGCCCTGGGAAACCTGGTGGGCGATATCGGCGATGATTCCCTTGAAGATGGGGGATTTGACGCGGTTGGCCTGCAGCTCGAAGGATTTGATAGTGGAAATATTGCGCTCCAGACAGCGGGCCACCCCTGCAAAAAGATTGACCCGGTCCTCCTGGCTGGGGCCCTTCATGGACAGCTTGTAAATGGCCTCGTCAGCTCCGGTGATGTTGCTGACCCGGGCCACCTCGTTGGGGGCCTTGCCGGCTCCCACAAGAGCCTTGTTGTCATCATCCGTGGCGACGACGATTTCTTCGGTCCGGCCGGAATTGACGTTGGTGAGAGTGACTTTTTTGATCATGGCAGAAAAGGGTTACCGGCGGTTGGATTTGGAGCGGATCACTTGATAGCTGAACTGGGTGGCAGCGGGACTGCCGGGGGGGCGCCAGGTAACTGCTACATTGGTGAGATCCATCTGGACCGGAATGGAGCCATAGTCCTCACCGCCATCCACGTTGGCGGGCGCCGCGATGGCCACACTCATCAGAGTGCCGTCGCTGTTAGGAGCCGCAAGGAGGATGGAAGACGGATCATCAATGCCGAGCTGCCAGAGGCGGGCGGCGTTTTCGCCGTAGTTGATGGCGTGGTTTTCCCTTTCAATCATTTCCTCGGTGAGGCTTTGGCTCAGGCTGAGCTGGGAGGCAGCCCCGATGGCGAGGGCAATGATGCTCATGGCCACCAGCACTTCGATGAGGGTGTAGGCCGGGCGGCGGGAGGATGAACCGGAAGCTTTCATGGAGAGGATCAGAGTTTGCCGGTGAGGAAGGTTTCGACCCACGCGAGGCGGGGGCACAGGCGGATCAGCCCGAAGGTTTCCGTCTGCAGCCTGAGCCGGAAGAGTTTGGGGGAGGCGGGGAAGGATACAGGCGCGTTGGTCTGGACTCCCCCAAAGAGGTTGAACTCGGTGGAAGTCGTGGTGGAAAAATTCAGCGGGACATTTTCGGAGAGGATCACCGCATGCCAATCCGAGGTGGCCGAGGGCGTTTCCACGATGACATTGACGGCCGGGGAAGTCGCGGGGGCCCATGAGGCCCGGGGGTCCTTCTTCAGGGCGAGGACGAGGCGCCTGCTGTTCATGTTGCGGAGGCGGATGGTGGTCAGATTGCGGCCGGTGCCAGCCTGGGTATAGACGATCGCGAGGGCCGGCCGGTAGGGGGCGTATGCGGTGAAGTTAGTTCCGGTCTGGCCTTCGATGATCATTTCTGTCAGATCGTTATTGATCACGATGCTGGGAAGGTCTGCCGTGGTGGAACCCTCACAGGGGGTGATGGTGACGACGCCGGTCGTCCCATTGAGGGAGAAGCCGCGGGAATCACTGTCCGTGACCGTGCCGATGCGTTCGATGGTGGGGTTTCCACTGGTGAGTTCGGCCTTCAGGGAATTGCTGGGATTGGCAAGGGTGGGATGGGTGCTGGGAGGATCAATGAAATTAAGTTGGCCGCTGAAGTCGGGCAGGCGCCAGTCATCGGCGTTGGTGGCAAGATCGGCACTGGCAACATTGCCGCAGCTGTAGGGGAACCATGAGAGATTGGACCAGAGCAGGCCGGCCCCGGCCATGTTGGCGGGAGCGACGTTGACCGCGGAGGGCACCCCGCCGCTAACCACACCGGGGGAGGTAAAGCGCCATGAGCGGGCGGTGTAGGAGGAAGTGGCGATTTCAGGGGTGAAGTGGACGACCCGCCCCTCGACTTCGATATTGCCTGTAACCGCAGGGAGCGGGGCTCCGGTGATGGTAGGGCGGTGCAGCACCAGCAGATCCCCGCCCAGCACCGGATTGCGGCTGCGCAGGTAACCCCGGTAGGTGGTGGTGTCGTTGGCAAACTCCTCGCGGCCGGGATCGGTGGTGGCATCCAGCATCCGGAAGCCCATCCGCTTGTAGCTGACGGTGAAGTTGAAGGATTTCGAATAAGGATAGTCGTAAGTGGGGGAAAAGCCGTTGAGGCCGGCCAGCCGGGTGCTGGAATCCATGGCATAACCGGTCCATGCCGCCGTGGTGGTCCGGCTGTTGCCGGTCCATGCGGTGGCGGTGGACGTGCCATAACTGGCGGCATCGGAAGTAGTATTCAGGCCGTCATCATCCCCGTTGGAGGCCAGCACGCGGCGCAGCAGATAGTCGCGCGCGAGCAGTTTGCCGTTGATGGCGGCGAGGCGTTTGCGGGCTTGGTGCTGTTCCAGCTGGGTCACCCTTGCCTGCTGGCGGATCAGGCCGATCCAGGTCACGAATCCAGCCGTGATAACGCCCATAAACAGGAGGGCAAGGATCAGAGCACCGCCGCGGCGGGAGGAGCGGGAGACGGAGGAACGCATGGCGGAGAAATGCTAGAAACAAGGGAACTGCGGGACGACAAAACTGAGGGAGGTCTGGCCTTCGTGTTTGGCATAGCTGGCCTGCCGCAGCCCGCTGTAGCTGCCAAGGGCGGTGCCCCGCAGCCGGTAGGCTGAAGGATCCGGCCACCAGACCAGATAGAACGGATGGTTGCCGGCCGCCTTGAAGGGAGTGACGGCCGCTTCCACCACGTTGCTGCGCAGGCCCCGCTCGAAGTGGACAAAGGGAATGCCAACTTCCTGCAGGGTGGATTCGCGGAAGACCACGTCGTAGAAATGGGTCAGGACTTCATTGACATAACGCCGCACCGAAGCATGGACACAGGGCATGCCGAGGGGATAGGTGGAGGTGCGGGTGGCAAGATCCCTGAAACTGACATAATCAATTTCGTAAACCGCGCGCAGCCAGATTTCGGCAGGCGAGCCGGAGGGCTGGACGATAAAGATCGTGCCGTTGGTTTGATAGGTGGTGACACTGCCGGAAGTGATGCTGTCGGCGGGGGCTCCGCGGTAGGAACGGAAAACCCCGGCTCGCGAAGTGGTGCCGGGCAATTCGGTGAGAAGACTGTGGAAGGCGGCGGGGGTATCGTAGGCAGCGGGCTGCCGGCTGCCAATGGTGAGGACCCGCTCCCGGATGGTGTTGATATTTCCGGGCCGGGGCAGGGGGAAAACGGCAGAAGCACTTTCGACGTCCTCGTAAAAGAGATTCCGCATCTGCTGGGCGAGGGCGGCGCGGCCAAAGCTGGGCGCGGTGTAGCTGTCGATGATGTTATTGGTAGTGCCGGGGAAGAAATTGGCAGCCACGGTGGCGGTGAGGGCCACTTCCTGGAAGGTGGTGGCACGGCGCTGGTTTTGCGCGACCGCCCGGTAAGCGAGGGCACCCGAGGTAAAGACCACTGCGCACAGCGAGGCCACGATGAGAAGTTCCAGCAGGGAAAATCCGGAATGGGCGGGGCGGAGGGAGCGCTGGACTTTCATGGAAATGGCAGGGTTAGCTTCCGGGAGGGGTGGTGGGGGCCGGGGTGGTTTCGTCCTCACTGCTCTCGTCAGGTTCGACCCCGTCTTCGATGCCCGAGGCCGGATCGACCTGAGGCCGTTCCGCGCCGGAATCCTCGCGCTCCGGCGTGAAGGGCATTTCCGTGAGGGCGGGGGAAGCGTCGCGGGGCGAGGCGGGGGATCCGGGAATGTCCCCGGGAATGGGAGGGGACATCAGGGCGGCTTCCTCCGGCTCGGAGAGGTCTGCGGTGCTGCTGGGGGAGAGGTTGTTCATCATGCCGTCGAGGTCCGGGGCCATGCGTTTCGGCCAGATTACTTTCCCGTTTTCGTCGAGGTAGGTCATGGCCTTGGCATCGGTGCTTCCGGGGGGTTGGGCCGCGAGGAGGACTCCGACGCGGGGAGAGAGTTCGATCCGTTTCACAATTTGGCGCGGGGTGGCCATTTCGGATCCGGCTCCCTCCACCCATGCGATTTTCACCATCTTGTCAGTGACCTGGGTGACGCGGAGGATTTGGGTTTGATTGGGAATGACCGGGGGGACCTGACGGCCTTCCTCGAGGATCAGGTCGTCGAGTTGGGCGGTGTATTGGCCGTTGGACTTGATGATGCCGGTGATCTGCAGGGTGTCGAAGATGCGGCGGATTTTGATTTCCTCGGTTTCCACACTTTCCACGGCTTTCGCTTCCCTGGCCTTGGCGCGCTCGGCAAACGGGTTGCTGCGTTTCGGGTCCAGTTTGTCTTCCGGGCGGTGTGCCAGCTTCTCATCGGGCAGGATGCCGATGTCTTTGAGCTGTTGGAGTTTGACCTCCACATCGGCCATGGCAGGAAGGATGGCCAGGCTGAGAAGAGGGAAAAGAAGAAGGAAAGGTCTCATGGGATCTGGCAGTTAGGGCTTGGCAGGGGCGGCAGAGACAATGACGGGGAACTCCACCAGCAGGGAGACCTCGACGTCGTTGGCCCGCTGGCCCTTGCGGATTTCGGCGGAAGTGATGCGGCTGGTGGGCAGCTCGCGTTCGATCAGGGAAAGCAGCTGGAGGCTCTTTTGATAGTCGCCCTCGAAGCGGGCGCGGCCGGTGGCCCGCTGGACCACAAAGGCGCTGTCCTTGTTGGGAGCGAGCGGGTTCATGCCCTGGTCGAACATGACGAGGTTGGGGATGCGCTTGATGGCCTGGAGGAAGCTGTTTTTGGCCTTTAGTTCGGAGTCGGTTTTTTCGAATTCGGGGAGCCACATGCGGTAGTATTTGCGGAGCGGGGCAGTGGTTTCCCTGGTCTTGTTGAGGACTCCCTGGGCCTGGTTGCGCATGGTGGTGGCGACGGCGAGTTTGCCCTCGGCAGCCTCGGCGGCTTCCTGGGCGGCCTGACGTTTTTTGTTGAGCATGAGCACTCCCTGGGCAAAGGCGATGATGACCGCGAAAAGCAGGACGCTGGCGAGATGTTTGTTGTTCATGGCAGGCTGGGGCAAAAGTTATTCCGGGGAACCGCCGGAGGTGGCGTCTCCCGTGTTCACGAACACGGCGGTGTAGGTCACATCGCTGAGGCGGTTGGCCCCGCCGGCGGTCTTGGTGTCCTCACGGAAGGCCTGGTAACCTTCCCTGGAAAGAGCGGTGCGGGTTTCTTCCACCTGGGCGCTGCCCCCATTGTTGATCAGCAGGGTCATGTCGACGTGTTCCGGATTTTCCGGGGTGCGGGCGAGGCGCAGGGATGTCAGGGTGTTGCCGGTTTTGACGCTGTTGATTACGCTGGTGATCATGGTCATGAGGGGCTGGGTGCTCTTCACCCATGTTTCCACCTCCTTGGCGCGGCTTTGCTCATTGGTGATGCCGGTGAGTTCGGTCTGGATCATGGCAGACTGGGCCTGCTCCTCCTGTTCGCGGACCCGGGCGGTTTCTTCGGCGGCGATGGCCTGCTTGGTGGCAATCATGGACATGGCCCCAAGACCCACGGAACCGATCACGGCTCCGTAGAAGAGGAAGGGAAGCAGGGCCAGAATGGCTGGCAGCGGCGGGGTGAGGTCGGCGCGTTCGTTTTTGAGATCGTGGAGGACGTGCGGCTTTTTCATGTTATTGGTCGGTCAGAAGTTTGGCCAGCTGCTGGGGAACGGTGACTTCGCTGAGCTGGGTGCCGGGGGCCCTGGTTTGGAGCAGTTCGGCAAAGTTGCTGCCCTGCTCGTCGTTCATGAACACGACATGGGCTCCGGTTCCGGCGTTTTGCAGCAGCGGCATCAGAATATCGAGCACCGGAGCCAGATCGTCAGTGTAGAGGTCCGAGCGGGAGCGGAGTTCCATCCAGTTTTCTTCCTTCTGGCTGAGGACAACCACCGAGCCTTCACAACAAGCCACCATGACCACGCTGCCGAAAGGCTCGCCCGGGTGGGATACGGCGCGCGCGGCGCGGGCTTCCGCCACTTGGGAGATGAGGTCGAGCAGCATGCCATAAATGCCGATGGAGATGCGTGCGGCATGCAGGCCCTGTTCCCGGAGCATGGCTTCGGTCTTGACGATGGCATCCTCATCACAGGCGAGGAGAAGGCTGGTGTTGCTCTCCGGATTGTGGATGAGGTTATAACGCTTGCCCCGCTCCGCCTTGGCGCCGAGGGCGGCTTTGGGATTGGTGCGGATTTGTTGTTCCAGGCCGGCGCGGCGGCTCAGGTTGACTTCAAGGGTGATGACAAAACGGTGGTTCAGGGAAACGGCACACCATCCATTTTCGGTTAGATTGCGCAGATCCGGGCCGACGGCGGCGAGCACTTCCTTCAGCTCCCCGTCCATGCTGCCGGCATCGGTAAATTCCCCGCGCCGGTCAAGCGCGAGCCAGCTCACCCGCCGGCGGCTGATGCTGAGGAGGAGGGTTTTTTCGCGGGGGAACCGCTTGCGCCATGGTGCCGAACTGTCGTCCGGCTCGGGCCGGAAGGAGCGGAACGTGAGGACGTCCTTGATGTCTTTTAGCTTCATAGGGTCTATGCGGTGGAGAAGTTGGTGGAGCGGTTGGCATCCTGACTGAAGAAGGAGTGGATCTCATCCTCGGAGAAGCCCGTCTGTTCGGGCGGCTTGCAATACCAGCCTTCGCCGAACCGGGCCTCCAGGCTGCGTTCGAAGGTGAGCATCCCTTTTTTGAATCCGGTCTCGAGTTCCTGATCGAGTTTCTTGTATTCCCCGCGGCGGATCAGGTTAGTGGTGGAATCGTATTGCAGCAGCAGTTCGTGAATGCCGAAACGGCGGCCCCGTTTTTCGTCGAACATGAGGCGTTGGCACAGGACCATGCGCAAACAGTCTGCCAAACTGGCCTGCGCCGTTTCCAAACGGTCCGATGGAATCAACTTGAGAAACCGCTGTACGGTCTGGGAGGCCGATGAAGTGTGCAGCGTGGCCACCACCACGTGACCGGTTTCCGCCGCCTGCAGGGCAATCTCCGCCGTTTCCCCATCCCGGATTTCCCCCACCAGAATCACGTCAGGGGCCTGACGCAGCGAAGCCCGGAGAGCCATCGCAAAGTCCAGGTCATCCTCCCCGATTTCTCGCTGGGACATCAGGGAAGGAGTGCCGGCCGGGTAGACATATTCGATCGGGTCCTCGAACGTGACCACATGTTCATCCCGCTGCCGGGCGCGGTGGAGAATCATGGAGGCAATCGTGGTCGATTTCCCGGAACCGGTGGCCCCGCAGACCAGAAACAGCCCGTTTTTGGCTTCAAGGTAGGATTTGAGAGCCGCCGGGGGCACCGCGACATCCTGGGGAGTAGGAATTTTCGAAGGAAGCAACCGCAACACCCAACGGAACCGGCCGCGGGTCACCATCCGGTTGACACGGAAACGCAGCCCCGCAAAACCCATGGCATAGTCCACGCACCCCGGCTGCACCTTCATCGCTTCCTCCGGCACGTAAACAAACGAGTCCGTGATCAGAGAACCATTCCGTTTGTAGCAAATCGGCTCATTGGGCGTCACATAAAAGTCACTGACCCCCCCTAATTGGGCCAATTGATACACCCGTTGGCCAAGAGCTGTGCGTTCGTCAAAGTAGTCCATGATGGAAGCAAGAAAATATAATAACCGGATTTACTATAATTGCAATAATCCATCTGCAAAGCAAAAATTACGGTTTTTCTAAATAACTTGCGGTTTGCGGCACCGTCATTCCCGTTCTCCGTGCCATCTGCCAGCCTAACCGCCTAATTCCACCGGTTGATGGGACAGCCAGGAGAAAAAACGAACTGCCGGGTGATTGCTGCTGCGGGGCAAACAATGGGGTGGCCCCACGCCATGGACGAGAAATTTGTGAATGCTGCCAGCCCACCACATCTTTCGTCCCCATTATTATCCATGCTGCCAGGATGAGGTCGAGGGATCTGGGCGTGGTCCGGATGGCAACCGACCCACCTTCGCGCCTTGGAGACCCGGGATTTCAGAGCCGCCTCGACCTTCATGCTTTAAAAATTATCAATTTTCCCTAAATTTATCTTGAAATTTTATTATGGTAATTGTAGTCTTTGTGGAAGTTCCGTAATTTCGCATTACTGTTTTCCCGCCTGCTCTCTACAACCGTCAAAACCAGATATGAAACAACACCAGAAAAATCCGAGCTTCCCGGTGCGGGTTGCCTTCGTGGGCCTGATGGCCAGTCTTGCCTCTCTGAATCCTGCTGTGGCAGCGGTGTCGGATGATCAAGCGCTCGTGAATGTGAGTCCGGATTACGATGCGGTCCGGGAAAGGCTGATTGGAGCGCCTCCGGTGGAGCTGAATTTTGACAAGGCCAATTTGCGCGATGTGATGCGGATGTTGGCGACCAAGGCGGGGATTCATTTTCTGTCCCTACCGCTCCAAAAGGAACTTGAAAGGCAGTTGGTGACGATCAGCATGAAGATGTCGCCGTTTTCGGCCCTGGAAACCCTGGCGAACGAAAACGGCATTGCCCTTGTCTATGACCGTGGGGTTTGGCACCTCCGTCCGTTCAACGACAGCGAGATGATTGCCCGGACGTATATTATCAAATACAACACCGGGGAACTGGCGGAAACCACTGGGAGCAGCGGGGGCGGCAGCAGTTCTGAATCCGGCGGGTTTGGGGGGAGCGGAGGCGGAGGGGGTGGCTTTGGCGGTGGCAGCAGCGGTGGTGGCGGTGGAGGATCGGGCATGGGCGGGGGGCTGGACCTCGGTGCTGCGGGCAACATCTTTAAAGTCGATGACAAGGAGATGGTGGAGAAGGTCAAGGAAATCCTTGGGGTCAGCACGACCGGCTATAATGCCACCTTCGCCGGAGAGGTATCCGTGGATGAATTTTCCAATGCCCCCATCCTTGTGCCCTCCCAAGCTCCCCGTGGGGAAAGGTCGGGCGAAGCGGCCGGCGAGGCCAAAGTGGTGTGGAACTCGGACAGCAACACCCTCTTCGTCGTGGCCACCCGCCAGCAGCATCAGTTCGTGGAGCGGTGGATTTCCTCCATCGACCGCAAGCAGTCCCTGATTGCCGTGGAGCTGAAATTTGTCGAAACCACCAAGGATCCGAAAAACCAGTTGGGAGTCGATTGGTCCGGCACCTTTGATGGCGGATTCAAGTTCAACCTGAACACGCCTCCCACCACGGTGGACCTGAACCGGATAGGGAACACCATGCTGCCTACCGCCGCGATCCTGACCCCGGATGATGTCAATGTGAAGCTCAACTTCCTGCTCAAGGACCGCCAGACCAGCACGGTGAGCTACCCGCGGGTGCTGACCCAAAACAACCGGGAAGTCTCCATGCGCAGTGTGGTGAATTTCCCGGTCCTTGCTCAAAGCTCGTCGGTCAGCGGCGGCACCGGCACCGGGGCCAGCACTGCCAGCATCACATTCCTGCCCATCGGCACCACGGTCAACATCCTCCCCAAACGCATCAATGAGGACAAGGTGATCATGCACACCAAGATCGTGGTCGCCAGTGTGATCGGGAACGAGATTATTGATGGCAATTCCTATCCGGTGCCCACCTCCCGGGTCTATCAGGCCCCGCTGGAAGTGCAGAGTGGTTATACGGTGGCTATCGCCGGCCTTGATGAGGCTTCCGATTCCCGCGAAGGGACCGGGGTGCCGGTGCTGAGCCGCATCCCGGTGGTGGGATGGGCCTTCAAGAACCGCTACCGGGACCGTTCCCGCAAGAATCTGATGATTTTCATCACGCCTACCATCATGCCGGTGGATGGCAACGGGATCTCCGAGCGGCCGGTCTCCGAATTGCCCCGCTATCACGGCGACCGGCCGGTGCCGGCACCACGCATTTATGCGAACGGGGACCTTGAAGGCGGTGCGGCCGCGCTCGATCCGGCGGTCGCCTGGTGCGACCGCGAGGAACGCCGTCTGCGCAACGTTTGTGCCGAAGCCCGCGCCACCTCGCCGGCGGCTCAATGGAGGCGCAACGAGTTTGGCCAGTTGGTCCAGTTGGCCAAAGCGAACCAGGCGCTGCGCAGATATATTGGGGGGCTGCGCCAGCAAGGATTGGGTGACCCCTCCGCCCTGCAGTTGGCCGAATGGAACCTGACGCAAATTTCCCGCCGCACCCGGGGACTCTGGCTGGAGCATTTCCGTCAAATGCTCCATACTCCTGGCATCGCGGAAAACGCCAGTATCTATTTCGAGTAAGGCCGTCGCTGCGGCCCCCTGAGTCCCTTGGTTGCCAGGTGAGAACCTGCCGGAAGACCGGGCACTTCGCTTGCGGAGTGCCCGGTTTTGCATTCGCCGCTCGACAAGCCGCACCCCGCATGCCTAGTGGGGGCTGTTTAATCCCTTCCCCCTTTTTGGTTCCCTGTTCTCCAGCCGCATGAAAGCCCATTTGATGTTCCATTCCATGACTCCGGAAACCAGTCAGGCCATCACCGGCTGGCTGCGTGAAACGGAGAAACAGGTCTTCCAGTCCGCCCTCGCCTCCCTCGCCGCCCAGCGCAAACTCCGCCCTATTTTTGTCGCCCGGAAAACCCGCGCCGAACAGATCGCCTGGATGGCGGAACAGCTCAAATTCCGCCTCAATGAAGCCATCGGCGAAAACCTCCTTCAGATCTGGCTGATGAAGGGCCGTCCCGCCATGCTGATTTCCTTCCTCAATGCCCTCGGCGTTCCCCACGACGGCAATGGCGGCATCGAAGGCGACATCCCATCCACCCTGGATCCTGACAAAATCAAGGCCGGGGCCGCGGCCCTCCTCGAAAGCCACCCCGCCGAAGAAGTCGCCATCTATCTGAATCTTTTCCAACTCCAGCAGCCCGGGGGGTGGCCGGAACTTCAAGCCGTGCTCGACGCCGATTCCCGCCTCCGTTTCGCCTGAATCGTCAGGCCGATCCGGGCTGCGCCCCGTCCCTCAGAGGGGGTGGCTGCCGGATTGCCTCCACGAACCCTTCCTCCCTACTCGGCAATCCCTCTTTGTCCGCTCTCAAAAATCCAGACAAAATCTGTCCTGCCCGCCGCTTCAAACCCGCTGCGGTGGGAAACCAGCCTTGGACGGCCCCGTCTCTCCCCGCCTTTCTTTCCAGCCATCCTGTATGATTGAAATCACCCATCTCAGCAAACATTTCGGCCCCAAAGTGGCGGTCGACAATCTCTCCCTCACCGTTCAAAAAGGGCAAGTGCTCGGATTCCTCGGGCCCAATGGAGCCGGCAAGTCCACTACCATGCGGATGATTACCGGGTTTCTCCCCCCTACCGCCGGATCGATCAGCGTAGGCGGCACCGACATGCTGGAGGACCCCAATGCCGCCAAGGCCCGGATCGGTTATCTCCCGGAAAGCGCCCCGCTTTATGCCGACATGACCGTGGAGGGGTTCCTCGCTTTTGCCGCCGAACTGCGCGGGCTGGGCGGGGCCGCCAAAAAGGAAGCCGTCGATAAAGCCATTACCACCTGTTTCCTCGAAAAAGTCCGGTCCCAGGCGATTGATACCCTGTCCAAAGGCTACCGGCACCGCACCTGCCTCGCCCAGGCCATCATCCACGATCCCGAAGTCCTCATTCTGGACGAACCCACCGATGGTTTGGACCCCAACCAGAAGGATGTGGTGCGCAACCTGATCAAGGAGATGGGCAAAACCAAAGCTATCATTTTCTCCACCCACATCCTTGAGGAAGTGGAAGCCTGCTGCACCCGTGCCGTGATTATTGACCAGGGCAAGGTGGTGGCCGACGGCACCCCGGATGAACTGAAGCGCCGCGCCCTGCGCGCCGGCAGTGTCCATGTCAAAATCACCGGCTCCGGAGCTGCCAGCCTCGCGGCTGATCTCGGCAAACTAGGGCACGCCTCGCGGGTCGAAAACCCCGTCGCAGAAGGTGACTCCTTCAGCGCCACCGTCTATCCAAAGTCCAAAACGGCCATCGGAGCCCTGACGACAGAGATCTACGAACTCTGCCGCAGCCGGAATCTGGTCCTATCCGAACTGCACGAGGAACCCGGCCGCCTCGACGACATGTTCCGCGAACTCACCAGCCAGAACAAAGTCTGACCGGCAAAAAAAGGCCGGGCATCCAAAGGACTCCCCGGGCCGCTTACTGAAAACTGTATAACTGAAAACTGAAAACTTTTTCCTATGCGTCACATCGGCATTATCTTCAAACGCGAGCTTTCGGCCTATTTCAATAATCCGCTGGCCTACGTGCTGATCATCATCTTCAGCGTTCTTTCCATGGGCCTCACTTTTGTGATCGGCCGGTTCCTTGAATTGAACGATGCTTCCCTCAGCAGCTTCTTCTGGTTTCACCCTTGGATCTACATGATCTTCGGGCCGGCTATCGGGATGCGTCTCTGGTCCGAAGAGCACCGCATGGGCACCACGGAACTGCTCCTGACCATGCCGATTTCCCCGTGGCAGGCCATCGTGGGCAAGTTTTTTGCGGCCTGTGTGGTCCTTGCGGCGGCTCTGCTCAGCACCCTGCCCATTGTGTTTACGGTCTATCATCTCGGCGATCCGGATGGAGCCATGATTGTCAGCGGCTATCTCGGCAGCTTCCTGATTGGGGCCGCCACCATTGCTATCACCTGTGCCATTTCCGCCCTCACCCGCAGCCAGATCAGCTGCCTGCTCATTTCGGTGGTGATCTGTTTTCTGCTGGTGCTGGCCGGTTTCCCCAGTGTCACCGATTTCCTCCGTCCCACCCTGCCATGGCTGGCAGATCTTGGCAATGCCATGAGCTTCTGGTGGCATCAGAGCGAAATGGCCCGCGGTCTGGTCCGGCTGCAGTCCCTGGTCTACCTGACTACGCTGATCGCCTTCTGCCTTTACCTCACCAGCGTGGTCATCCGTTCGAAACGCGCCTGAGGCCGGACCGCTCCAATTGTTAAACCACCCTCTTCTTCATTCCTGAAAAATGAGCACTCCTTCCTCCTCCGGTGATTCCACCGCCCGCCCGAACCGCGGCTGGCTCCTCACCACGGCCGGCGCCCTCATCGTGGCCGCTATCTTCTTCGCTCTGAACTGGTTTTTCAGTCTCAGTTCCGCCAATCTCGATTTTACCGAGCACAAGGTCCACACCCTTGCCGACGGCACCAAAAACATTCTCGACCGGGTCGATACCGACGTCACTATCAAGCTGTTTGTCTCCCCGACCGATGACCTGCCGCCCCAGTTCCGTCCGGTAGTCGGCCAGGTCGAAGGCTGGCTGCAGCGGTATTACGAAATGGCTCCTGACTATATCAAGATTCAGAAGCTGGTAGTCGAACCCGCTTCCGATGAAGAGCAGGACGCCGCCGCCAGTGGCATCCAGCCGCAGCGCAACCTCTACTTCGGCATCACCACCACCTGCCTCGACAAGACTTCGGTCATCCCGTGGGTGCCTGCTTTGTTTGCCCCGTTTGTGGACCAGGACCGGATTGAGTTTGGACTGAGTGCCGCCATTACCGAAGTCATTGCCCAAAAGAAAAAAGTGGTGGGTCTGATGACCCCGCTGCAGATGACAGGCAACGCCATGCCTTTCGGAGGCCAGGGCCAGCCTGCATGGGCTCTCTACGAAGCTATCAAGAGCCAGTATGAAGTCAAAACCATCGAACTCACCACCACCCGCGTCGACCCTTCCATCGACGTATTGCTGATGGTCCATCCGGCTGGGATTTCCGATGAAGCGCAGTGGGCGGTCGACCAATACCTGCTGGGCGGAGGACGGGTCATTGCCTTCCTCGATCCCTATAACTTTATCGCGTCCCGCAGTGGCCAACCCCAGCCCGGCATGCCCCCGGGCATGAGTCCTGGTGCCATCCCCACCGGTTCCAACCTCTCCAAACTCCTGGGAGCATGGGGCTATTCCTTCGAAGCCGACAAAATTGTCGCCGACCTCAACTATGCCACTCCCGACATGGGCCCGCTGCTCCTGACGCTTGGGACCGATGCCATCCGGAAGGACAGCGACATCACCAAACAGCTCACCGATTTCTGGCTCATTTTCTCCGGGGCCTTCACCGGCACGGCCGCGACCGGGATTGAGGAAAAAATTTTCCTGACGACTTCGGTCAAGAACCAGTTGGTCGACACCAGCTATGCCTCGGCGAATCCCGGCAGTCCGCAGGCCCAGACCCAGATGGACCGCCTGATGCGCACGTTCCAATCCGAAGGCAAAGAGCGCATCCTCGCGATGCAGTTGACCGGAAAATTCAAAACCGCCTTCCCGGAAGGAAAACCCGCCCCGCCGCCTCCGTCACCTCCCTCCGGCGGCATGCCTCCTGGCTTCAATTTCGGTGGCCCCCAAGGCGCTGAAGGCCAGCCCGGTGCCGAAGCCGCCCCGGCGGCGGCTCCTCCCGCAGAAACCCCGGTCCCTCCAACCGAAACCCCGGCCCCCCCTGCAGAGACCCCGGCTCCACCCGCCGCTGAGCCAGCGCCCCCGGCGGCCACCCCCGCCCCGCCCGTCGAAGAAAAACCGGCAGATGCTGCGGCTCCCGCTTCCCCCTCCGCGGCCACTCCCCCGGTGACCGTGCCTGCGACCGAGGCCACGACGGCCCCCATCGCCATACCTGCGGCCGGGGAGGCCACGCCCCCTGCCGACCCGTTGCTGCCTCCGCCGGCGACACCGGCCGCGGGGTCCACTCCCATTCCGGTGGCTCCATCCGGTGATCCCAACCAGCCGGCTCCTCTCAAGGAAAGCACCAAGGACGGCCTTGTCTATCTTGTTGCTGATGCCGACATGCTGGCCGATGTCCTAACCCCGCGGATCCTGCAGAACAGCAACTTGCCTTTTGCCCTGAACCTTGTGGACCAGGCAGCCGGTGACCAGGATTTGATGGGCATCCGTTCCCGCGGTTCCGCCCGCCGGCCCTTCGATACTCTCAACAATATCCGGGCCGAGGCCAACGAGCGCATCAAGAACGACCTCCAGTCCATGAACAGTGAAGTCGAGAAGCTGAATACGGATATCCAGTCCCAGAAGACCTCCAAGGACCGCAACAATGCGCTCTTCGCCGGCCTCCGCGCCATGGAAGCCAAACAGCGAGAAATCAACAAACGGATCTATGAGAAGCAGAAAGAAGCCAACAAGGAAGTGAAGGCCAAGGAGAACTTTATCCAGTGGATCAACATCCTCCTCATGCCCCTCCTCATCGCCCTGGCTGGTCTCGCTGTCTTCGTGCTCCGCAAAGTCAAAACCTCCGCCCGCTAACCGATGAAGAAAAACCAACTCGTCCTCCTGCTTGCCGCCCTCGCCGTCATCGGTGGGGCCGCCTTCTGGAAATACCGCCAGCGCACCGGGGCCATTGGCACCGTTCCCAATGAAGTCGGCAAGGAACTCCTGAAAGACTTCAACCCTGCCGATGTGGCTTCCTTCACCGTGAAGGACAGCAAAGGCGAAGTCGTTATCGAACAAAAAGACGGCAAATGGGTCGTGCCCGCCCGCGACGGTTTCCCCGCCAGCGTGGATGCCGTCAACGAACTGCGTGACAATGCCTACGCCCTCAAGGTCGGTGAAATCCAGCGGGCCGGCGATTCCCTCTTCGGCCGCCTTAAACTTAAGAACCCCGGCGACGGCGCCACCGAGGAGGAAACCGGCACCCTCGTTTCCTTCCGCGACAGCGCCGGCAAGGAACTCAAAACCTTTACCGCCGGCAAGACGCTCTCCAACGACGACACCCCGCCCGGTGGCTTCAGCATGGCCCCCAGCGGACCGAAGTCGCAGTATATCAAAGTGGCCGGTGAAGATGGCTTTGTTTACAAGGCGCGCGATGGTTTCACCCGCCTGGAAACTGATATCAAAGGATGGCTCGACAAAAACGCCTCCTTCAAGATCGAAAAAATCAAGTCGGTGATCACTGCCGGCACCACACCTGATGAAACCTGGAAGATTTCCCGCGAAACGGAAGGCGGGGAATTGAAGCTGGAAGCCCCGGCTGCGGGTGAGGAATTTGATGCCGCCAAGGCTTCCCCGGTTGGAACCGTCTTTTCCTTCTTCCAGTTCAGCGATATCCTGCCTGCGGCGGAGGCGGCCAAGGCGGCCATGGACAAACCCATCCGCACCGCCATCATCGAGACTTTTGATGGATTTATCTACACGGTAAAGATCGGAGCGGCCGACGGAGAAAACCACTTCGTCAGTTATACCGTGGAGGGCAAGTTCCCCGAAACCCGCACCCCGCCGGAGCCCAAGGAAAAGGACAAACCCGCCGAGACCGAGGAAGAAAAGAAAACGGCCGACGAAGCCTTTGCCAAAGCCCTCGCCGACAAGAAAAAGAAACTGGCTGATGAACAGGCCCAGCAGTCCCGCATCTTCAGCATCCCCAAGTCCTCCCTTGAGCCTATCCTCAAAAAACGGGCCGACTTCATGAAGGACAAGGCCGCCGATATTCCTCCCACCCCGGCTCCCTCCGTGATTCCTCAACCCGGCGCATCCACTCCCGCCCCCGGCCGGATCGAAGCAGTGACCCCCCCGATCAGTGTGGATATTCCCCCGGCACCTCCGGCGGACGCCAAACCCGAAGAGGCCAAACCCGAGGAGGCCGCCAAGGAGGAAGACAAACCGGCGGCCCCGAAACCTGAATAAATCACGCGCTGCGCATAAATCCCTTCCCGGCACGGGCAGGTGAGGCCTTCCCGCCTGACCTGCCCGTTGTATTTTAACCCCCTTGGCTTATGCATGGGCTGCGGCCGTTATTCCCCCAGAGCCATGATTCTTCCTTCTGATTCCGACCTGCCTTCCGACCGGAACGAGGGCCAAAGCTCCGGCAACCCCGGCGAGACCCCATGGTGGGAAGACCCTGACTTGTCCGCTGACGATGAGAATGAATCAGGCGACGGGGATGGGACCGGTCCCGGCGGGGAAGAAGACTCTCCCTTTGGCGATGAAGATGAAATCCCTGACATTCCCCCGAACCTGACTAGCATGGCCGGTCCAGGATGGCGCCGCGAACTGGGCAAGGAAATCCTCGAAAGCCTGCGGGACCTCGAGGCGATTGAAGACCCGGATGATGAATTTGCCCCACCGGAGCCACCGGATCTCTTTACCTTTTTCGGGGAGCTCGCCGCCCTGCGCAATGAGCTGCGTCATCAGGGCCAGCGCTCCCATCAAACCCTGAACCAGCTCGATAAAACTCTCGCCCCCCTGCTCCGGAAGGCGGCCCTCACGGATCAAACCGGAACTTCTCCCAGTGCCTCTGGACCTTCCGGCGACTGGCCTGCGGAACACCGGCTGGCCCTTGTCAGCCTATGGGATCTGCTGCCGCAGGCCACGGCGGTGCCGGCTTTTGAGGCGGCCATCGGTCCCCTGCTCGCGGCCGCGGGATTGGTCAGGATTCCAGCCGTGGGTCAGTCCTTTGATCCCGCCACCATGACCCGGGCGGAGACCGTGCCGGCCACCAAAAAACTTCCCGCCGGACAGGTCGTCCGCGAAATCCAGACCGGTTTCCTCTGCCATGGCCACCTGCTCCGCCCCGCCCGGGTGGTCGTGAGTGTCTAGCAAAATTACACCCTGCTGATCCCGGTGAATCTCTCCTGCCCGTTCTGCCGCAAAAAAGTTCCGCCGGGCCACAGCCGCCGCTGCCGCCACTGTGGCTGTGAGGTGGCCTCCCTGCGCACGATCACCACGGCCGCAGCGGACTCCATCCGCCTCGCCATCGAAGCCCTCCAGGAAGGCCGCGACCGCGATGCCCACGATTTCGCCTACGAGGCATGGGGCCTGCGTCACAGCCGGGAAGCGGCGGCCATCGGACTGATCGCAGCCTCCTGCCTTGGCGATCCTATCGAAATCCCGCGATGGATCCGCCGCCGCCGGGAGGTGGTGGTCTGAACTACTCAACGTGGCCCGTTTTGCAGTCCCTCTTCTTAACATGAAATCAGCCTTCTTCTTCCTTCGTGGTGCGGTCCGTCCGTCCCTTGTTTTTGCCGCAGTTTCAGGATTCCTCGGAGGAGGGGCTGCTGCTCAAACCGCCTTGCCACGGAGCACCCCGGAAGCTCAAGGGGTTTCCTCGGCTGCTCTCCGGGCCTTCATCGAAACTGCGGACCGGGAAGTGAAGTCCATGCACAGCTTCATGCTGGTGCGGCATGGGAAGGTGGTGGCGGAAGCATGGTGGAAACCGGAAACACCGGAAAAACCCCATCAAATGTGGTCTCTTAGCAAGAGTTTCACTTCCACGGCGGTCGGTCTCGCGGTCGCCGACGGCAAACTGAAGCTGGACGAAAAGGTCCTTTCTTTCTTTCCGGATCAGGTCCCGGCCGCTCCATCGGACCATCTCAAGGCGATGACCGTGAAGGACCTCCTGACCATGACCTGCGGCCACGATACGGAAGCCAAACTAAATGCTTCGGCGGCGGTGCCTTGGGTGCAGACCTTTCTCGCCCACCCGGTGCCGCATGCCCCCGGCACCCATTTCCGATATAACACTCCCGGCACCCACATGCTGTCGGCCATTGTCACCAAAGTGACCGGTGAAACCGTGCTCGACTACCTGAAACCCCGTTTGTTTGACCCTCTAGGAATTACCAATCCCCAGTGGGCCGCCAGCCCGCAGGGGAATACTCTGGGGGGATGGGGCCTGTCCGTGCGCACGGAGGACATCGCCAAATTCGGCCAGCTCTACCTGCAAAAAGGCCAGTGGAATGGCAAGGCCCTGATCCCCGCTTCATGGGTCGAACAGGCCTCCGCCAAACAGGTTCCCAACGACGCCGGCCGCAAGGACAAGGGGACTTCGGACTGGGCTCAGGGGTATGGTTTCCAGTTCTGGCGCTGCCGCCACGGAGCCTACCGGGGGGATGGCAAGGACGGCCAATTCTGCCTCATTCTGCCGGATCAGGATGCAGTGGTCGCCATTACCGCCCAGACAGGGGACATGCAGCGCCAGTTGAACCTCGTGTGGGATCACCTGCTCCCCGCCCTCCAAGCCGGCCCCCTCCCGGAAGCCCCGGAAGCTCTGGCTGCTTTGCGGTCCGTGACTGCTTTACTCCAAACTGCTCCCGCAGCCCAAAAGTAGGGATGACCCTGACGCTGATCCCGGGCCGGATCTGACGGGATCCAGCCCGGGATAAAGCACCCCTGCGCGGCAGGTTAGAACCGCACTTCAAAGCCGATCACCGGTCCATGGGAAACGACATCGTAGGAGAAGTTTCCTTTGCTGTAGTCCACCCCAAGCCCGCGGTAGCCGAACGCGCCGCTGACATTTTCCGTGAATTTATAGCCAATTCCGGCAAAGGCCTGCCAGGTCAGGTCGGAATTCGTCCCAAAGCCGCCGACGTCACCATTGTAGCGGAAGAACCACCGGTCCGCGAAATCGGCCTGGCCGCGGATCCCGATGATCGGATCGGCCCAGTCGGTGTCGGCGCTGGCGGAGAGGTCCCCGCCACCGGTGCGGCGGCCTGTGAGTTCGGTTTCGAGGATCGTGATGCGGGCTCCGGCGAAAACATCCATGTGGTATCCCTCCGTCTGGATGACGCGGCAGGCAAGGAAGGGAGTCAGGATCCATTGCTTCTCCTCAAAGCGGAAACTGTCAAAGATGCGGCCTCCGGCATCGATATCCTCCGAAACTTTACCGTAGATCACATCCAAGCCCACCGAGAGATTGCCTTTGCCGACTTCGAATACCCCCATGAAGGCCATGTCGAGGCTGTCGAGAGTGTCGGAGATGCTGATGTCCACGGGGGCAGAGAGGCGACCAATGCCAACATCGCCTTCCATCGCCGTGAGCCAGCCGTAGGGGGCGGCGCGGAACCACCAGTCGTCCCCGGAGGGAGCCGGAGCGGGCGGCAGCGGGGCCTGAGGCGCTTGGGTGCCGGCCGGGGCGGCCGTGGCCATGGTCAGGGCGGCCATGCAGGAAAGGAGGATGCTGGTTTTCATGGATTGTTGGCAGGTTGGGATTGGGTTGGTATTGGGTTGGGTTGGGTTGGGTTGGGATGCGATGCGATGAACAGGGAGGAAATGGTATGGGGAGCTGGAGGGAACGTTGCTGAAGCAAAAAAGGGTGGAGATAAGTGATGGGGCGGGGGATCTTTCAGGGGGCGCGCACTGCCCTGACACAACGGAAGCCCACGTGGTCGCTGGCGGTGCGCGCCTCGCCTTTGCCCCGCGTTCCGATCATGTAGCGGGTGCAGTAGAGGTCGGTGCAGAGAAATGAGCCGCCGCGGTGGACGCGTTTTTTCTCCGTGGGTTCGGCGGGATCGTGGGAGGTGGAGGGTCCCTGCGGATTGCGGGTCACGCTGCCGGGCGGTGACCGGCTGCGGTAGGTGTCGACGTGATACCAGTCGCTGCACCATTCCCAGACATTGCCCCCCACATCGTGCAGGCCATAGGCGTTAGGCGGATATTGCGCGACCGGGGCCATGCCCTTGAAACCATCTTCACCGGTATCGCCGTTTTCCATGGGAAACTTTCCCTGATAAATGTTAGCACGGTATTGGCCGCCGGGTTTCAATTCATTGCCCCAGGCATAGAGATTCCCGGCCGCTCCGCCGCGGGCGGCGAACTCCCACTCGGCCTCGGTGGGCAGCCGTTTGCCGGCCCATTTGGCGTAGGCGGCAGCGTCTTCATAGGCCACCTGCACCACCGGATAATTTCCGCGGCCCTCGATGTTGGTGTCCGGGCCGCCAGGATGGCGCCAGTCCGCCCCCGGGATATAACTCCACCATTGGAAATAGTCATCGAGCCTGACAACTCCGGGAGTGGGTTGGAACACGGTGGACCCGGCGATGAGGTTTTCCGGTGGCGCGGTGGGAAATTCCTCCTGGGTCGGCTTCCGTTCCGCGACGGTCACGTAACCGGTATCCCTGACAAATTCGGCAAACTCCGCGTTGGTGACTTCCGTGGCATCCATCCAGAAACCGTCCACATAAACCCGGTGCACCGGCTGGGCATCACTGGTCAGGCCAGGCATGCTGCACATGGAGTCGTTGGATGCATCGCTGCCCATGGAAAATTCCCCGCCGGGTATCCACACCATTCCCTCCGGGGCCGGAGCCGGGGCCGGTCCGGGATTGGGCACCGTCGGGGCGAACAAAACCGGCAGGGTGCGGCTGATCTCCGGAGCCGGGCCCCGCCGTGCGGTGGGCCACAGACTCAGCACCACCAAGCCAGCGAGGGCGGCCAACCCCAGCAGGGCGGTGACCGCAGTGGCACTGAATCGCGAAGGAAGCATGGGCATGGAAAAGAGGGGAGTGGGCAGGTCCCGCCTCCGGGTTATCACGGGATGCCCGGGCTGGCGTGCCTCCTGCCGGAGGGAAAGGGTGAAGGTAGGGAATTCAAATCATCCTGCTGGCCGGTTCATCCTGCAATAATTCTTTGGTGCTACACGCCGGATGGCAGATCCAGCTTCAATTTATTCGCGGATGCGGGGACGGCCAGCTTCAAAACCGGGGTCTGAGGCCAGGACCCGGCGGGGGGAGCGGCTTAACCCTTGGGGAACAGCAGCACCAGACCGGCTCGCAGTCCCCATTCCGGGCCGCCATCCGGACCCTCGGCGTAATAACGGCCACCCACAAAGGCCTGCATGGGGTGGTTGCCGATTTTGAAGAGTTGTGAGACCACGGCATTCAGGGGCACGCTCCATTGCTCCCGTTCCCAGTCGTAGGTGGACTCGGCATTGATCGTGAAGGTGGTTTTGGTGCTGGTGATGTAGGAACAGAACGGCTGAATGAAGGTAGCGTTGACTTCACTGCGGGCATCTTCCCCGGCAAAGGACCACAGGTGGTTGAACAGCAAGCCATAGGTCCACGGGCCGGTTTGTTTCAGGGCGAGACCGGTGGGACCCGCGCCCCATTTTTCACCGCCCAGCAAATCATCGGTGGCGGTAGGCCAAAGCATTACCGGGCCGGCGGCCAGGATCCAGCCGTTCACCGGTTCCTTGGGCGATAAAAAGAAACTCTGCACGGTATCACCCAGTCCCGAGGCATCATCAATGCCGGGCGCGGGCGATTCCGCATCGATCAACGGCAGAATGGTGCGGATGATCAGGTTCCAGTCTTCGGTCAGGCTGACCGGGATGACCGGCTGCACATTCAGAGTAAACCGGCTGGCATCGTTGACCCCGATCCCGAAGTCCCAATTGGCCTGGAACGGTACCGAAATCAGGCTGGCTACGGGATTGGCCAGTTGTTTGGCGAGGTTCGCGTCTGCCGCAGCCTGCGCGGAGGAGCCTGCCGCCAGAGCGGGCAGAAGGGCGAGGCCGGATTTTAACTTGAAGCAACGGGGATGGAATTTCATGGAATGGCAGAGTGATAGGTCCGGACGGTGGACGCTATTGAACTTTGGTTGTATAAAGGAACAGACACATATTCCGGGATTTGTTGGAAAGATGTGGCCGCAAAAAGTCATCGGCCGATTTTGGGCCGCTCTTGAGGCCGCTTCTGGTTTCGGGGCCATTTCCGCAAGCCTAACTGTAAAATCCATAAGATTTCGGTTTCGTCCTTTTATGACTTGGGGGCCGGGCGCTT